>NZ_QGKS01000242.1 GCF_003172935.1 Micromonospora sicca | reverse complement strand
CCCCGGCCGGGCCGCCCCCCGGCCGACTCCCCGGATCCGGCCGCGGCGGCCTGGGCGGACTATGTCGCCGCCGCGCGCCAGCTCGACGGGGTACGCCGGGCCGCGACGACCGCCGCCAGCGAGCAGGCCCGCTCGGTGCAGGCCGCCCGGGAGGAGCTGAGCGTCGTCCGGGCCCGGCTGGCCCCGCAGCAGGCGCAACTGCGGGAACTCGGGGTGCCGGCGATCTCGTTGCAGCCGACCCCGCCGGAGCTGACCGAGGCGGCCCGGTCGATGTCGGCCGGGCCGGCGGCGGTGCTGACCTCGCTGCAGGCGGCCCGCCGGTGGGCCGACGCCGCGGACGACGCGCTGGCCGCGCGGGGACTGCCCCGGCTGGCGCGCTGGCCGTCCCGGCCCCGCAACCTGCTGGTGTACGGGCCGCTGGCCCTGGTGGTCCCGCTGATCCAGTTGCTGGTCCTGCTCGGCACCGGCCCGGGGCTGGCGAGCGTCCTGGCGCTGGTGGTCGGGCTGCCGATGCCGGCGGTGGCCTTCATGGCGGGCTGGCTGGCGGTGGGCCGGCTGTTCCGGCCCCGGCCGGAGGACCGGGTGGACCGGACACCCCGGTTCGGGGCACTGGTCTGCCTGGTCCCGGCGGTGGCGACCACCGCCGGGATCGTCCTGGCGATGCTGGCCGGCTGATCGGGCCGACGGGTTCGTCGGCCGCGCCGGGTCAGCGGGGGATGATCAGGGACATCGCTTCGGCGCGGGACTTCGCGTCGCGCTGGAGCACGCCGCGGACCGCCGAGGTGATGGTCTTGGCGCCGCTCTTCTGGATGCCGCGCATCGCCATGCACATGTGCTCGCACTCGAGCACGACGATGACGCCGCGCGGTTCCAGCTTGCTCATCAGCAGGTCGGCGATCTGCGAGGTGAGCCGCTCCTGCACCTGCGGGCGCCGGGCGAAGACCTCGACCAGTCGGGCCAGCTTGGACAGGCCGGTGATCCGGCCGTCCGGTCCCGGGATGTAGCCGATGTGCGCGCTGCCCCGGAAGGGGAGCAGGTGGTGCTCGCAGAGGCTCATCACGTCGATGTCCCGGACGAGCACCAGCTCCTCGTGGTTGGCCTCGAAGGTGGTGCTGAGCACCTGGGCCGGGTCGACCCGGAGACCGGCGAAGAGTTCGGCGTACGCGCGGGCGACCCGGGCCGGCGTCTGCCGGAGGCCGTCCCGGTCCGGGTCCTCGCCGACCGCGATGAGGATCTCGCGGACGGCCTTCTCGATCCGGCCCAGGTCCATGGTTTCCTCGACCGGCCGGCCGGTGAGCTTGCCGCTGATCAGTCGAGCGGCGACGTAGTCGAGCGCCTCGTCACCGTCGGGCTCGGTCAACGAGGCGGCCAGCCCCTTGTCGGGGCTGGCCGCGGCGTCCGTGTTCAGTGGGTACCGTCCGAGTTGTTCGAGGAGCCGCCGACCGAGGCGCCGTCGGCCTGAGCCTGCGCCTTGAGCTTGTCCTTCTCGGCCGGGGTGAGCACCGGCGGCTCGGTGGAGGGCTGACGCTTGCCGAAGCCGTGGTACGGGGCCATCGGCGGGCGCTTCACCACCCGGGCGCAGATCCGGGCCATGTCGGCGGTGGAGAGGGTCTCCTTCTCGATCAGCTCCAGGACCATGTTGTCCAGCACGTCCCGGTACTCCACCAGGATCTCCCAGGCCTCGTCGTGGGCCAGCTCGATCAGGGCGCGCATCTCGCCGTCGATCTCGGCCGCCACCGAATCGGAGTAGTCCCGCTCGTGGCCCATGTTGCGGCCGAGGAACGGCTCGTCACCGCTGGTGCCGTACTTGATCGCGCCGAGCTTGGAGCTCATGCCGTACTGGGTGATCATCGCGCGGGCCAGCTGGGTGGCCTTCTCGATGTCGTTGCCGGCGCCGGTGGTGGGCTCGTGGAAGACCAGTTCCTCCGCGGCCCGGCCGCCCAGCGCGTACGCCAGGGTGTCGATCATCTCGGCCCGGGTCTGGGTGTACTTGTCCTCGGTCGGCAGGACCAGAGTGTGGCCCAGCGAGCGGCCGCGGGACAGGATCGTCACCTTGTGCACGGGCGCGGCGTGCGGCAGCGCCCAGGCGACCAGCGCGTGCCCACCCTCGTGGTACGCGGTGATCTTCTTCTCCTGGTCGCTCATCACCCGGGTCCGCCGCTGCGGACCGGCGATCACCCGGTCGATCGACTCCTCCAGCGAGTCGTTGCTGATCGCCCGCTCGCCCTTGCGGGCGGTGAGCAGGGCCGACTCGTTGATCACGTTGGCCAGGTCGGCGCCGGAGAAGCCCGGGGTACGCCGGGCGACCGCGTCGAGGTCGACGTCGGGCGTGAACGGCTTGCCCTTGGCGTGCACCCGCAGGATGGCCTTGCGGCCCTCCATGTCGGGGGCGTCCACCGGGATCTGCCGGTCGAAGCGGCCCGGGCGCAGCAGCGCCGGGTCGAGGATGTCCGGCCGGTTGGTGGCGGCGATCAGGATGACCCCGCCCTTGGTGTCGAAGCCGTCCATCTCGACGAGCAGCTGGTTGAGCGTCTGCTCGCGCTCGTCGTGACCGCCGCCCATGCCGGCGCCACGGTGCCGGCCGACCGCGTCGATCTCGTCGACGAAGACGATCGCCGGGGCGTTCGACTTGGCCTGCTCGAACAGGTCGCGGACCCGGCTGGCGCCGACACCGACGAACATCTCGACGAAGTCCGAGCCCGAGATCGAGTAGAACGGCACGCCGGCCTCGCCGGCGACGGCCCGGGCGAGCAGGGTCTTACCGGTACCGGGCGGGCCGAAGAGCAGCACGCCCTTCGGGATCTTGGCGCCCAGGGCCTGGTACTTCGCCGGGTTCTGCAGGAAGTCCTTGATCTCGTGCAGCTCCTCGACGGCCTCCTCGGCCCCGGCCACGTCCGCGAAGGTGGTCTTCGGCGTGTCCTTGGTGATCATCTTCGCCTTGGACTTGCCGAAGTTGAGCACCCGGGAGCCGCCGCCCTGCATCTGCGACATGAAGAACAGCAGCAGGAGCACCAGCAGGGCGATGGGGAGCAGGTTGACCAGCAGGCTCACCCAGACGCTGTCCGAGGAGACCTTGGTGTCCGCCGGGCCGGTGACCCGGTTCGCGGCCTTGGCGGCCAGCACCTCGTTCCAGACCTGGTCGCCGGCCTGGTACGGGAACTGCGCCTCGATCTTGTCGGTGGTGGTCTCACCGAACTTGGTCTTCTGGGTCAGGTCGAGCTGGAGCGTCTGCTCCTTGTCCTGGAAGACCGCCTTGTTGATCTTGGCCGTGTGGAGCTGGTCGAGCGCAACGGAAGTGTCCACCCGGTGGTAGCTGGGACCAGCGGTGAACAGCTGACTGAGCACAACGGCGCCGAGGATGACCAGGATGATCCAGACCACCGGTCGGCGGAAGAAACGCGTACGTTCCATACTGTTGTCGGGCGCCGAGACGCCCGCATCCTCCTGATCGACGTCCTGACCGTCTGAATGGTGTCGCCGCCTCGGGCGGCGGCCGGAGCCGCCGTGCGGGCCGGCCTCGACCCCGAAGCGCGCGAACTGCCGCGCCGCGGTCATTCGACGGTACACCGTTCGTGCCAGATGTGAGCTTGCGAGCCCAGCACTTACGCGTACGGCGAACCGGGGTTTGGGCCGGCGTGACGGGGAGGGTTGCCTCCACGCCACCGGTCCCTACCGTAGCCCGGTGAGCTGAGAGTCCGCTGAACGTCCGCTCGACGAGCGCCGATACCCGCAGGTCGGCGGGGCGGCTCAGGCGCGGGCGTAGACCTCGGGCTTGAGCACGCCGACGTAGGGGAGCTCCCGGTACCGCTCGCCGAAGTCGAGGCCGTAGCCGACGACGAACTCGGTCGGGATGTCGAAGCCGACGTACTTGACCGGGACCGGCACCTTGACCGCGTCGGGCTTGCGGAACAGCGCGACCACCTCGACGCTCGCCGCCGAGCGCGACTCCAGGTAGCGCAGCAGCCAGGAGAGGGTCAGGCCGGAGTCGACGATGTCCTCGACCACCACCACGTGCCGGCCGGCGATGTCCCGGTCCAGGTCCTTGAGGATCCGGACCACCCCGGAGGAGGTGGTGCCCTGGCCGTAGGAGGAGACGGCCATGAACTCCAGCTCGGCGGGGGGACCCTGGCGGCCGAGCGCCCGGGCGAAGTCGGCCATGAACATGACCGCGCCCTTGAGCACGCAGACGAGCAGGAGCCCGTCCTCGACGTGCGCGTAGTCCGCGGAGATCTGCTTGGCCAGCTCCGCGGTCTTCTCGCGGATCTGCGCCTCGGAAATGATCACGTGGTCGATGTCGGCGTCGTACCAGGAGCCGTCAGCCATGCTCCTAGCCTGCCGTACGCCGGATGGCCTCCGTCGGCGGGGCCGCCCCTTTTGGCGCGGTCCCGCCGGGGATGTTCGGCGTGGAAGGTGCAAATCACCTCAGCAGGTGCCGGAGCGCCAGCGGCGGCCGTCGGCGGTGGGCTTCCAGTCGGCCGAGTCGCGGGTGTCGGCGCCCAGGCCAGCGGCCGAGGCGACGGCCAGGACGAGGAGGAAGAGGAAGAGCAGCAGGAACTCCATGGCGGCGCTCGCTTTCGCGTGGTTGATGTCGGTTTCGCCGCCGGTGCGCACCGGACTGAGACCAGTCTCTGACGGCCAGGACCAACCGGAAAGTGGCAGGAATGCCAGTGGGCATCGATTTACTGCCACCTCTGCGGTTACCCTCGTCACATGTTGCGTTCGGTCGCCGTCATCGCGCTGGAACAGGTCGCCGCGTTCGAACTCGGCGTCCTGGCGGAGGTGTTCGGCACCGACCGGACCGCCGACGGTTTCCCCGGCTACCGCTTCGACGTCTGCACCGCCGACGGCGGACCGGTGCGCAGTCGCTCCGGTTTCCTGCTCACCCCGCACGCCGACCTCACCCCGGTCGAGGACGCCGACCTGGTCGCCGTGCCGGCGCACCCGGAAGGGACGAGCGTCCCCGCTGCCGTGCTCGACGCGCTGCGCCGGGCCGCCGACCGGGGTGCCTGGCTGCTCAGCGTCTGCTCCGGCGCCTTCCTGTTGGGCGAGGCGGGGCTGCTCGACGGGCGGGACTGCACCACCCACTGGCGGCACGTCGACGACCTGCAACAGCGCTTCCCGGCGGCGAGGGTCCAGTGCAACTCCCTCTACGTGCAGGACGGCAAGCTGCTGACCAGCGCTGGCACCGCCGCCGGGATCGACGCGTGCCTGCACCTGGTCCGCCAGGAGCACGGCTCGGCGACCGCCACCCGGCTGGCCCGCCGGATGGTCGTCCCGCCGCACCGCGACGGCGGCCAGTCCCAGTACGTCGAGGCGCCGATCCCGAAGGCGCCGGAGGCGCCCACCCTGGAGCCGGTGCTGGAATGGCTGATGGGCCACCTGGACCGGACGGTGACCGTGGAGGAACTCGCCGCGCGGGCCGGCATGGCGCCCCGTACCTTCGCCCGCCGGTTCCGCGCGGAGACCGGCACCACCCCGCACGACTGGCTGACCAACCAGCGGGTGCTGCTGGCCCGGCGGCTGCTGGAGGAGACCCGGTTGAGCGTGGAGACCGTGGCCGACCAGGCCGGCTTCGGCGACGCGGCGGCGCTGCGGCACCACTTCACCCGTCGGGTCGGCACCACCCCGAACGCCTACCGGACGACCTTCCGGGAACGCGCCGAGGTCTGATCACCAGCCGGCGCCCCGGCACACCAGCCGGCCGCCGGGTGTCACCTCATTCCCTTTGCTCTGCTTCAACCCACGCAACACGTGGACGGACAGGTGTTGCCTCCGCTGCAGCAGAGCAAAGGCTGCGCACAGGGTCCGTCCGCCGGCGGGCGACCGGGCCGACCCCGGCACGGGAGAACGCGGCGGACCGGGGCGGCTCAGCGGGGGTCGCTGAGGGTGAGCCGGCCCTTCCGGCGGGCCACGCGCAGACCGCCGGGTAGATGGACTACGCCCTGTCCGTGCCAGCCGGTGACCAGGGCGTCCAGCGCGGCGACGTGTCGGTGCGACAGGGCGGCCGGTGCCGCGCCCAGTTCCCGGGCCCAGGCGTGCAGTACCCGGGTACGGACCGCTGGGGACAGCGCGACCAGCACGTCGACCGACAGCCCATCGTCGGCAAGCCGGGCGGCTGCGAGTGCGGCGGCGGCCAGGTCGTCCAACGCGGCGGTGTCGGCGGCCACCAGACGGGCGGTCCGGGCCAGGTTGTCCAGCACCCCCGGGCCGAGCGCCCGGACCAGCGCCGGCAGCACGTCGGAGCGGACCCGGGCCCGGGCGTACGCCGGGTCGGCGTTGTGCGGGTCCTCCCACGGGGTGAGCCCCAGCGCGGCGCAGGCCTTGCGGGTGTCGTCCCGGCCGACGTCCAGCAGCGGCCGGAGCAGCGGCACCCCGTCCAGCTCCCGGCGTTCCGGCATCCCGGCGAGGCCCCGCGGGCCGGCGCCCCGGGCCAGCGCGAGCAGCACGGTCTCGGCCTGGTCGTCGCGGGTGTGGCCGAGCAGCAGCGCGGCGGCGTCGTGCCGGCGGGCGGCGGCGACGAGGGCCTGGTAGCGCGCCTCCCGGGCGGCCGCCTCGGGGCCGCCCGGCCGGCCGGCGACGGTCACCGGGACCGCGTCCACCGGGTCGAGCCCGATCCCGGCGGCCCACCGGGCCACCGCGTCGGCGCGCTCGGCCGAGCCCGGTTGCAGGCCGTGGTCCACGGTCACCAGGCCGGCCCGTCGGCCGAGCCGAGGCGCGACGAAGGCGGTGGCGGCCGCCAGGGCGAGCGAGTCGGCGCCGCCGGAGCAGGCGACCAGCACCGGCCCGTCCCCGGTCAGCCCGGCCAGCGCCCGGCGGACCGCGACCCGGACCGCGGCGACCGGCGGGGCGAGCGCGGCCACGGCGGACGGCTCAGCCGGCGGTCGGGGTGGCGGCGGCCGGCCCGTGCACCCGGGCCACCCAGGCGTCCGGGTCGCCCAGCTCCTCCAGCCGGGGCAGGGTCAGCGGCGAGCCGAAGATCTTGTTGAAGCCCTCCATGCCGACCCGCTCGACCACCCCGTGGACGAACTTGCGGCCCTCGGCGTACTGCCGCATCTTGACCTCGATGCCGAGCAGCCGGCGGATCGCCTTCTCCAGCGGGTTGCCGGACTCGCGGCGCCGGTTGAACGCGGCCCGGATCGACTCGACGCTCGGGATCACCTGCGGGCCGACGCCGTCCATCACGAACTCGGCGTGCCCCTCCAGGAGGGTCATCAGCGCGGTCAGCCGGTCGAGCACCGCCCGCTGGGCGGGGGTCTGCACGATGTCCAGCACGCTGGCCCGGCTCTCCGGATCCTTCACCGCGTCGGAGAGGGTGGCCACGCCGCGCCGCAGCCGCTCCAGCAGGTGCTCGCCGCCCTGCGAGGCGTCGACGAACGCCTGCACCTCGCCGAGAAAGTAGGCGCGCATCCACGGCACGGAGGTGAACTGGGTCCGGTGGGTCACCTCGTGCAGGCAGACCCAGAGCCGGAAGTCCCTCGGGTCGCAGCCCAGCTTCCGCTCCACCTCGACGATGTTCGGCGCCACCAGCAGCAGCTGGCCCGGATCGCCGGAGAAGACCTCGTACTGGCCGAGGACCCGGCCGGAGAGGTAGGCCAGCACGGTGCCGGCCTGCACCCCGGTCAGTCGGGAGCCGATCGCCTCGGTCAGCGGCCCGGGCCGCTTGTCCCCGGAGAGCCGGTTCACCAGCGGGGTGATCACCTCACGGAGCCCGGCGATGTTGGCGGCCGCCCAGTCCCGGCGGTCCACCACCTTCACCGGCGGGTGGGCGACCTGCGAACGCAGCCCGGTGTAGTCGGCGACGTGCCCGGCCGCCTCCTCGGTCAGCCGCCGCAGCTCGCCGACCACGTCGGTGGCCTCGGCATACGACACCCGGGGGCCCGACTTGCCCAGCGCCCCCGCGGTCGCGGCGGCCAGATCCCAGTCCACGAACTGCGCCATGCACCCACCGTACCCGCGCCGGAACACCCCAGCCCGGGGTCGCGACCGGGATCGACGCCGATCCCACCGCCCGCGCGGATCAGCGGCAGCCGCAGCCGGCCAGCGCCGAGGTGATCCGGTCGAGGGCCTGCCGGGTGGCGTCCAGGGTGTCCGGCGGCGCCTGGTCGGTCAGCACCGCGAACGTCAGCAGCCGGCCGTCGGCCGTGGTGACCAGCCCGGCGATGGCGTTGACCCCGGTCAGCGTCCCGGTCTTGGCTCGGACCACGCCGGCCCCGGCCTTCGTCACCGCCGCCTGGTAACGCTCGTCGAGGGTGCCGGACCAGCCGCCCACCGGCAGGCCCCCGAAGATCGCCGCCAGCTCGGGGTGACTGCCGTTGCCGGCGAGGGTAATCAGGTCGGTCAGCAGCGACGGGCTGATCCGGTTGGTCCGGGACAGGCCGCTGCCGTCGGCGAGGCTGATCTCGTCGGCGGGCAGCCCCAGCTCGCCGATCACCGCGTCGGTCGCCGCAGCGCCACCGGCGAAGGAGGCCGGCTTGTTCCGGGCCAGTGCCACCTGACGGGCGAGCGTCTCGGCGATCACGTTGTCACTGTCGCTGATCATGATGTCGACCAGCCGGACCATCGGCAGCGACTCGACCTTGCCCAGCTCGGTGCCGGGCGTCGGCGCCCCGGCCGCCGCGCTGGCACCGGACGCGGCGGGAGCCTTGCCCCGCTTCACGTCGGCGTCCCCGGAGAGCCCGAGCAGCCGGGCGAACTGCCGGCCGGCCATCAGGTCGGGCTGGGGCACCCGCTCGGCCGCGTGGTTGGTGGCCTCGGAGTTCCGCCGGGCCTCCTCGGGGTCCCGGCGGGCGCCGTCGGTCATCAGCGCGGTGATCGCCGCGCCGAAGCCGCCGGTGGGAATGTCGGCGTCCCAGCCCGGCTCGTACACCGGGCCGCTGAACAGGGACGAGTCGACGGTCACCTTGGTCGGCGCGGTGCCGCCCAGCGCCTTGCGGACCTGGGCCGCCAGGTCGTCCAGCCGGGCCGCGCCCGGGTAGAAGCCGTTCTTGTCCACGGCCAGGGTCGGGTCACCACCGCCGACGATGACCACCTCGCCGGGGGTCGCGCCGGCCACCGCGCGGGTCGGGATCCGGTACGCGGGACCCCGGGCGGCCAGCACCGTCACCGCGGTCGCCAGCTTGGTCACCGAGGCGGGCACCGTGGGCGCGTCCTGGCCGGCGCCGTACAGCGCATTTCCGGTGGTCACGTCCGCCACCGACACGTTCACCCGGTCGCCGAGGGCCGCCGCGCGGACCAGCGGGTCGAGCGCGGCGCGTACCCCGTCGGCGGACGGGATCGGGGCGTTGGCGTCCGGACCGGCGAGCACCGCCGCCGGGTCGGGCTCGGGGGGCTGGGCGCTCGCCGACGTCGCGGCGGTCTCGCCACCCAGCCAGCCGGCCACCGGCCCGGGCCGCACCACGGCCAACCCGACCGCGGCCAGCACGACGACCAGCACGGTGGCGAGCACGGCCAGCGGGAGCCGCCGCCGACGACGGGCCGGCGGGGGCTCGGGAGCGGCCGGCGGGGCGGCCCGACCCACCGGGCCGCCGCCCGGGCCGTCCTGGTCCGGCCAGCGCACCTGACCGCCACCGTAGGGCGACGGCTCGGCCCGGCCGGCGAACTGCTCCGGGCGGGCCCGGCCCACCGGCTCGGCACCATAGGGGCCGGCCGACCCGGGGCCGTACTGCTGCGGGTTGGCCCGGCCCACCGGCTCGGGGCCGTACGACTGCGGGTTCGCCCGGCCCACCGGCTCCGGGCCGTACGAAGGCGGGTTCGCCCGGCCTACCGGGTCGGGGCCGTACCGCTGCGGGTTCGCCCGGCCGACCGGCGCGGAGCCGGCGTCCGGGCGACGCCCGGGGTCGCCCGGCAGGCGGGGAAACTGGGCGTCCGGGACCGGGACGCGCCCGGAGGCGCCGCCGGAACCGGGACCGCCGAACTTCCGCCCGTCAACCCCCTCCGGGCGGTAGTGTGAATCTTCCCTCCCCACGACCCCCTCCTCCCCCGTCGAAAAGCACCTTGGGTGACACTACTTCGGTCCGAACACTATGCGGCGGCCGGAGCCGGCGGGTGCGCATTCACCTGTCCGGGGAGCGGCGCCACTGGTTTCCGTTAGCCAGCGTGGGCAAACGAGGGAGCGTGGAAGATGGATTTCGACGTCACGGTTGAGATCCCGAAGGGTCACCGCAACAAGTACGAGGTGGACCACGCGACCGGCCGGATCCGGCTGGACCGTACCCTCTTCACCTCCACGCAGTACCCGGCCGACTACGGCTTCATCGAGGGCACCCTGGGCGAGGACGGCGACCCGCTGGACGCGCTGGTGCTGGTCCCCGAGCCCACCTTCCCGGGCTGCCTGATCCGCTGCCGCACCATCGGCATGTTCCGGATGACGGACGAGAAGGGCGGCGACGACAAGGTCCTCTGCGTGCCCTACGAGGACCCCCGCCAGGAGCACCTGCGCGACATCCACCACCTGGGCGAGTTCGACCGGCTGGAGATCCAGCACTTCTTCGAGGTGTACAAGGACCTCGAGCCCGGCAAGTCGGTCGAGGGCGCCACCTGGGTGGGGCGTACCGAGGCGGAGGCCGAGATCCGCGCCTCGTACCAGCGCGCCAAGGACGCCGCCGAGCACGGCGAGGCGCACTGATCATCGGACGTGTGACAGGTCCGGGTCGCTCGGCGACCCGGACCTTCGCGTCTCAGCCGAGCAGGTCGCGGGCCCGGTCGTAGAGGTCGAGCACCGCACAGGCCACCGGCACCACGGAGACCACCAGCGCGGTGTCGGTGAGGTCGGCCAGCCGGCCGAGGTACGGGGAGACCGGCCGCCGGGCGTACGTGGTGCCGGCCGCCACCGCGACCAGGGCCAGGGCGAGCCCGCCGACGCTCAGCGCGAGCAGGCCGGCGGAGCCGGCCCGGCCGGCGAGCACCGCGCCGAGCACGGCGGCTCCGGCCAGCCCGGCGGCGACCGTCGGCACCCGGTGCCGCAGCGCGACGAAGAGCCGGGACCGCAGCAGCAGCACGGCCGACCCGACCGCGACCAGCAGCCGCCCGGCCGTCCCGCCCGCCGTGGCGAGCACCGCCGCGGCGGCGACGGCCAGGACGGCGTGCCCGAGCAGCATCCCGGTCAGTACCTCCTCGGTCCGGGCCACCGCCGCGTGGACCCGGCCCCGGTCGGGCAGGTCCCGGACCGGGTGCGCCTCCCCGCCGGGCCCGGCGGCCGGCAGGGTGATCGGCGGCAACGGCAGCTTGCCGAGCCGGATGGCCAGCAGCGGCAGCGCGCCGAGCGTGAAGACGAGCGCGCAGAGCAGCACCGCCGCGGTGGCCGCCGGGTCGAGGAACAGCCCACCGAGCGCGGCGAGCCCGCCGACCGCGCCGACGGTCGCGCCGGCGGAGAAGACCCGGGACCCGGTGGCCACACCGAGCAGGCCGAGCACCGACAGCAGCAGCAGCGCCACCGAGCCGGCCAGCAGCTCGGGGGCGCCCAGCCAGCGCAGCGGCCCGAACGGGCCGACCGGGTCGCCCGAGCTGACCGCGAGCGCGCCGGCCGCGGCGGCGTACGGCAGCGCGTACCCGCCGAGGGTGGCGCCGGCCGGGCCGTCCCCGTACGCCCGGGAGGCGGCCGTGGCGGCGAGGACGAGCAGCAGCGCCACGGCGGCGGCGACCGGCCAGCCGGTGCGCTGCCCGGGGCCGCCGGCCAGCACGGCGAGCAGCCCGACGGCGAGCGGCACGGCCGCCCCGGCCAGCGTGGCGGTCCGGGTGGCGGCGGGCGACCAGGCGCTGCCCCGACGGCGGGCACCGTCGGCGACCGCCTCGACCACGTCGTCGTACTCCAGTTCGGGCCACTGCGCGCGGGCCGGCACCAGGTGCAGCACCTCGCCGTCGCGCACCCCCTGCGGCAGCAACGCCTGCGCGGTCGCCAGCACCGCGCCGTCGGTACGTCGGAGCACCCAGCCGCCGTGCCGCTCCCCGTCGTCGGCCAGCCCCTCACCGGCGTGCCGGAGCACCTCCGGTAGCAGCTCGGCCAGCGGGACCTGTTCCGGCAGGGCCACGTCCACCCTCCGTTGGGGAGCGCTGATGGTGACCCGCGCCAGGCCGACTGTCATCGACATATCTCCATATCGAGCGGGAAGGGTGGCTGACGGACGACAGGACTTTACCTACGATGAGCCAGGCTCGGGTTACCGAGAGCCATGGGAGGCTCAGTGTCCACTGTCGTCATCAAGCGCCCGCCGCGGCGTCCCGCGCCGGAGATTCCGGTCGGTGAGCTGCCGGTGGACGCGCCGCCGGAGATCCCCGTCGGGGCGGGCGGGCGCTGGCAGCAGGCGCTGATGGTGCTGCCCATGCTCGGCGGCACGGTGGCGATGGCGATGATGTTCGGCCGCGGTGGCGGGGCCTACTCGTACGTGGTGGGCGGCATGTTCGGGCTCTCCTCGGTGGCCATGCTGGTGACCTCGTGGGGCAGCGCCACCGGCACCCCGAAGAAGTCGGAGATGATGGCCGCCCGGCGGGAGTACCTGCGGCACCTGACCGCGCTGCGCCGCCGGGTCCGGCAGACCGCCGGGGCGCAGCGGGCCGGGATCTACTACCGGCACCCCGACCCGGGCAAGCTCTGGTCCACGGTGGACAGCCATCGGGTCTGGGAACGCCGTCCGGGGGACCCGGACTTCGCGGTGGTCCGGGTGGGCGTTGGCCCGCAGACGCTGGCCACCCCGCTCGTCCCGCCGGTCACCCGGCCGCTGGAGGAGCTGGAGCCGATGACCGCGGGCGCGCTGCGGCGCTTCCTCGACGCGTACTCGGTGGTGCCGGACCTGCCGGTGGCGCTCTCGCTGCGCAGCTTCGCCCGGGTCTTCGTCCGCGGCCCCGCCGGCGCGCGGGGCGCCGGCTCGCCGGCCGCGCAGGCCCTCGCGCGGGCCGTGCTCGCCCAGCTCGCCGTCTTCCACGCCCCGGACGAGCTGCTGATCGCGATCTGCGCCGGGCCGGAACGGCGGGCGCTCTGGGACTGGGTCAAGTGGCTGCCGCACGCCCAGCACCCGAGCCGCGCCGACGCGCTCGGCCCGGTCCGCCTGGTCAGCAGCTCCGCCGCCGAACTGGAACGGCTCCTCGACGAGGTGCTGGCCATCCGGTCGCGGTTCAGCCCGGCCGGCCCGGCCACCGACGGGCCGCACGTGGTGGTGGTGCTCGACGGGGGTGACCTGACCGGCGCCACCGACCTGGCCGGCGACGGCGGCATCGACGCGGTCACCGTCATCGACCTGGACACCCCGCCGCCGCGGCTGCTCGACCGGTACGCCCTCCTGCTCGACCTGGGCGACGGCCGGCTGCACTCGCACTCCGCCGAGGGGGTCGCCGAGGTGGGCGCCGCCGACGCGCTGGAGCTCGCCGACGCGGAGGCGGTCGCCCGCCGGCTCGCGCCGCTGCGGCTCGCCGGCACGGTACGCGGACCGGACGGCCCGCCCGGCGCCGAGCCGGGCCTGCCCGAGCTGCTCGGCCTCGGCGACCCGGAGGGTTTCACCGCCGAGCAGGGTTGGGCGCCCCGACCGGCCCGGGACCGGCTGCGGGTGCCGATCGGGGTCGGCGCCGACGGTGGCGCCATCGAGCTGGACCTCAAGGAGTCCGCGCAGGACGGCATGGGCCCGCACGGCCTGCTCATCGGGGCCACCGGCTCCGGCAAGTCCGAGCTGCTCCGCACGCTGGTGCTCGGGCTGGCCGCCACGCACAGCTCGGAGCAGCTCAACTTCGTGCTGGTCGACTTCAAGGGCGGGGCGACCTTCGCCTCGTTCGACCGGTTGCCGCACACCGCCGCGGTGATCACCAACCTGGCCGACGCCCTGCCGCTGGTCGACCGGATGGTCGACGCGATCAACGGCGAGCTGGTCCGCCGGCAGGAGCTGCTGCGCCGGGCCGGCAACTTCGCCAGCCTCCGCGACTACGAGCGGGCCCGCGCGGCGGGCACCCCGCTCGCCCCGCTGCCGTCGCTGCTGCTGATCTGCGACGAGTTCTCCGAGCTGCTCTCCGCCAAGCCCGACTTCATCGACCTCTTCGTCCAGATCGGCCGGCTGGGCCGGTCGCTCGGCGTGCACCTGCTCTCGCCAGCCAGCGCTTGGAAGAGGGGAGGCTACGGGGACTGGATACCCACCTGTCGTACCGGATCGGGTTGCGGACCTTCTCCGCCCTGGAGTCCCGGACGGTGCTCGGGGTGCCCGACGCGCACGAGCTGCCCCGCTCCCCGGGTCACGGCTACCTGCGCGCCGGCACCGACCCGCTGGTCCGCTTCAAGGCCGCGTACGTCTCCGGCGCGGTCCGCCGCCGGGGCGGCCCGGCGGGCGCGGCCGGCAGCGGTGGGCCCCGGCTGCTCGCCTTCTCCACCCACCTGGTGCCGGTGCCGGAGCCGGCCACCCCGGCCGCGCTGCCCGCCGCCGAGGAGGAGGCCCCCACCGAGACCCTGCTCGACCTGCTGGTGGGCCGGCTGGCCGGGTAGGGTCCCCCGGCCCACCAGGTGTGGCTGCCGCCGCTGGACCGCTCGCCCACCCTCGACGAGCTGCTCGGCCCGGTCGCCGCCGACCCGGTACGCGGGCTCACCGTCGGCAATCCCGAGCTACACGGGGCCCTCCAGGTGCCGGTGGCGGTGGTCGACAAGCCGTACGAGCAGCGCCGGGACCTGTCCTGGCTGGCGCTGGACGGCGCGGCCGGGCACGTCGCGGTGGTCGGGCAGCCGCAGAGCGGCAAGTCGAGCCTGCTGCGCACGCTGATCTGCGCGCTGGCGCTCACCCACACCCCGGCCGAGGTGCAGGTCTACTGCCTCGACTTCGGCGGTGGGGCGCTCGGCGTGCTGCGCGACCTGCCGCACGTCGGCGGGGTCGCCGGGCGCGCCGAGCCGACCGCGGTACGCCGTACCGTCGGGGGATCGGCACCCTGCTGGCCGAGCGGGAACGCCGCTTCGCCGAGCTGGGCGTGGAGTCGATGGCGGCGTGGCGCCGGCGGCGGGCGGCGGCACCGGCCACCGGGCAGCCGGGGACCGACCCGTTCGGTGACGTGTTCCTGGTGGTGGACGGCTGGGGCACCCTGCGCAACGACTACGAGGACCTGGAGCCGCTGGTCACCGACCTCGCCACCCGCGGCCTGTCGTACGGCGTGCACGTGGTGGCCGCCTCCGTGCGCTGGACCGATTTCCGGCCGGCGATCCGCGACCTCTTCGGTTCCCGGCTCGAACTGCGCCTCGGTGACCCCTCGGACTCGGTGGTGGTGAAGCGGGCGGTGGCGGCGAACGTGCCGGAGCAGGCCGGTCGGGGGATCACCGCGGAGGGGCTGCACTTCCTCGGTGCCCAGCCCCGGGTCGCCGGGCTGGGCGGGGAGACGGTGGACCTGGTCAAGGCGGTCGTCGCCGGCTGGGCCGGGCCGCCCGTGCCCCGGGTCCGGCTGCTCCCGCCGGTGTTGCCGTACGCCGAGCTGGACCTCGCGGCGACCACCGGCCTGGCCTTCCCGGTCGGGGTGGCCGAGGCGGACCTGCGCCCGGTGGTGCTGGACTTCGCGGCCGAGCCGCACTTCGTGGTCTTCGGCGACGCCGAGTGCGGCAAGTCGTCGTTCCTGCGGGCGCTGGCCACCTCGATCATCACCCGCTTCGCCCCGGAGCAGGCCCGGGTGATCCTGGTGGACTACCGGCGCAGCCTGATGGGCACGATCGAGACGCCGCACCTGATCGGGTACGGCGCCGCCGCCCCGCACACCGCCGAGCTGATCGAGTCGGCGGCCGGCTACCTCCAGGGCCGCATCCCCGGGCCCGAGGTGACCCCCGCCCAGCTGCGCAGCCGGTCCTGGTGGTCGGGGCCGGAGCTGTTCGTGCTGGTGGACGACTACGACCTGGTGGCCGGCGGGCCGACCAACCCGCTGCGCGCCCTGGAGGAGCACCTGCCGCACGCCCGCGACGTCGGGCTGCACCTGGTGCTGGCCCGCCGTTCCGGCGGCGCCGGCCGGACCCAGTACGAGCCGATCATCCAGCGGCTGCGGGAGCTTTCCACGGCCGGTCTGGTGATGTCGGGCGGCCCGGAGGAGGGGGCGCTCGTGGGTCAGGTGAAGGCGAGCCCGTTGCCCCCGGGCCGGGGCCGGCTGGTGACCCGGAGGGAGGGGGTCCGATTGGTGCAACTGGCCCACCTGCCGCCGGCGTGACCGGAGTCACCGACTTGCACCGTGACGCACGGGAAACCCGGTAATCTCCGAGCAGCATGATTCTGTCGCGACGAAATGGCTGGGGAATGTGACCAGGGATCGGCACGGAGTTCCGACCGCCACCCGACATGTCGTGGGACGCACGCTGCTCGGTGTGGCGGCCGTCGCCGCCGCGGTCGCCGCCCCGCTCGCCCCGCCGGCGCACGCCGCCCCGGCCCGTACGGCCACCCCGCCGCTCGCGACGTCATGGCGGTTCAACGCCCCTCCGGCGGCCGCCCGGCAAGCGGGCTGGCTCGCCCCGGTGGACACCCCGAGCCGGGTCGACCAGGTCCGCCAGGAGCAGTGGCAGCTCGACGAGTTGCAGGCCAGGACCGCGTGGCACGACTCGACCGGGCGCGGCGTGATCGTGGCCGTGATCGACTCCGGGGTGGACGGCGCCCACCCGGACCTGGCCGGTCAGGTGCTGCCCGGCATCGACCTGGTCTCCCCGGACGGCGCCGAGGGGCCGGACCCGGTGGGGCACGGCACCACGGTCGCCGGCCTGATCGCCGGCCGCAACGACGACGACCGGGGCGTGGTCGGGCTGGCCCCGGACGCCAGGATCCTGCCCGTGCGGGTGCTCGACGACGAGAACCGGTACGACGACGCGATGATCGTCGCCAAGGGGGTGCGCTGGGCGGTCGACAACGGCGCCCGGGTGATCAACCTGTCCCTCGGCGGCAGCGGCGACAGCCCGGCCCTGGCGGCGGCCCTCGACTACGCCTTCGCCCGGGACGTCGTGGTGGTCGCCTGCACCGGCAACCTCGCCAGCTCGACCGGCACCAAGGTCTGGTACCCGGCCCGCGAGCCCGGCGTGCTCGCCGTCGCCGGCCTGGAACGCAGCACCCAGAACCTCTGGTCCGGCTCGATCACCGGCCACGAGACCACGCTCGCCGCCCCCGCCACGGCACTCTTCGGGGCCCGCCCCGGCGGGCCGACCGGCGGGTACTGGCGGGTGCAGGGCACCAGCTTCGCGTCCCCGCTGGTGGCCGCGACCGCCGCCCTGGTCCGGGCCCGCTTCCCGCAGATGTCCGCCGGGGACGTGGTCAACCGGCTGATCACCACCGCGAAGGACCTGGGACCCACCGGCCGCGACGACCGCTTCGGGTACGGCATGGTGGACCCGGTCGCCGCGCTGACCGCCGACGTGCCGCCGGCAAGGCGCAACCCGCTCGACGACAACGACTCCCCGGGCGTGGTGGGCTTCGGCGCGGCGCCCGGACCGGGGCAGGGCGACCGGGCGGCCGGGCGGGGCGCCGACCCGTTCAGCTTCGCCGCTCCGAAACAGCAGACCCGGTGGACGGCCCACCCGGCGGGCCAGCCGGACGACTCCGCGCCGGAACGGCTCTGGACCGGCCTCGCCCTCTTCGTCGCCCTGGTCACCGGCGCAGCGATGGTGGTCCGCAGGTTCCGCCAGTCGCGGCGGTGACCCCGGCACCGCCGGTCTGACCGGGCCGTCCGCTGGGTAGTGCTTGGGGAATGAGCGGGTCGGGCGAGCACAGTCGGATGTCCACGGTCGAGCGGTCCTGGCGGAGCCGGCGGCTGGACCAGGACCATTCGCTGGGCCTCCGGCTCACCCTGGCCGCCGCCGCGGCGTTCCTGGTGCTGGTGCCGTTCGCCCTGCTGGCCCTGCTGGTGCTGGCGGCCTGGCCGCCGCTGTTCCGGTTGGACGCCTCGGTGACCGACGCGCTGCACGGGTACGCCGTCGCCCATCCGGCGTGGGTGCGGCTGATGAGTCTGTGGACCGACGTCTTCGCGCCCGGCCCGCTGCGGGTCGCCACCGCCGTCGTCGTCGCCTGGCTGCTGTGGCGCCGGGCCCGGCGGCTGGCCCTCTGGGCGGTCACCACGATGGTGGTGGGCGGGCTGCTCGGCGCGCTGCTCAAGCTGCTCGTCGGGCGGCACCGGCCGGACCTGCTCGACCCGGTCGCCCGGGCGGCCGGCTTCTCCTTCCCGTCCGGGCACGCGCTGAACGCCACCCTGACCGCCGGGGTGCTGCTGCTGGTCTTCCTGCCGTTCACCCACGACCGGCGACCGCTGCGCTGGGCGCTGTGGTTCGCCGCGATCGTGCTCGCGGTGGTGACCGGCGTCAGCCGGATCGCCCTCGGCGTGCACTGGAGCAGCGACGTGCTGGCCGGTTGGCTGCTCGGCGTCGCGGTGGTGGCGGCCACCTCCGCCGCCTTCCGCACCTGGCGCAGCCGGACCGGTCGGCGGCCGGCGCGTACCGCCCGGGAGGGGGTCGAGCCGGAGCTGGCCGGGCCGGACCTGGACGAGGCGGGCCGGGGGCACGCGTAGTTGCGCGCCCGGTGGGGTATTGGGCGGCCCATGTCCAATGTCGCGGTCCAGGTGACCAAGCGCGTACTGCTGCCGCTTGCCCTGCTCTTCGCCCTCATGGTGGGGCTGGGTCTCCTGGTCGCCCGGGTCCTCACCCGGACCTGGCCGTTCACCGTGGAAGACGCGGTCAACCGCGAGCTGGCGGCCGACCGTACCGCCGGATGGAACCACGTCTCGCTGGTGTTCAGCACGCTGGCCAGCACCCAGCTGGTCGTCGTGGTCACCGTGCTGGTGGCCCTGGTGCTGCGACTGGTGCTGCACCGCTGGCGGGAGCCGCTCTTCCTCTGCGCCGCGGTGACCGCGCAGGCGCTGATCTTCCTGTTCACCACCATGACCATCGACCGCCGCCGGCCGGCCGTCGAGCACATGGGCGTCTCGCCGCCCACCTCCAGCTTCCCGTCCGGGCACACCTCCGCCGCCGTGGCGCTCTACGTCGGCATCGCGGTGCTGCTGGCGCTGCGGGCGAAGCGCACCCCGGTGAAGATCACCTGGTGGGCGCTGCTGGTCCTGGTGCCGGTCGGGGTCGCGTTCACCCGGATGTACCGGGGCATGCACCATCCCAGCGACGTGGTGGCGTCGTTCCTCAACGGCGGGACCTGCGTGGCGATCATGGCCCGGGCGGTGCTCGACCGGACGCTGACCTGGGGTCGGACCAAGCTGCCCGTCACCCGCCCGGCTGACGACGCGGCCCCCGCCGCCGCGCGCGGCTGACCCGGCGTCCGCCGCGGCCGGGTGCCGTCAGGTCGGCTCAGGTGCACTCGCCGGTGCCGACCGCCCGGGTACGCTCCGCGCCGGCCAGCGCCACCGGCCGAGCCTCGGCGGCGGTCACCGCGAAACCGGTGTTCGGGTCGTCGGCCGCCGCCGCGAAGATCACCCCGAGCACCAGTCCGTTCGCCGAGACCAGCGGGCCACCCGAGTTGCCGCTGCGCACCAGCGCCCGGATGGTGTAGATCTCCCGGGTCACGTCCCCGGAGGAGTAGATGTCGGGTCCGGTGATCTGGTCCACGTCCCGCACCCGGGCCGGCCGGGCGTCGTACGGGCCGTCGAGGGGGAAGCCCAGCACGATCGCGTCCGCGCCGCTGCCGGCCTGCCCGGCGGCGAAGCGCAGCGACGGACCGGGCAACCCGGGCACGTGCAGCACGGCGAGGTCGCGCTCCGGGTCGTAGACGACCACCTCACCGTCGTACCGCTCGCCGCGCAGCTCTACCGCCACCGAGCGGGTGCCGGCCACCACGTGCGCGTTGGTCATCACCCGGTCGTCCGCGTACACGAAGCCGGAGCCCTCGATCCGGCGGGCGCAGCTCGGCGCGGAGCCCAGCACCTTGACCACCGCCCGCTGGCTGTTGGCCACGACGGTGGAACCGGCGAGCGTCGGGTCGGGCGGGGAGACCTGCCGGGCCCGGGTGGGCGCGAGGTCGCCGAAGACGTCCGGGAAGCCGTTGGTGTCGACCGTGTCCCGCAGCGCGGTGGAGAGCTCCTGGGCCTTGTCGGGCAGGATCCGGTCGATCACGGTGAGCAGCGCGCTGTTCCGGATCGAGGAGGCCACCGCGGGCACCGCGGAGGAGCCCAGCGGCACCGCGACCAGCCAGGCCACCAGCATGACGGCGACGAGCGACACGAGCGCGCCGCCGATGTCGTCGAGCCGCTTGGCCACGTCGTTGGTGATCGTCTTGCGCAGGTGCGAGCCGAGCCACCCGGCGAGCGCCTGACCGAGCACGGCGAGCCCGAAGATCGCGACCAGGGAGATCAGCACGCGGATCCCGCTGTCGACGAACTGCCGGGCGATCAGCGGGCCGACCTGGAGGCCGATCAGCGCGCCCAGGAAGAAACCGGAGAGCGACAGCGCCCCGATGGCGAAGCCCTGGCGGTATCCGCTGACCGCGAACACGAGCATGAGCAGGAGCAGGACGAGATCCACGACGGACACGCGTCCAGCGTACGGGCAGCCGGCACGGAACCGGTCCACCGCTCGCGCAACGTGACGGTCAGGTCAGCGGACGGGGCTCTCGTCCACCTCGTCGGTGCCGGCCGAGGGCGCCGGGGCGGCGGCGGTCGGCGGCAGTTCCACCACCCGGCCGCGCGGCCACGGGCGCGCCCAGCCGCCCATCTCCAGCAGCGTGGCCAGCACTCCGGCGGTGAACCCCCAGACCAGCATCCCGCGCGCCGAGAAGGCCGGGCCGATCCAGCCGCTCGGGTGGCGTACCCGCATCCGGTTCTCCGGGTCGACCAGCTCGGCGATCGGCAGCCGGGCGACGTGCGCGACCTCGGCCGGTTCCCGCGGGTGCACCGGGTGCGGGGCGTGCCACCAGGCGAGCACCGGGGTGACCACGAAGTCGCTGACCGGGATCCAGAGCTTCGGCAGCTCGGCCAGCACGGTGACGCTGGTCGGGTCGAGCCCGACCTCCTCGTTCGCCTCGCGCAGCGCGGTGGCGCTGGCGTCGGCGTCCTCCGGGTCGGCCGCGCCCCCGGGGAAGGCCGGCTGCCCGGCATGGTTGCGCAGGGTGGCGGCGCGCTGGAGGACCAGCACGTCCGGGCCGCCGTCCGGTTCCTCGCCGAGCAGCACCAGCACGGCGCTCTCCCGGCCACCGCTCTCCGGGGTGGCGAGCCGGGTGAAGTCCTCGGCGCGGGCGGAGCCGAGCCGGCCGAGCAGCGGCGCCAGCCACGGCGGCGGTTGCCGGTTCACAGGTCGACCTCTGTTCGCGACTGCGGGGCTCGCAGGCCCGGTTCGCTCCTCGCCGTCACGCGCCCACCGCCACGCCGAGGTGCGTCCGCACCAGCTCGGTGAGCCGGGCGTCGTCGAGCGCGCCGCTGGCGTCGGCGTGCCGGACCCGGCCGTCCGCGCCGACGAAGAGGGTGAGCGGGAAGGAGTTGCGGCGCAGCGCCCGCTGGAACGCGTCCCCCTGGTCGACCAGCATCGGGAAGCGGACGCCGAAGTCCTCGCCGATGGACTGGGCGCCGCCGCGGCTGTCCCGGCTGTTCACCCCGATCACCTGGAACCGGCCGTCGGCGCGTTCGCTGAGCCGCTGGAAGGCGGGCAGCTCCTTGCGGCAGGGCGGGCACCAGGACGCCCAGACGTTGACCACCGCCGGGCCCTTCACCTCCCGCAGGTTCACCGGGGCGCCCCCGGTGAAGCAGTTGAGGGTCAGCTCGGGCAGCGGGTCACCCGTCCCGGCGGTGGGGGCGGGGGCGGCCGAGGCCGGCGCGGCGGTCAGCGCGGCGCAGTCGGCGAACGGCGAGGGGCGCTCGGCGCGGGGGGCGGCCGGCGGGGCCGCCCGCTGGTCGGTGGCGGTGCAGCCGGCGACCGCCAGCAGCACCGGGACGAGCAGGGCCGCGAGTCGGCGGTTCACGGCACCTCCGCCGCGACGGCCTGCTGCGGCACCAGCTCCGGGTCGATCCCGACGGCCGCCGCCAGGTCCCGCGCCCGGGGGCCCTTGAGCAGCTTGGCCGCGGCCGCCGGCTCGGTCGGCCCGGTCCCGTACGACGGGCAGAGCTTCGCCAGCGTGCAGGCGCCGCAGGCCGGCTTGCGGGCGTGGCAGACCCGCCGGCCGTGGAAGATGATCCGGTGCGACAGCATGGTCCAGTCGCGCTTCGGGTAGAGCCCCCCGATCGCGTGCTCGATCTTGACCGGGTCGGTCTCGGTGGTCAGCTTCCACCGCTGCACCAGCCGCTGGAAGTGGGTGTCCACGGTGATGCCGGGGACGCCGAACGCGTTGCCGAGGATCACGTTCGCGGTCTTGCGGCCGATCCCGGGGAGGGTCACCAGGTCGGCCAGCCGGCCGGGGACCTCGCCGTCGTACCGCTCGCAGAGGGCCCGGCCGAGGTTGATCAGGGAGCTGGTCTTGTTGCGGTAGAAGCCGGTCGGCCGGATCAGCTCCTCCAGCTCGGCCCGGTCCGCCCCGGCGTAGTCGGCCGCGCTGCGGTAGCGGGCGAAGAGCTTCGGGGTGACCTCGTTGACCTTCTTGTCGGTGCACTGCGCGGAGAGGATCGTGGCGACCGCGAGCTCCAACGCGTTGGAGTGGTCGAGTTCACAGTGCGCGTCCGGGTGCGTCTCGGTCAGCACCCGGCCGATCCGCCGGGCGCGGCGCGTACGGCCGAGGTCGGTCTCGGGGGAACTGGTTGTCACGCCGGCCAGCCTACGTCGCGCGGGTGACGTCCCGGCGGGCCGACGCGAGCGTGGATGCCCGGCCCGGCCTACGGCGCGGTGATCCGGCCGGCCGTGTCGAGCCGCGCCCCGGTCTTCGGGAAATCGGCCCGGCTCATCTGCCGGACCAGCCCGAGACCCTGGTGGCCGGGGTCGATCGCCGGCCGGCCCACGCCATTCATCGCGCTCGAGGTGAACGTCCCGCCGGCGAAGCTGCCGTCCGGCTTCAGGGACACCTTCAGCACGCCGCCCCAGCCGAGCCGGCCGGAGCTGTTCAGCGACTTGCCGCCGCCCGCGAAGTTGCCCAGGCTGTACGCGATCAGCCGGCCCCGGTAGAACTCCATCCCGCGCAGCACGTGCGGGCCGTGCCCGACGACCAGGTCCGCCCCGGCGTCGACGACCGCGTGCGAGAAGCGGACCGGGTCGCCCCGGTTCTCGCCGAAGAACATCTCGGTGCCCGGCTTCACGTGGCTCCGGTCGGCGCCCTCGGCACCCATGTGCACCTGCACCACCACCAGTTCGGCCATGGTGGCCGCCTTCGCCACCACCCGCTTCGCCGACTCGATGTCGACCAGGCTGTTGGACCAGACGTACGACGAGAAGCCGGCCACCGCGACCTTGACGCCCTCGACCTCGACCACGGTGATCTGGTCGGGCGCGCCGGTGTGCTCGAGGCCGTGCTCCTCCAGCGTCCGCTGGGTGTTCCGGTAGCCCCTGGGGCCGTAGTCGTAGCCGTGGTTGTTGGCCTGGTTGAGCAGCTCGAAGCCGGCGTCGCGGAGGTGCGCGGCGTACTCCGGGGGCGCCCGGAACTGGTAGCAGTTCTGCGGCTTCGGCCCGCACTTGCCGGCGCCGGTGTCCTCGGTGAGCGGCTCCTCGAGGTTCCCCATCACCAGGTCGGCCTTGAGTGCCGCCTTGACCTGGTCGAAGAAGCCCTTGCCGTTGTTCGCCGGCAGCCGGGACGGGGCGTTGCCCATGATAACGTCGCCGGTCGCGGCGAGCGAGACGGCCTGCCCGGCCGTCTCCACCGGCCCAGGGTCAGTCGACCCGGCCGGTTCGTCCGGGACGGGCGAGCCGGTCGACCCGCCGCCCCCGCCCGGCTGCCAGACCGGCGTGCCGCCGTCGGCGCAGCCGGCGGCGAGGAGTACGACGAGCAGCGCGCCGAGGGCGGCCAGGCGGCCGCGACGGCGGGACGCGGAGGGGGCGGGAGCGTACATCGCCCGCGACGCTACCGTGCGGTAGACGCTCCGACGAGGGCCGATCGGCCGGAAACCCGGGCCCCCCGGAGCGCCGCCCGCCGGCCGGGTCACCCGGTCCGCCGGTCGGACCAGGGCACGACGGCGCCGGCGCCCCCGGCGAGCACGGCCGCGTGCACCGCCCGGGCCAGCGGGGCTCCCCAGGCGGACCGGGGGCCGCCGTACGGGGCCGGCTCGCCGTCGGCGGGGCAGAGCACGGTGACCGCGTCGGTGGGCGTGCCGGTGGCCGGCAGCCCCAGCTCCCAGATCGCCTGCGCCTTCGCCTCGGTGGCGGTGGCCACGGCGTTGACCAGCGCCGCCTCGCCCAGCCGGGCGGGGACGGACACGATGATGTTGACCGTGCCGACCCGCTGCCCGGGTGCGGCCGGGGCCGGCGCGGCGGCCCAGACCGGGGTGCCGAGCCCGACGGTCGCCCACACCCGCACGCCGCTGTCGGTCCGGGCCACCACCTCGGCCACGTCGACTCCGGTCAGCAGCCCGACACCGGGCCCGGGGAGGCCGAGCCCGTCGGCCAGCTCGGCCAGGTGGGCGGCCGGGTCGTCCCGGTGGTACGACATCGGCACGGTCGCGTTGACCACCCACCGGCGTACCCCGATCCCGCCGCCCAGCGGGGTCGTGCCGACCGCCAGCACCGGCTCGGCGGCCCGCCACACCAGCAGCGGGATGTCCCACCCGTCCTCGTGGCGGGTGGTCAGGAAGGGCTCGCTCAGCACGAGAACGACCCTACGATCGAGGTCAGGACGGGCGGCGACCATCCGCACCGGACGCGGGATCCTAGTCCTTGATCAGGTCGGGCAGGTTACGTCCAACGATCAAGATTCCAGGGGTGCACCTCTGATTCGCGCTCACGTGCGCCTAGACTGGCGGCGCGCGAGGGGATCAGCGGACGGCGGACCCGGCCGACGGACGGCACGCGCTGGCGGAGGTGACCGATGGACGAGGTACTGGCCCGCAGCGGCATCTTCCAGGGTGTCGACCCGGAGGCTGCCGAGGCGCTCGCCAAGGAGATGGAGACGATCGAGGTCCGCAAGGGCGAGATCGTCTTCAACGAGGGCGAGCCCGGCGACAGTCTCTACATCCTGCTGTCCGGCAAGATTAAGGTCGGCCGCCGTGCGGCGGACGGCCGGCAGAACCTGATCGCGGTGATGGGCCCGTCGGACATGGTCGGCGAGTTGTCGCTCTTCGACCCGGGCCCGCGTACGGCGACGGCCACCGCGGTGACCGACACCCGGCTGGTGCGGCTGCGCAAGCAGGCGCTGCGGCCGTGGTTGAACAACCGGCCGGAGATCGCCGAGCAGCTGCTGCGGGTGCTGGCCCGCAGGCTGCGCCGGACGAACGACTCGCTGGCCGACCTGATCTTCACGGACGTGCCGGGGCGGGTCGCCAAGAACCTGCTCCAGATGGCCGGCCGGTTCGGCACCCGGGACGGCGGCGTGCTGCGGGTGACCCACGACCTGACCCAGGAGGAGATCGCCCAGCTCGTCGGCGCCTCCCGGGAGACCGTCAACAAGGCGCTCGCCGACTTCGCCTCGCGCGGCTGGCTGCGGCTGGACGGCAAGAGCATCATCATCCTCGACCCGGAGCGCCTGGCCCGCCGCGCGCGGGTCTGACCGAGTCGGGACAGCATCGACAGGGACCGCCCTCCGGGGCGGTCCCTGTCGTCGTTCTGCCCGGCGCAGAACCCCCTCGACGTCCGGCGGCCGGACGGGCACGGTGGGCTGATGCTCGAACGTGTCGCCGTCCTCTCCGACATCCACGGCGCGCTGCCGGCGCTCGAGGCCGTACTGGCCGAGCCGGACGTCGCCGCCGCCGACCTGATCGTGCTCACCGGCGACATCGCCGCCGGCCCGCAGCCGGTCGAGGTGCTGGATCTGCTCGCCGCGCTGGGGGAGCGCGCCTGCTGGGTCGGTGGCAACGCCGACCGGGAGCTGGTCGAGGCGCGGTCCGGGCGGTCGTCCCCGCACGACGTCTCGAACTGGGCGGCGGCGCAGCTCCGCGACGACCAGGTCGCCCGGCTGGCCGCGCTGCCGCTGACCGTCACCCGGTCGGTCGCCGGCCTGGGCCAGGTGCTCTTCTGCCACGCGACGCCGCGGGACGACGAGGAGATGGTGCTGGTCGACTCCCGGCTGGAACGCTGGGCGGAGGTCTTCGCCGGGCTGCCCCCCGAGGTCGGCACGGTGGTCTGCGGACACACCCACATGCCGTTCACCCGACTCGTCGACCGGCGCCTGGTGGTCAACCCGGGCAGCGTCGGCATGCCGTACGGCGGGGCGGGCGCCTGGTGGGCGCTGCTCGGCCCCCGGGTGCAGCTCCGCCGGACCGGGTACGACGTGGCCGCGGCCTGCGCCCGGGTGGCGGCCGAATCGACCTACCCGGACGCCGCCGAGTGGGCCGACGAGTACCTCCGCTCCCGGCACAGCGACGCCGACGCACTCGCCGTCTTCGGCCCCGGCGACGGCCGCTGAACCCTGGGCCGTCACGCCTGCCACCCGCCGGGCCTGCCAGCCGGCTCCGCGCCGGCACCGCCGTGCGCGGACCGGTCCGCGCCGACGCCGGTCATGGCTTCTGGACGCTACGAAGCTGATGACGTAGGTGGATCGAGCGCGATTCATCGACGTCATCAGCTTCGTAGTCACCTCTACCCCACCCGATGGTCGCCACTCGCGGAAGGAGCGGCCGCGACGACGATGCCGGTGGTCGATCCTGAAAAAGTCAGTCTTGACTGTTTGTTTCGTGGGCGGCACGCTGTCCCCGTGCCCGCCGCATCGACCCGCGTCCCGCAACAGGAGCGCAGCCGCGCCACCCAGGCCCGGCTGCTGGAGGCGACCGTCGAGTGCCTGGTCGAGCACGGCTGGTCCGGCACCACGACCACCGTGGTGGCCGCCCGGGCCGGCGTCTCCCGCGGCGCCCAGCTGCACCACTACCCCACCAAGGCCGCCCTGGTCACCGCCGCCGTCGCCCACCTCACCGAACGCCGGGCGGCGGAGCTGCGCACCGAGGCGGACGCCCTGCCCGCCGGCCCGCAGCGGCTGGACCGGGTGATCGACCTGCTCGGCGCGGCCTTCACCGGGCCGCTCTTCGTCGCCGCCCTCGAACTCTGGGTGGCCGCCCGCACCGACGCCGAGCTGCGCGCCGCCCTGGTGCCGCTGGAGGCCCGGGTGGGCCGCGAGATGCACCGGTTGACCGTCGAGCTGCTCGGGGTGGACGAGCGCCGCCCCGGCGTCCGGGAGGCCGTGCAGGCCACCCTCGACCTGCTCCGAGGGCTGGGCGTGGCCAACCTGCTCAGCGACGACTCGCCCCGCCGCACCGCCCTGCTGCACACCTGGAAACGTCAGCTCGCCACCCTGCTCGCCCCGAACCCCGGATCGCCGGACGCGATGCCACCGGCGACCGCAGGCCCGGGACGCGAGGGGCCCTGACCCGAACGCCCTGACCGGCACACCCCCGCCCGGAGGCACCATGGCCGACCTGCCCGCACTGCTCGCGGATCTCGCCGCCGAATCCGACCAGCTCGACGCCCTCGTCGCCGGGCTGCCACCGGAGGGCTGGGCCCGGCCGACACCCGCCCCCGGGTGGACGGTCGCCCACCAGATCGCCCACCTGGCCTGGACCGACCACGTGGCCCGGCTCGCCGCCACCGACGCCGAGGCCTTCTACGCCTCGGTCCTCTCGGCGCCCGACCCGGCCCGGCTGGTCGACGACGGGGCCGAGTCGTTCCTCGCCCCGCCCGCCGAGCTGCTGGCCCGCTGGCGGGACGGCCGGGCGGCGCTCGCGTCGGCCCTCGCCGCCGTGCCGCCCGGGGAGAAGGTGCCCTGGTACGGCACCCGGATGTCGCCCGCCTCGATGGTCACCGCCCGGATCATGGAGACCTGGGCGCACGCCGAGGACGTCGCCGACACGCTCGGCGTCACCCGCCCGGCCGCCGCCCGCCTGCGCCACATCGCCCACCTCGGCTTCCGTACCCTCGGACACGGCTTCGCCGCCCACGGCCGGCCGGCGCCGACCGCGCCGGTGCGGGTCGAGCTGACCGCACCCCACGGCGACACCTGGACCTTCGGGCCGGCCGACGCCGCCGACCGGGTCACCGGGCCCGCGCTGGACTTCTGCCTGCTGGTCACCCAGCGCCGACACCGCGCCGACCTGTCCCTGGTCGCCACCGGCCCGACCGCCGACGAGTGGCTGGACGTGGCCCAGGCCTTCGCCGGGCCACCCGGAGCCGGCCGCGAGCCGACGACCGCACCGCCCGACGGCGGCCGGGCGGCGGCCGTACCGGACCGGGATGAGCGCGCCGGGGCGACGCCGTGAGCGGCGTGCTGCGGATCGGCAACGCCTCCGGCTTCTACGGCGACCGGTTCACCGCCTGGCGGGAGATGCTCGACGGGGGCGAGCTGGACGTACTGACCGGGGACTACCTGGCCGAGCTGACCATGCTCATCCTCGGCCGGGACCGGCTGCGCGACCCCGACCTCGGGTACGCGAAGACCTTCCTCCGCCAGCTCGAAGACTGCCTCGGCACCGCGCTCGACCGGGGCGTGCGGATCGTGACCAACGCCGGCGGACTGAACCCGGCCGGCCTGGCCACCGCGATCGGCTCGCTCGCCGACCGGCTCGGCCTCACCGCGCGGATCGGGTACGTCGAGGGCGACGCCCTGCGACGCCCGGACGCGCTCACCGCCAACGCCTACCTCGGCGCGTTCGGCATCGCCGCCTGCCTGGACGCCGGGGCGGACGTGGTGGTCACCGGCCGGGTCACCGACGCCTCCCTCGTCGTCGGGCCGGCGATCGCCCGCTTCGGCTGGGGCCGCGACGACCTCGACGCGCTGGCCGGGGCGACCGTGGCCGGGCACCTGATCGAGTGCGGGGCCCAGGTCACCGGCGGCAACTTCAGCTTCTTCACCGAACTGCCCGACGGCGGCCACCGGCCCGGCTTCCCGATCGCCGAGCTGCACCCGGACGGCTCGTCCGTGCTCACCAAGCATCCCGGCACCGGCGGCGCGGTCACCGTGGAGACCGTCACCGCCCAACTGCTGTACGAGGTGGGCGGCCCGGCGTACCTGGGGCCGGACGTGGTGACCCGGCTGGACACGGTCACCCTGACCGCCGACGGGCCCGACCGGGTACGCGTCTCCGGCGTCCGGGGCACCCCGCCGCCGGACACCCTCAAGGTGGGCGTCAACAACCTGGGCGGCTTCCGCAACTCGATGACGTTCGTGCTCTGTGGGCTGGACATCCCGGCCAAGGCGGCCCTGGTCCGGGGGCAGCTCGAGGAGGCGGTCGGCAAGGAAGGGCTGGAGTTCACGCTGGCCCGCACCGACCACCCGGACGCCACCGACACCGAGGCGGCGAGCGCGCTGCTGCACGTACACCTGCGCGACGGCGACCAGGCACGGGCCGGGCGGGCCTTTTCGGCGGCCGCGGTGGAACTGGCGCTGGCCTCCTACCCGGGCTGCACGCTGACCACCCTGCCGGGCGACGCCACCCCCTACGGCGTCTTCACCGCGGACCTCGTGCCGCAGGACGCGGTCGCCCACGTCGCCGTGCTGCCCGGCGGCGAACGCGTGCCGATCGCCCCGCCGATCCGGACGGCCGCGACGCCGGCGGACACCGGGTCCGCCGACGCGGCCGCGCCCGAGGCGGCCGCCGGACACGCGACCCGGCGCGGGCCGCTCGGCGAGCTGGTCGGGGCGCGGTCCGGGGACAAGGGCGGCGACGCGAACCTGGGGGTCTGGGCGCGCACCGACGAGACCTGGGCCTGGCTGCGCGGCTGGCTCACCGTCGAGCGGCTGGCGGAGCTGCTGCCGGAGACCGCCGCGCTGACCGTCGAGCGGTACGAGCTGCCGAACCTGCGCGCGGTCAACTTCGTGGTCCAAGGGCTGCTCGGGCAGGGGGTGGCCGCCTCCACCCGGTTCGACCCGCAGGCCAAGGCGCTCGGCGAACTGCTCCGCTCCCGCGTGGTCGATCTGCCCACGGAACTGCCCGCCATCATCACCAGGAAGGCACAGCCGTGACCATCGTGGACACCCCCGAGCGGCGGCAGCTCCGCGAACTGACCCGGGCCTTCGTGACCCGGGAGGTGCTGCCGCACCTGGCCGACTGGGAGCGGGCCGGCGAGGTGCCCCGGTCGCTGCACGAGACGGCGGCGAAGATCGGACTGCTCGGCGTCGGCTTCCCGGAATCGGTTGGTGGCAGCGGCGGCGACCTGCTCGACTCGATCATCGTCACCGAGGAGATCATCCGCTCTGGCGGCTCGTCCGGTCTGGTGGCGGCGCTCTTCACCCACGGCATCGCGCTGCCGCACATGGTGGCCGCGGCCGGCGCCCGCCTCGGCCCCTCGCTCGGCACCTCGCTCGGCGGGGAGCGGACGACGAACGACGACCTGATCGACCGGTACGTCCGCCCCACCCTGGCCGGGACGATGATCGGCGCGCTGGCGATCACCGAGCCGGACGGCGGCTCGGACGTCGCCGCGATCCGCACCACCGCCCGCCGGGACGGCGACCACTACGTGGTGAACGGGTCGAAGACCTACATCACCAGCGGGGTCCGGGCCGACTTCGTGACCACGGCGGTCTGCACCGACTTCCCGGGCAGCGGCGAGCTCAGCCTGCTGGTGATCGACAAGGGCCTGCCCGGCTTCACCGTGGGACGCCGGCTGGAGAAGCTGGGCTGGCACTGTTCGGACACCGCCGAGCTCTCCTTCGTCGACGTACGGGTGCCGGCGGCGAACCGGATCGGCGCGGAGAACACCGGCTTCCTCGCGATCATGCAGCACTTCGCCAGCGAGCGGCTCTCCCTCGCCACGCAGGCGTACGCGACCGCGCAGCGCAGCGTGGAGCTCGCGGCCCGGTGGTGCCGGGACCGGTCCACGTTCGGCCGGCCGCTGGCCAGCCGGCAGCTGATCCGGCACCGGCTGGCCGAGATGCACACCCGCGCCGAGGCGGCCCGGGCGTACGTGCACGAGGTGGCCGCCCGGGTCGCGGCCGGCGAGCCGGTGGTGACCGAGGTGGCGATGGCGAAGAACGTCGCGGTGGCCGCCTGCGACCACGTGGTCGACGCGGCGCTGCAACTGCACGGCGGCTTCGGCTACCTGCGCGACGCCGAGGTGGAACGGCACTACCGGGACGCCCGCATCCTCGGCATCGGCGGCGGCACCACCGAGATCATGAACGAGATCATCGCGAAGGGCATGGGCCTGTGACCACACTGGACAGCGCACTGGACCCGTCCTCGCCGGCCTTCGCGGCCAACCGCGAGGCCCTGCTGGAGCGCCTCGCCGAGCTGGACGCCGCGCTCGACCAGGCCCGCGCGGGTGGCGGCGAGAAGTACGTGACCCGGCACCACAAGCGGGGCAAGCTGCTCCCCCGGGAACGGATCGAGCTGCTCCTCGACCCGGCCAGCCCGTTCCTGGAGCTGTCCCCGGTGGCCGCGTACGGCACCGACTTCCCGGTCGGGGCCAGCGTGGTCACCGGCATCGGCGTGGTCGAGGGCGTGGAGTGCCTGATCGTCGCCAACGACCCGACGGTACGCGGCGGCGCGGTCAACCCGTGGTCGCTCGCGAAGACCCGGCGGGCCGGCGAGATCGCCCTGGCCAACCGGCTGCCGATGGTCAACCTGGTCGAGTCCGCCGGGGCGGACCTGCCCACCCAGGCGGAGATCTTCATCCCCGGCGGCCGGGTGTTCCGCGACCTGACCCGGCTCTCCGCGGCGAAGATCCCGACGGTCAGCGTGGTCTTCGGCAACGCCACCGCCGGCGGCGCGTACGTGCCGGGGATGTCCGACTTCACCATCATGATCCGGGACCGCTCGCAGGTCTACCTGGCCGGGCCGCCGCTGGTGAAGATGGCCACCGGCGAGGTCACCGACGACGAGTCGCTGGGCGGGGCGGCCATGCACGCCACGAAGTCCGGCCTGGCCGACTTCCTCGCCTCCGACGAGCGGGACGGCATCCGGCTGGCCCGGCAGTGCGTACGCCGGCTCAACTGGCGCAAGCAGGGCCCGCCGCCGCGCAACCCGTTCCCCCAGCCGCCCAAGTACGACCCGGAGGAGCTGCTCGGCATCGCCAGCGCCGACCTGAAGGTGCCGTTCGACCCGCGCGAGGTCCTCGCCCGGGTGCTGGACGGCAGCGAGTTCGACGAGTTCAAGCCCGGCTACGGCACCGCGCTGGTCACCGGCTGGGGCGAGCTGCACGGCTGGCCGGTCGGCGTGCTGGCGAACGCCCGGGGTGTGCTGTTCAGCGAGGAGGCGCAGAAGGCCACCCAGTTCATCCAGCTCGCCAACGCCGCCGACACCCCGCTGGTCTTCCTGCAGAACACCACCGGCTACATGGTCGGCACCGAGTACGAGCAGCGCGGCATCATCAAGCATGGCGCCCTGATGATCAACGCGGTGTCGAACTCGACCGTGCCGCACCTGACGGTCAACCTGGGCGCCTCGTACGGCGCCGGCAACTACGGCATGTGCGGCCGGGCGTACGAGCCGAGGTTCCTGTTCACCTGGCCGAACGCCAGGTCGGCGGTGATGGGCCCGGCTCAGCTCGCCGGGGTGCTGTCGATCGTCGCCCGGCAGGCCGCCGCCGCTCGGGGCCGCGATTACGACGAGGACTCCGACGCCGCGATGCGGATGATGGTCGAGCAGCAGATCGAGTCCCAGTCCGGGGCGCTCTTCCTCTCCGGCCGGCTCTACGACGACGGGGTGATCGACCCGCGGGACACCCGTACCGTCCTCGGGCTCTGCCTGTCGGCGATCCACAACGGACCGGTGAAGGGCGCCGACGGCTTCGGCGTCTTCCGGATGTGAGGGGGCCAGTCATGATCAACCGACTGCTGGTGGCCAATCGCGGGGAAATCGCCCGCCGAGTCTTCGCCACCTGCCGGGCACTCGGCGTGGACACGGTCGCCGTGCACTCCGACGCGGACGCCGACGCGCCCTTCGTGGCCGAGGCCGACCTGGCCGTCCGGCTGCCCGGGAACACGCCGGCCGAGACGTACCTGCGGATCGACCTCGTCCTGGACGCGGCCCGGCGGGCCGGCGCGGACGCGGTCCACCCGGGCTACGGCTTCCTGGCCGAGAACGCCGACTTCGCCGCGGCCATCACCGACGCGGGGCTGACCTGGGTCGGCCCGCCGGCCAAGGCGATCGCCGCGATGGGCGACAAGATGGCGGCCAAGGCGCTGCTCGCCGATGCGGGCGTGCCGATGCTGCCGACCTGGACCGAGGCCGACCAGGTGACCGACTTCCCGGTGCTGGTCAAGGCCGCCGCGGGCGGTGGCGGCCGGGGCATGCGGGTGGTCCGCGACGCCGCCGGGCTCGCCGAGGCCGTCGCGCGCGCGCGCCGCGAGGCGGCCGCGGCGTTCGGCGACGGCACGGTCTTCATCGAGCGGTACGTCGAGCGCGGCCGGCACGTCGAGGTGCAGATCTTCGGCGACACGCACGGCACCGTGGTGGCCCTCGGGGTGCGCGACTGCTCGATTCAGCGCCGCCACCAGAAGATCGTCGAGGAGGCGCCGGGGGTCCTGTCCCCGCAGGTGCGCGAGCGGCTGCACGAGGCGGCGGTGGCCGCCGGCCGGGCGGTCGACTACGTCGGCGCGGGGACCGTCGAGTTCCTGCTCGCGCCCGACGGGGAGGTCCACTTCCTGGAGATGAACACCCGCCTCCAGGTGGAGCACCCGGTCACCGAGCTGACCACCGGACTGGATCTCGTCCGGCTGCAACTGCTCGTCGCCGAGGGCGAGCCGCTGCCGGAGCGGGCCCGTGACGCGCACTGGATGCGCGGCTACGCCATAGAGGTGCGGCTCTGCGCCGAGGACCCGGCCCAGGGCTTCCGCCCGGCCACCGGCACCCTGCGGCGGTTCGCCGTCCCTGGAGTGGACCGCGGGTTCGGCAACCTCCAGCGGGCGGGCCTGCGACTCGACTCCGGCGTGGTCGACGGCTCGACGGTCACCGTTCACTACGACTCGATGCTCGCCAAGCTGATCGCCTGGGCGCCCACCCGGGCCGAGGCGGTCCGCGCCCTCGCCGGCGCGCTGGCCCGGGCCGAGCTGCACGGCGTCGCCACCAACCGGGACCTGCTGGTCCGGGTCCTGCGCAGCCCCGAGTTCGGCGCCGCGGACGTCGACACCGGCTTCCTGGACCGGCATCCCGAGGTCTTCGCCCCGCTGCTCCCCGCCGACCAGCTCCCCCTGGTCACCCTCGCCGCCGCGCTGGCGGGCGCCGCCGGGCGTCGGGCGTCCGCGCCCGTGTTGGGCGGGCTGCCGTCGGGCTGGCGCAACGTGCCGGCGTTTCCGCAGGTCACCCGATTCAGCGGAGTGGACGGCGGCGAGGTCGAGGTCCGGTACCAGCTGGACCGCAGCGGGGCACTCGCCGAGTGGTCCGTGTCCCTGGCCGGTGGAGGCACCACTTCCGACGCGGCGCCGGCCGTGACCGTGGTCGAGGCCGCTCCCGACCGCGTCGTGCTCGACGTCGACGGGACGCGGCGGGCGTTCCGCGTACACCGGGTGGGGTCGGAGGTCTTCGTGGACGGCCCGGCGGGGGCGGCGAGCCTCACCGAGCTGCCGCGCTTCCCCCTGCCCACCGCGGAGCTGGCCGCCGGGTCCCTGCTCGCGCCACTGCCCGGCGCGGTGACCCGGGTGCACGTCGAGGTCGGCCAGCGGGTCGCCGCCGGCGAGCTGCTGCTGACCTTGGAAGCGATGAAGCTGGAACACCCCGTGCTCGCCCCGACCGACGGCGTGGTCGCCGAGCTGCCGGTCCCGGCCGGCGGCCAGGTCGACACCGGCGCCGTGCTGGCCGTGGTCAACCCCGAGGAGGATCCGCGATGAACTTCGACCTCACCCCCGAGCAGGACCAGCTCCGCGACGCGGTCCGGGCGCTGGGCCGCAGGTACGGCCACGGCTACTTCGTCGAGAAGGCCAAGGCCGGCGAGCACACCACCGAGCTGTGGCACGAGGCCGGCCGGCTCGGCTACCTCGGCGTGAACATCCCCACCGAGTACGGCGGTGGGGGCGGCGGCATCACCGAGCTGGCCATCGTCTGCGAGGAGCTGGCGGCGGCCGGCTGCCCGCTGTTGCTGCTCGTGGTCTCCCCCGCGATCGCCGCCACCGTGATCAACAAGCATGGCACCGACGAGCAGCGCAAGCGCCACCTGCCCGGGCTGGCGGACGGCTCACAGAAGATCGTCTTCGCGATCACCGAACCCGAGGCGGGGTCGAACTTCCACCGGCTCGGCACGGTGGCCCGCCGCGACGGCGACGACTGGCTGCTCTCCGGCCGCAAGTGCTACATCTCCGGGGTGGACGAGGCGGGCCACGTCCTGGTTGTCGCCCGCACCGAAGACGCGGCCACCGGCAAGCTGAAGCCGGCGCTGTTCATCGTGCCGACCGACGCCCCGGGCCTCACCCGGTCCAAGCTGGACATGGAGATCCTGTCGCCGGAGAACCAGTTCCTGCTCTACCTGGACGACGTGCGGGTGCCCGCCGACGCGCTGGTCGGCGAGTCGCTCGACGCCGGCCTGCCGGCGCTCTTCGCCGGCCTCAACCCGGAGCGGATCACGGTCGCCGCGATGGGCGCCGGCACCGGCCGGTACGCCATCGAGCGCGCGTCGGAGTACACCGCCACCCGGAAGGTCTGGGGCGGCCGCAGCATCGGCTCCCACCAGGCCGTCGCGCACCCGCTGGCGCACGCGGCGGTGCAGGTGGAGCTGGCCCGCCTCATGATCCACAAGGCGGCCACGCTCTACGACGCCGGCCGGGACCTGGAGGCCGGTATCTCCGGCAACATGGCCAAGTACGCGGCCGGGGAGGCCGCCGCGCTCGCCGTGGACACCGCCGTGCAGGCCCTCGGCGGGGCCGGGATGACCACCGAGTACGGGGTCGCCACCCTGCTCGGCGCGGTCCGCGCCGGCCGGATCGCCCCGGTCAGCCGGGAGATGATCCTCAACTTCGTCGCCCAGCACGTCCTCGGCCAGGACAAGTCGTACTGAGAGCGCCGGCTCAGGCAGGTGAGGTCTGACTTACAACCTCTGCGCAGGCCGTCCCGGCGAGTCCGTCCTCGTGCTTGGCCTCGGCCCCTCGTCACCGCTGGCACTAGTCGGCCTCTGCTGGCTAGGCGGCGTGAAACGATCGTCAAGCAGTCATCAGCGGTGTCACCGCAGACGCCCAGCCGCAGGAGTAGCAGATGGGCAACACTGCCGGGTCTTCCGGCAGAAGGCGTTGGTCGCCCTTTGGCTATCCGCCGACGACCGTCACACCGTGTGCGCCGTACCCCTCCACACTGCCGCCAGTCCTCGTCACCAGGACGACGGGCTCGCCCTCCTGAAGGCGGTACTTCCGCCGCTCGTCGGGGTCGGGCATTCGTGCCTGCACCTGGTCACCCTTGCCCAGGATCACCACGACGCGTTCCCGCTCGCTTCGGACGAAGGTTCCGCGACTCCGCACCACCACGATCAAGCCCTCACTTCGCAGTTGCTGAAGTGCGCGGCGGACCGTGAGGCGGCTGAGCCCATACTCCTGCGTGAGACTCAGCTCGGTGGGCACTCGCTGGCCGGGCGCAAGCTCGCCTGAGCGGATGGCTTGTCGCAACCGGTCCGCGAGTTGCTTCCACGTAGCGACATCGGGATCGAAGTCGCTCTCACTGTTCACAAGCGCACGCTAGGTGATCCCATACTGCCGTAGTGTTGTGTTTACGTCAACACAACACTTAGGGTGACGCCATGACCATGCACGCGCCTGTTGTTCCTATCTGGACGTGCGGCGGTTGTGGTGCCCCTTGGCCCTGCCGCACCCGCCGCCACGAACTACGCGCCGAGTACCAGGGTGCGCCGACATCCCTGGCGCTCTACATGGGATCGTGCTTGGTAGCAGCGACCCAGGACATGGGCTGGGCGCCGGCGGGCCTGCTCCACCGCCGTTTCCTCGGGTGGCTGCCGTGAAGCTGCGAGCCGGGGACCTGCTCTACGTCAGTCGAGCGGCCAGCCCGCAGTTCGTGACTCCGATGACGTTCCGGTTGATCCGAGTGCTCGACTGGATGACGTACGACGGGTGGGTCTGGCTCGACGGCTACCAGCTCAACGCCAAGTGCGATGCCGTCGCTCGTCGCTCGATCTTCGTCCAGAAAGCCGGACTGCGGTCGCCCCCGGCACCAGGTGCCCCCGGATCGCACAACGCGACGTCACGCCGCCCCTCAGTCGACCCTGCGGCAGGCGGCGTCAATCCGGTGGACCGAGTCGTACTGAGTCCGTTGGAAGGGGCCCTGGAGAGTCCCTTCCCCTCAAGATCTATGTCAGGTGACGCCGGCAGGGCGGGGCGGGGACACTGAGCGGATGTTCCCACCGGATCTGGAGCGGACGAAGGACCGGCTCTACGCCGCCTTCGCCCACCACCGCCTGCCGCCTGACATGGAAGCGTGCGATCACTGCGTTGACCCGGCGGAGGTGGAGCTCTTCCGGTGTACGCCGCTGCGCGACCTCGCCCCGGACCAGCTCGGGACCTACCTGTCCAACCCGGGCACCTGGGGTGACGGGACCGAGTTGCCGCACCTGGTGCCCCGGCTGCTGGAGGGGTACGCCATCGGCGAGATGGCGGACTGGTGGTCACCGGAGACGGTGGCCTGCCGGATCGAGCAGCGCTGGCGGGACTGGTCGCCCGCCGAGCGGAGCGCGGTCGAGGAGTTCTTCCGGGCCTGGTGGCGCTGGACCCTCACGTCCTGTCCGGCCACCAACCCGGCGTGGGACCTGCTGGAAGCAGTCGCCAGCCTCGGCCTCGACGTCGGAGGGTACCTGGCGGACTTCGCGGAGCTGTCGGGCGAGGAGCCGGCCCGACACCTGGCCGAGGTCCTCGATTCCTGGGCGTGGGGTGGGCTCCTGCCGGAGGACGCAAAGCGGGTGGTGGGGCGCTGGCTGGTCGCCGGCACGCCGGCGCGGCTGCTCTGGGAGGCCGCGGTGACCAGCGCGCCGTCTCCGGTCGCCGACGAGTTGACCAAGGCCGCCGAGCTGGCCGATCTACTTCGTGGCGCACTGGCTGATGAGGGCGTCTGACCGTACGTCAGCGGACGGTGCGGCAGGCGGCGTCGATACGGTGGACCGGGCGGACCCGGCGGCCCAGCCCCTCCAGCAGCGAGTCCTCGACGTGGAAGTCCCGGACCCGCAGTCGCCGCCGGGGCAGCTCGTCCTCGCTCGGGCAGAGCACCTGGGCCCGGACCTGACCGACCGGCACGTACCGGACCCCGCCGTGCTCCTGGAGCAGAACGACGTTCACGTCGTCCACGGTGACCACGTGGCCGCGGACGTCCTCGCTGACGCCGGGCGCCGGCTCGATCGTGGTGACCGTCAGCGGCAGCACCGGCGTACTGATCACCGGCAGCGCCGCCCAGACCAGCGTGGCGAGCACCGCCGCCTCGGTCACCGAGGCCAGCGGCCGGATCACCGCCGCCGGCAGCGGCCCGGTGACGAAGAGGGCCAGCACCGGCGGTACGACGAGCAGCACCATGGCCAGCAGTTCCCGCTGCCGCCCGGCCTCTAGCAGGGTCGGCCCGAGCAGCCAGAGGTACCCGGTGAAGCCACCGCAGAGCAGCAGCACGCGGGGCACCGGCTGCTCGTGCAGCCGCTCCAGGCTGAGCTGGAACGCCGCCACGAACGCCGGGACGAGCAGCGGCAGGTAGAGCAGCGGCCAGGTGACCAGCGCCAGCAGAAAGCTGGCCGCCGCGAACCAGGCCGGGGTGATGTCCACCCAGCGGGCGAAGAGCGGGCGACGGAAGCCGGGCGGCATCCGTTCCACGCTGACCCGGAGCACCGCCCCGAGCGCGAAGACCGCGACCAGTCCGGTGGAGAGCAGCTGCGCGGCCGTGGTGAGGAACCCGGCGAGCAGGTTCACCGTGCCGACGTTGGCGACCAGCAGCAGGGTGGTCTGGAGTTCCCCGCCGGCCTCCACGCCCAGCCGCAGCACCGAGAAGACCGCCGGGACGCCGACCACCGCAGTCCAGAACGACTGGCTGGCGCGGGCCCGCCGTTCCGCCGGATCCTGGCCCCCGGGGAGCGGCCCGGCGGGACCGGCCGTCTCCGGGGCCGTCGCCGCCGGCGCGGTCATCGCCCGGGCGCCTTGTCATCGAAGTCGACCAGCTTCGGCACGTCCAGCGGCTGCGGCTGCGACTTGTCGGCCTTCAGCCAGGGCCCCAGCGTCCGGTTGTACGCGGTCAGCCAGGGACTGCTGATCCCGTCCCGTCCCTCCAGGTAGCTCTTCTGCAGGAAGAACGCGACCAGGTCGCGCAGCGCCGGGTCGCCGATCGGGACGCCGATGCCGAGCAGCTCGCTGGTGCCGAAGGGCATGTCGACGATCTCGAACTCGGTCGGGTACTGCGAGAGGAAGCCGGCGAGGATCGTCTCGTCGGAGCTGACCGCGTCGTAGCGCCCCTCCCGGATGCCCCGGACGCAGTCGCCGACCTCCTTCACCACGTACGCCTTGACCTCGTGCTTCCCCAGCTCCGCCTCCGTGGTGGAGCCGCCGCTGGTGCAGATCCGGTAGCCCGGCTCGCGGAGGTCCTCGATGGTGCGGATCCGGTCCCTGAGCCGCTTCGGCACCATCACCTCCTGGGTGGTGACGAAGTACGGCCCGGCGAAGCTGACCAGCTTCTTGCGCTCCTCGGTGATGGAGAAGCTGGAGACGATCAGATCCACGGTGCCGCCCTGCAGCGCCGGGATCCGGTCCTCGGTGGCCAGCGGCACCCACTCGATCCGCTGGTCGCCCTCGAAGCCCAGCGACGAGGCGATGTAGCGGGCGATCTCCACGTCGAACCCGGTGTGCCTACCGTTGCGCAGCTCGCCCATCAGGGGCTCGGTCGTGGCCACGCCGATCTTGATCTTCGGCTGGCCGTCGATGTGCGACTCGCGCAGCTTGTCGAGGACCGACGGCAGCGCGGGTTCGCGGCGGTTGTCGCAGCCGGCTGCGGCGGCCAGGGTCAGGGTCAGCGCCACGGCGACGGTGGTGGCGACGGACCGGAGCCGGTGACGGGGAAAGACCTCGTTCATGGAGCGACCTCGATCATGACACGATGCGGGCACCCAGGGTAGCGGTAGGGACGCAGCCAGGTGAGCATGCTCCTCACAGCGGCCGGTTCAGTCCGACGTGGAGATGACCGGCCCACCGGGTCGGCGTCGCGGGGAACTCGTCGCGTACCGCGCGCACCGTGTCGTTGAGCACCCGCGCCGCGGCGGCCGTGTCGGGAGGCTGCGTGCCACCGTTCGTCAGTCCGGCGTAGAACGCCTCGGCGATCCGGGCGCTGTCCGTGGTACGCCACGTCGTACCGATGACCCCGCGGAAGCCCGCGAGCTGGAACGCCGCGGCGAGATGCAGCGGCTCGTCGGTGAATGTCGGGTGCGTCTCGGCGGTGCTGCAGGCGGAGAGGAAGGCCAGTTCCGCGCGCTCCAGATGGTAGGAGCCCACCATGCCCGGGCTGAGCATCCCGCCCCCGCCGAGGCGCAGGCCGCCGACCAGCATGGCGTTGATGCTGGCGTCGGCCTCGCCGTGGCAGGCGAAGTGGGCGATCGGATGGACCCGCAGCGCGTCCTCGACCGCGACCGGTTTCACCTCGGTGCCGGCGAGCACGGTGGAGCCCGGGATCAGTCGGGCGACGTGCTCGACCTCGGCGCGCACCTGCGACAGTGCCGGCAGGTCCCTGGCGGTCGGTACGCCGAAGACGGCGGCCGTGGCGGCCGTCGGTGGGCGCGGACGCTCCGCCACGGCGTGCGCGAGGGCGGTGAGGGTCGGCGTGTAGGACGACACGGCGCGGTCGAAGACCGTACGCGGACGGCCCGGCTCGCGATGATGCCCGGCCGCGTGGAGCGGGAGGCGGGCCAGCGTGCCGATCGGGGACCACCAGATCCGCGGAGCCGGATCGTGCCCGGGAGCGATCCGGTCGAGTACCGGTCCGGTGACGGCGTCCCACAGCCACGCCAGGATGCCGAGCAGGTCTTCCTGCGCGGAGGCGCGCCGGTCGAAGGGCACCGCCGGGTCGATCGCGTCGGACACCGCCGCGGACAGCCGGAGGACATGCCGCTGGACGACCGTCTCCCGCAGGTCGGGCAACCGGACCAGCTGCACGGGTCGGTCCGGTTCCGGCGGAATGATCAGGGCGTCCCCCCGGTCGCCGTGCGTGGTGACGACCACGACCGGCAGTCCCGTGAGCCGCTGGCGGAGCCGTGGCAGCGACGGTGGCCGCAGGAAGTCGGCAAACTCGGGCAGCCGGCGGATTCGCTCGATCACCCTGTCCCGTTCGACGGCCAACTCCCGAGTGCGGGCCACCCAGACCGGTCCGGGGTCCCATTCGGTCGCGGTGCTGTCCAGCACTTCACCGGACTCCGCCCTGCGCTCGACCTCGATGGTGAACTTCCGGACGTGCGTGTAGGCGTCGGCCTGCGCCAGTTCCTGGTCGATACGGTCGAGCTCAGCGGCGAGCGGTGGGCTGACGATCCGCAGCTGCGCCCATCCGCCGCGGATGCCCAGGGCCTCGTGGAACAGCAGGCCACGGCCGCGCTCCAGGAGCTCGACAGCGCTGTCGGTGTCCTCCGCCGCGATCGCGACCGCAGCGGCCTCGGCCGCCAACCCACCCAGTTTCGCGATGGCGCCGAGCCGGCGGCGGCCGGCCATCGACCGGCTGACCGAGGTCGTCATTCCTTGCACCGCCCGCTCCAGCGCCGCCAGTCGGGCGGCCGGGTCCGCCGCTTCGCGTGCCAGCCCGGCCTGCTGGCGTTCGGCCGCGATCCGGGTCTGCGCGTCCGTCACCGGCGAGGCGGCGATCGCCGCGTACGTGGCGATGGCCTCGGCGCGGGCCCGATCGGCGTCGGATCCTCCGGCTCTCGCCAGGTCGGCCGCCGCCCGGGCCAGCAGCCCGGCCCGAAGCGGCCACCAGTGGTGGTCGGTCGGGGTTTCCTCGACCGCCTGTCGGGCCAGGTCCACGGCACCGGACAGGACGTCGAGGTCGCCGCCGAGCAGATACCGCTGGTACAACGCATCGGCGACCGAACTGCGGATCCGCGGCTGATCGGGATGCTCCGGCGGCAGCAGGGCGAGCGCCTCCCGGAAGGTGCGCTCCGCCTCGAGCAGGGCCGCCTGGTCGTTCCGCCGCACGGCATGAACGGAGAGGCTGCTCGCGTGGTTGTACAGGAACCCGACGCGGCGGGAATCGTCGCGGGGCAGGGCCGCGACCGCGCGGCGGTTGGCCGCCACGGCCTCGGCGAGCAGCGCGTCGTCGGGCACCAGCGCGTCGCGGCGCACCAGCACGCGGGACAGTCCCATGAGCCGCAACGGATACGACTCGTGCTGCGCCGGGGTGAGTTCCAGCGCCTCCCGCTGGTACCGCAGCGCCTCGTCAAGAGCTTCGGTGCTGTCGGTCAGCCAGCCGGTGTGCGCCAGGGTGTGGGCGAGGACCGTGAGCTGGGTCGGGCGCAGGTCCGGCTGCTCGTCGGTCAGCTCCAGAGCCGCACGGGCGGCGGACACGGCGACCTCGACCAGCCGTTCGTCCTGTCCGTGCAGTCCCGCGTCGGCGGCGGCGCTCGCCAGCAGGTTCAGTGCCTCCCGCCGTAAGGGGTGCTGCGGCCCGGCGGCGTCCAGGGCACACTGCGCCCACGTTCCCGCCCGCGCAGCCCCGCTCAGCTCGCCGCCGTGCTCCCAGCGGGCCAGCTCGGCTTCGCCGAGCAGCAGCAGAGCCTGCGGCCGGGCCGCGTGGTAGGCGGGCACCGCGCCGAACAGCACGACGGCCGCCTCGAACCGCTCGGCCAGCGCCTGTGGTGAGCCGTCGACCGACACCCGGTCGGCCAGCTGCTCGGCACGGCGCAGCAGTTGGTCGATCACCACGGGCTGGTCGGCCGCGGTGACGATCGTGCGTACCGGGTCGGCACCGACGGCGTCCGCCAACTGGTTGGCGACCGCGTTGAGCCGCTCCAGCGCCGACGCCATCGCGGGCTCGTCCGACGCGGCGGCGTGGACCGCGTCGCGCCAGGCGGCGGTCGCCTCGATCAGGATCTCGACCGACGCGTGCTCCGGGGTCCCGTGCAGCCGGCACAACGCGGAGCCGAGCCGCGCCACGACGTTCGGCTCGATGGGGTACCGCTGCCAGCTGAGCTGCGCCGCGCGGCGGTACTCCCCGACGGCCAGCTCCAGAGCCTTGGGGCCGGCACCCCGGTCGAAGTACAGCTCCAGCAGGCGGCCGCGGTGGACGAGTCGGTGGACCCGGTGCGGGTCCCGGGCCGACGTGGCCTCCAGCGCCTTCGTGGCGGTGTCCAGCGCGTCGTCGTACGTCAGTGGGTCGCCGGTCTCCTCGGCGAGCGTGACGAGCGCCCCGCAGAGATCGGTCAGCAGCGCGGCAGAAAGCAGGCGGGTGGCCGGGGCGCGCTGCCGTACCACCCCCGCGAGCCATTCCTGGTACAGCGTGACGAGCATCCGGAGGGCCTTCTCCGAACCGGCCCGGTACCGCTGCCAGAGCCGCGCGACCCGGTCGGCCTGCTGCTGGCTGAGCGGGACGTCCGACAGGTCCGGCGGACCGGGCCGACCGGTCTCCCGGCATTCGTCACGGATCACCTCGGGTACCAGTTCCGGGTCCCGGCGGTGCAGGCGTCGGAAGAGGTCGACCGCCGCGCGACGCTCCCGCAGGCCGTCGAGCCCGGGCAGGTCGAGATAGCGGTACCAGTGGAGCCGCGCCAGCGCCTGCGCCACCTTCCGTCCCGCACCGCGATCACCGACCGCGCCGGCCAGGCTCTGCTCTTCGCGCGACAGGTCCGTACCCGACAGGAGCCCCGGATTCCCCGTCCGTTCGTACTCGGCGATCACGTCCGTGATCCGCTCCAGGGCACTGCCGATGGTCCGTCTCGACATCGCTTCTCGATTCCGTCGCGCTGGCCGGTGCAGTGGTGTCGGGCCGAGATCCCTTGTGCCTCGCCAATTCTGCCGGGGTGGGACCGGCGGGCGGAAGCGGCGGCTGGCGTCCAGGGTCGGCGTGGTGGCTTGCCCGGGTCGCTACTGTGACAGCGGAAGAGGCCAACCGATGCACGGGGAGCGGCATTGGAACTCGTTGCGCACCGCATCGGTCGGCTGTGCGGCCAGGCCTCCGGCGGGCAGCTTCGGGAGCATGCCGAGCGGTACGGCGTCCTCGACGTGCTGGACCGGATCGCCGACGCGATCGACCGGGGACGGGTGGACCGGCGACTGGAGGAGGATCTCGACCTGCTCGACGGTGCGTTCGCGCGCCACGGCATCGACGGGCTCACCACCGGCGTACGCGGCTTCGAGTCATGGCTCGGCGGAGGCGGACATCCGACGGTCGTCGCGTGGACCTGCCCGAGTCCACGGTCGTGTCCCCGAGCGATGCCGATCGGCGACGGCGAGCGGCCGGTGTGCCCGCTGACCGGCTCACCGTTCGTGGAGACCCGGATCCCGTTGTGAACGCATTCCTCGCCGAGCTGGGCAAGCAGCTGGTGACCCGGTGGACCGTCGCGCTGATGGTGCCGGGGGCGCTGTTCGCCGGCGCCGTGGTGCTGGCCCACGTTCTCGGTCACCACCACGCCACGGAGCTTCAGGCCCTGCCGACCTGGCTGGACGGGGTGACCGGCGCCGGCGGACCCGGCGCCCTCCTGATCACCGCGGCCGCGTTCCTGCTCGGCGCGGCGGCGGCCGGGCTCACCGCTCAGTCAGTAGGCGTGTTCGCCGCGTGGACCTGGAGCCTGAGCCCGGCCGGGCCGGTGCTGCGCCGGCTCGCCGGGTGGCGCCGCCGCCGGTGGGAGCAGGCGGATGCCGAGGTGGCGGAGGCGGAACGCGCGCTCCTCGCGGACACCGCCGACGCTGCGCTGCGCGCCCGGGCCCGCCGCGCCATCGCCCGCCGCGCGGCGGTCTGCCTCGTCGAACCGGAGCGGCCGACCTGGATCGGCGACCGGCTGCACGCGGCCGACGTCCGGGTGCACCGGAGCTACGGGATCGACCTTGCGGCGGCCTGGCCGCGGCTGTGGCTGGTCCTCGCGGACGAGGTGCGTGGTGAGCTGACAGCGGTTCAGGAGCGATGTGCCTTAGCGGCCCGGCTGGCCGGCTGGGGCATCCTGTACGCCGCCCTCGGGGCGTTCTGGTGGCCGGCCCTGGTCATCGGCGTCGGAACCCTGCTCACCGCCCGGTACCGCGCTCGCCTGGCCATCGCCGTGTACACCGACCTGGTCGAAGCCACCGTGGACCTGCACGGCCGGGAGCTGGCGGTCCAGCTTGGACTGCCGTGCCCGGGCCGGCTCACCGCGGAGATCGGAGAGCAGATCACCGCGATCGTCCGCAAGGACGGCGTCGTACCGCACTCCCGGCGGGCCGTGCCCGCCGAGCCGTCGCAGCGCCCACGGTCGCTGCCGCACCCGTGACCGCGGCCGTCGAACGGTCACGGTTTCCAGGACGGGTTGTGCAGGATGGCCAGGTTCTGTCGCGCGGTCACCGCCAGGCCGTGGTTGTGGTCGACGTCCGACAGCGCATCGAGGACCTCCCAGTACCGGGTGATCGCCCGCTCCCGGTACCCGGCGAGGGCCAGGGTCGCGGCCAGGTTGTTCCGCCGGCCGGCCGTCTGGAGGTCGTTCCGCCCGTGGTTCCGCTCGGTGTGGCGGACGTTCTGTTCGTGCAGCTGGATGGCCTGTGCGTACTGGCCGGCCTGCTGGTATCCCACCGCCAGGTTGTTTCGGAAGACCAGGGTGAGGTCGCCGTCGGTACCGTGCAGCTGCTCGGCCGCGACCACGACCTCCCGCAGCACGTCCAGCCCGTCGTCGACATCCCCGGCGGCGAGGTACGCCTGCCCGAGAGCGTTACGGACCTTCAGCGTGTCCTCGTCGACCGGTCCGAACGCCTGCGCCGCCCCGGCCGCGAGGGGCTCCAGCAGCGCGATGGCCTCGGTGAAGCGTCCGCACCGGCGGTGGTCCTCGGCGAGGTCCAGCCGGTACGCCAGGGTGCTGCGGCTGCGCAGCGATTCCCGACCGAGGCCGGCCGCCCGCCAGACGTCGAGGGACGTACGGACCGCGTCGAGCGGATCGGCGAACCCGGGCGCGGGTGGCGGCGGCATGGCCGGTAGGGGCTCGGGTGGGTCCGCCTCGCTTACCACCCAGGACGCGAGCAGCGCCCGCAGCGTCGGGGGATGCATCCCGCCGACGTACAACCGGCACACCCCGTGATCCAGGTGCAGGTGCAGGGATGAGCCACCGTCGTCCTTCGGCCAGAAGGAACTGATCGCCAAGGCCAGGAAGTTGGGCGTCCGCACCTCCAACCCACGCAGGTCGGGCCAGCGGAAGGTCAGGAACCGACGTATCCGCCGACGGAGCACGATGCCGGAGCGGTCGACGAGGGCGGTGAGCGCCGGTGTCTCGTCCGTCCTTTGCGGATGCCCGCCTAGATAGGTCACCTCGGGTATCGCGAGTGCCGACATTGCGTCATCGTTCCATCTGGACGGCCAACTGGGAACGTCCTGGCGCGGCCCGGGGTACGGCGGGCGGCTGATCGCCCGTCGTACCCCGGGTCCGTCAGCGGACGGCCGAGCGGCTCACGAGGTGGAGGTTTTGTCGAACTTCTCCCACGGGCCGATCGCCGTCCGGTTGGCGATCAGCGGCTTGGCACCACCGCTCTCCGCCACCACGTACCTGCCGTTGGCGTTGGCCCGGAGGCTGATGCTGCCGTCCGAGTTGTTGATGACGGTGAACTTCTCCCACGCGCCGATCGCCGTCCGGTTGGCGATCAGCGGCTTGGCGCCCCCGCTCTCCGCCACCACGTACCTACCGTTGGCACGCGAACGGAGAGCGACGAATCCGCCGCCCGCATCGATCATGTCGAACTGCTCCCACAGCCCGATCGCGGTCCGGTTGGCGATCAGCGCGTTGGCTCCGGCGTTCTCGGCCACGACATAGCGACTGTTGGCTCGGGCGCGGAATGCGACCGGCGCCGCGGCCACCGGGGCGCCGGTGAGTCGGGTGAGGGCCTCATAGTCACCGTTGAACACGTTCTGGCTGTAGTTCGCGGGCTGGCTGGGGTTACCGGCTGCGTACTGCCAGACGGTCTCCGTCGTCCAGCCGGCCGGCAATGGCGGGCGGGTGGTCGTGTAGCCGGCGATGTCCAGCGGGTGATCGCCGAAGGACGCGTTGTTGCCGGTGCACGGGTTCCAGAAGTTGGTGTTGGTGTAGATCATCGGCACCCGACCGATGCGTGTCTTGACCTGGTTGCTGAAGGCCCGGATCCAGTTGGAGAACTCGGTCGTGGTCAGCCCGTAGCAGGTGGGTGCGCCACTCCAGTACGGCCACTCGATGTCCACCATGGGTACGAGCGTCTGGCTGTCCTTGGTGAACTGCGCGCTGTCGATGAAGAAATTCGCCTCGGTGATCGGGTCGCGGCTGTCCGGGCGCGCGAAGTGGTATGCACCGACGAGCAGCCCGGCGGCCTTGGCCGCACGGTAGTCCTCGGCGAAGTAGGGGTTGAGGTAGGTACGCCCCTCGGTCGCCTTGATGTACGCGAACTTGTACCCGTTGGCCGCCACGGTCGGCCAGTCGATCGGGCCTAGGTTGTGGTCGTGGCTCGAGACGTCGATGCCCCGGATCGTGTAGCCGGCCGGGGTGGTGGCGCTCGCCGACAGCGAGCTCGTGCGCGCGCCCGGCTTGACTCCGGCGTTCGCCCGTCCACCACCGTCGGGAGTGGAGCCGGCCGCACTCACCGGTTGTGCCGTGCCGATCGCCGCGCCGAGAGTCAGCCCGGCAGAAATCAGCACAGAAATCCATTTTCTTGACATGATAGGTCGCGAATCTCCTTGATCGGGAAGTCGACGACCGCCGTTCGCGAATGGCGGATCACGGCGTCAGGACACGCATCGCATTCGGCCGAGAGGATCGGCCGCAGCGGGATGCGGTCGTACTTTAACCCGACGAAGTGCCTGCGCGGTGTCCCGGACGGCTCAGGGTTGCTCGCCGGTCCGGGCCGGTATCCGGCGAGGAGGCCACGCGGAAGAGGCGCGGCCCGTCCGGGAAGGGGCCGGGGTACGGCGGGCGCCCGATCGCCCGCCGTACCCCGGGGTCCCGTCAGCGGACGGTCAGCGCGCCGACCACCGGCAGCGGCGCCACCACCGGCGGGAGCCGCTTGGGCTCGCCCCGGCCCGGCTCGCCCTGGCGGGCGAGGCTGCTCTTCGACGCCTCCGCCCGGGCCGCCTCCGGCGCCTCCACGAACGGCTGGGCGTCACCGGTGCAGAGCGTGCCCTTGGCCGGCAGCGCCACCGTCAGCAGGTACGCGTCGACCGCGCCGGTCACGCAGGCCGACGTGCCGTACGCGGTGTGCCCCCAGCTGTCGCTGCTGAGCAGCCGGCTGTTCGGCAGCAGCGCGGCCGAGCCGACCGCCCCCTGGTAGTTGGTCGCCGGGTCCCAGTAGTTGCCGACCACCAGCACCGGGGCGCTGGTCCGCTTGTTGAACGGCCCGGTGTAGGCGTCCTCGTCCCGCACCGTCCAGGTATTGCGGGCGCAGGGCGCGGTGCCCCAGGCCCAGGCCCGACCGAAGTACGGCGCCCGCTTGTCCTCCTTGGCGGACAGCGCCGGCCAGGCCGCCGCGTCCTTCGGGTGGTACGCGTCGGTGCAGTCGACGGTCAGGAAGGTCTCGAGGCCGTTGTCGTACGGAAAGTCGTAGCCGCGCTGCTGGCGGGCCGTCACGGCGCGCTGTGCGACGGCGGTGCGGGCCTGCGCCCGGGTGGCCGTGGCGGCGGCCGGGTCGGTCAGCACCAGCAGCTGCTCGGTGAGGCTGACGACGTCCTGCCAGCCGTACGGCGAGTAGAGCGCGCCGAGGGTGGCGCCGACGAAGTCGGCGTAGCTGACGGTGAACCGGCCCAGGTCCGGGTCGTCGACCACCAGGGTCTTCTTGCGCAGCCGCTGCGCCACCAGCTCGTACGAGGCGACCGGGTCACCGGACGCCAACGAGCACCTGTCCTCGCCGGCCTTCGCGCAGCGCACCAGGATCTCGTGCAGCGCGTGGTAGGCGCCGTCGGCGCTGCGCAGCCGGGTCTCCTGGAGCAGGTTGCGGGCCTTGCCCTGGCCGATCCAGGCGTTCGGGTTGAGCACGCCGTCGACCACCAGGGCGCGGACCCGGTCCGGGAACATGTTGGCGTAGTACTGGCCGAGCGCGGTGCCGTAGCTGAAGCCCAGGTAGGTGAGCTTCTTGTCGCCGACCGCCCGGCGCAGCACGTCCATGTCCCGGGCGACCTCGGCGGTGGAGGCCGCCCCGGTCAGTGGCCGGCCGCTGGTCGAGCAGGCCTTCCCGACCGCCTTCGACGACGCGACGTACGCCTTCTCCTCGGCCTTCGTCCACGGGAAGGCGACGTTCAGGCCGGCGTACGCCCTGGTCTGGTCCTTGACCGACCGGAAGCATTTGACGTTCTCGCTGGCGGCGACGCCGCGCGGGTCGACGCCGACGACGTCGAACCGGTCGAGCAGGTCGTCGGCGAGGAAGTACGGCGCGGCGAGCGCGATGTCGGTGCCGGAGCCACCCGGGCCGCCCGGGTTGAGGAAGAGGCTCCCGATCCTGTGCTGCTGGTCGCGGGCCTTCACCCGGAGCACCGCCACCTCGGTGGTGGCGCCCTTCGGCTGGTCGTAGTCCAGCGGTAGCCGGACCGTGGCGCACTCCGCGTACCCGTAGCAGGCGTACCAGTCGAGCTTGGGGCTCAGCACGCTGTCGACCCGGCGGGCCTCGACGGGGCTGGTCCGGTCCGATGTGGACGGCTGGGGTGTGAGCCTCGGAGCCGGCGCCGCGATGGCGGGTGCGACCGCCGATCCGGCGAGCACGATACCGGCGATCCCTGTTGCGGCAAGGGACCGGATTGCACGTGGCATGTGGCTGCCTTCCGGTGGGGGGAACGGGGTCAGTCGAGCAGAACTCGACCTTCGTCACTCTAGGGATCAGCGGCAACGAATGTCGCCCCTCAAACGCCCATGGAACCGACAAATTGCCGATTGATGTAACGGAATTTTCATGATCGGCGCTGTTGTCGCTCCCGTGTAGCGCCGGACGGTCCACCGCCGACCGCGCGGCCCGGCCCCGCGTTTGACAGCCGAGTGACCTGCGCCATGCTTGTCGGGTGAGGTTGTTCCCCAAGCCCGACGCGCGCTTCCGGGCTGCCGCCGCGACGCTGGCCGCGGTCGCCCTGCTGGTGACGATGCTGATCTGGCGCCCGGAGGGCATCCCGGCCGTGGTGCTGTCGCTGCTTCTCGTGCTGCTCGCGATGACGGCGGGCGTGGCCGTGACCGCGGCGCGGGAGAGCCGCGACGCCAGGCCGGCGGCCTCCCACCAGCCGCCCGGCCAGCCGCTCCCCGCCGGTTACGGGGTTGATGCCGACACACTGGAGGCGCTGGACCCGCGCGCGGTGCGCGACCTCCGGGGACTGGACGCGGACACACTGGAGGCGCTGGACCCGCGCGCCGTGCGGGACAGCCGGTCGGTGAACGGGGTCAGCGACCGGTGAGCGTGGGCGCGGCCAACGCGTCCACGCCGCGTCCGGCCAGGCAGCGGTAGGTGCGGTCGCCGTCGGACCCGGCCGGTGGCAGCACCTCCAGGTTCCAGCCGGCCTGGTACCGGATCCCGCTGGTGAGCCGGAACGTGCGGGCGTTGCAGACGCCGCGGATGAGGGGGTCGGCGCTGATCGCCGCGTGCCCGGCCCCGACCAGCGCGTCCGGCAGTTCCCCCTCGGCGTAGGTCTCCCAGGTGTGCCGGCCGTCGCAGGGGACCCGGGCCGCCTCCGCCCGGGCGGCGCGCAGCCGGACCGGCCCGAAACACTCCAACTCGGACGGGCAGCGGGCACCCGCCGGCAGGTTCACGCCGGACGAGCCGACCCGGCAGCCCGGCAGCACGTCCGCTCCGCCGCCCGACACGCTCACCCCGGTGGCGACGGGCATCGGCGACAACGCGGCCGGCGCGCCCCCGGCGAGCCACGCGCCGGCGCTCGCGGAGGCGCCCAGCGCGAGGACGCCGGCGCCGCCGAGGAACCACCGCCGGCGCCACCGTCGCCCCGGCGTCGGCACCGTCGGGTGCGCGTCCTCCGTCGGCGGGCGCTGGGCCGGCTGCCCCGTCCGGCCGACGGTGTACGGACCGCCGGCGCCGCCGCTGACCGGGATGCCGGAGACCGGGGCACCGGAGACCGGCGCGGCGCCCGGATCGAGCGGAAGCGCGGCCAGCAGCCCGCGCAGCTCGACGGCGGACGGGCGCGAGCCCGGGTCGTTGTCCATCCCGGCCCGCAGTACGTCGAGCAGTTCCTCCGGCACGCCGGGCAGCCCGGGGATCGGCTGGTGGAACATCTCCAGCACGGTCACCAGGCTTGGATTGCGCTCGGACTGCCAGCGCGGCGGCCGGCCGTGCATCACCGCGTACAGGGTCGCGCAGAGCGCGTACACGTCGACCGCCGGCGAGGGTGGGCTGTGGCTGAACATCTCCGGCGGCGCGTACGCCGGGGTGAGCACCTCCAGGGTGACCGAGGCGTCCCGCACCTCGGCCAGCACCGCCAGCCCGAAGTCGGCCAGCACCGCCGGGTTGAAGTGCGAATAGAGTATGTTGGCGGGCTTGACGTCCCGGTGCAGCACCCCGGCCGCGTGCGAGTGGGCGAGCGCGTCGGCGATCTTGACGCCGAGGTCCCGGGCCTCCACCGGTCCCAGCGGCGAGTTCCGCATCCGCTCCGCGTACGACCCGTCGCAGAGCTCCATGATCAGGTACGGGTGCTGGTCGACGGTGACCCCGACGTCGAAGAGGTCCACCACGTGCGGGTGCGACGACATCTTCCCCGCTGCCCGCGCCTCGCGCAGGAAGCGCGCCTGGTCCCGCTCGCTGTCCAGGGTGCGGTTCTCCACCTTGACCGCGACCTCGCGCCCCACCGAGATCTGGGTGGCCCGGTAGACGGTGGCGTAGCCGCCCCGGGCGAAGACCTCAAGATCGGTCAGACCGGGCACGATGGGCAGCCGGCGGGCGCCGGGCGGGGTGTCGGTCACGGCTCGAAAATACCTGTCTCCACCGTCGGCTCAGTGGACCGGACCAGCCGCCGGCGCGCTACCTGCGGCGTCGTCCGCCGGCGCGGACCCGGCCCGGGCATCGCCGTCGGCCGCGCCGGCCGGCTCAACCGGATCGATGCCGCCCACCGTCGGCGCGGCGCGACGGGCGTCCCACCACAGGCCCACCGCGGTGGCGACCGCGCCCAGCCCCTCCCAGGCGGCCACCCCGAAGAACCGGCCCGGGGCGACGTCGGAGAGCACCGCGATGCTGAAGACGGTGAACGTGACCAGCCGGAAGACCACCGTGAAGCGGTAGAAGGGCCGCCACTCGGTCGCCGTGGCGAGCAGGTAGTAGACGCCCATGTTGAACGAGGCCATCGAGGACGCGGTGAGGAACGTCCCGGTGTAGTCGCCGGGCGCGCGGGTGTCGGGCACCTCGAAGCCGAGCAGCCGCAGCTGCGCCTCCGGCCAGATCAGCCCGACCGCACCCAGCAGCAACGCGAGGACGCCGAAGACGGCCATCGTCCAGCCGGCGCCGGAGCGCGGCAGCCTCATCTGTCCTCCCCAACCCGCGACCGCCACCGTGGACGGCCCCCTCGATCAGACACACGCTAGCCGCCACCCCCGACGCCCACATCCCCGGAACCGCCAATCCTGCGGCCGGCGCCGCAGCGGGCGGCAGCTGTCAGGCTGCGGCGAGGCGGGCCCGGAGGGCGTCGGCGGCGGGGCGCTCGCTGCGCTGCTCGGTGGAGTACGCCAGGCGTACCGCCTCGTCGGCGCTGGCCAGCGCCTCGACCGGGCGACCGCAGGCGACCAGGGTCTCGGCCAGCACCATCGCGGCGATCACCTGGCTGCGGACGTCCTCCGCCGGGGCGACCACCGCCCGCTGCGCCCAGTCCAGCGCCTGCTCCCGCTGGCCGTGGGCGAGCAGCGCGGAGGCGTACCGGGCCATCGTCTGCCGGCGGGAGAAGAGCAGCGACGGGCTGTTCGCGGCGGTGGTGGCGACCGGGGCGAGCAGCCCCACCGCGGTCGCCGAGTCACCGGCGGCGAGCCGGGCCATCGCGAGCAGCACCCGGGGCGCCACCTGCGCGGGGGCCTGCGGGTTGTGCGGCTCGACGCTGGTCAGCACCGCGCGGGCCTCCCGCTCGGCGGTGTCGCAGTCACCCATGTCCAGCGCCACGAAGCCGCGCAGCGTGCCGGCCATCCCGGTGAGCAGCGGATGCGCCGTCCGCTCGGCGTACGCGTGCGCGTCGGTGAGCAGGTCGGCCGCGTGCTCCGGCTCGCCCAGCCCGCGCGCCACCACAGCCCGGACGACCAGGGCGAAGCCCTGTCCCCAGTCGTCGGAGACCTCGGCGAACTCCCGGTACGCCTGCCGCGCCGCCCGGTCCGCCTCGGCCAGCTCACCCAGTTCGGCGGTGGCGTACGCCTCGACCGCGCGCAGCGTACCGACCGCCCACGCCTCGCCGACCCGCTCGCCGAACGGGAGGAAGACCCGCGCCATCCGGCACGCCTCCCGCAGCCGGCCGGCGAGCAGCCGGGCGAACGCGGTGGTGCCGCGCAGCCAGGCCCGCCCGTACGGGTCCCTCAGCTCGGCGAAGAGCCGGGCGGCCCGGCCGAGCACCGCGTCGGTGCCGGCGAAGTCGCCCCGGGTGGTGGTCACCCAGGCCAGGTTCTGCAACGACCAGGCCTGCCCGCGCGGGTCCTTGGCGGCGAGGCTGACCTGGTAGGAGGCGGCGAGCCGGCTGCTCGCCTGGCCCAGCCGGCCGGCGATGAAGTCGGCCATCCCGAGCCGGCGCATCGCCGAGGCGCGCTGCGTGGGCAGCTCGCCCGCGGTGGCCACCTGCAACGCCTCCTGCCAGCAGTACTCCGCCCGGGCCTGGTCGCCGAGGGTCTGGTGGGCCTGCCCGGCGAGGAGCAGCGCGCTGGTCCGGGTCGGCGCGTCCCCGGCGTTGGCGGCGATCTTCTCGGCGAAGGCGAGCGCGTCGGCGGGGCGGCCGACCTGGAGCAGGGCCCGCGCGTGCACCACCCGGTCGGCCGGCGGGACGCCGTCGCGGGCCAGCTCGGCGGCGCGTTCGGCGTACTCGACGGCGAGGGCCGGCTCCCCGGCGTGCAGCGACCGGCGGGCGGCCCGGCCCAGCGCGGCGACGCCGAGCGGGACCACCGCGCGGGCCGGCGCGTCCGGGCGCAGCTTGACCGCGTCGGCGAGCGCGGCGGCCCGCTCGACGTGCTCGGCGACGAAGTCGTCCCGGGCGGCGTCGGTGAAGCCGCCGGGCGTGCCGCCGGCCGGGTCGGCGTCGGAGGTCTCGGGCGCGGCCCAGCGGACCAGCGCGGCGTGCCGCTCGGCCAGCTCCGCCTTGCTCACCCCGGCGTACGCGGCCTCCCGCATCAGCGGCGTCGCGAACGCGTACCCGGTGCGGGTGCGGTGCAGCATGCGGCGTTGCAGCAGCTCCTCCACGGCCCGGTCCAGCGCGACCGCGACCACCGCCGCCGGTCGGCCGTCCCGCCCGGCGCGCTGCTCGCGAAGCGCCTCCAGGGCGCCGGCTGGCACGGTGTCGCCGACCACCGCCGCGTCCCGCAGCACCGAGCGGGCGTCCACCGGCAGCGCGTCGATGCGGGCGGCGAGCACGGCGGCCAGGTCCCGGGAGAGCAGCCGGCTGCCCAGCGAGCCGGGGACCAGCCGCCAGCCGCCGTCCGCGCCCGCGGTCAGCGCACCGCGCTCACGCAGCAGGGTGACCAGCTCGGCCAGGTAGAACGGGTTGCCCTGGGCGGTCGCCAGCAGCCGGTCGGCGTCGTTCTGCGACAGCTTCCCGCCGCCGAGATAGCTGGTCAGCAGCCGGGCCGCGTCGGCGCCGCGCAGCGCGGGCAGCCCGTGCACCTCGGCGTCCGCGACCCGGGTCAGCGCCCCGGCGGTACGCACCAGTTCGGGACGGCCGAGCAGCAGCACCAGCACCGGGCCGCTGAGCCGGTTGAGGGTCAGCGCGAGCGCCTTGATGGTCTCGGCGGTGGCGTCGTGCAGGTCGTCCACCACGATCACCAGCGGCGCCTCGACGGCGAGCCCGCTGAGCAGCCCGGCGACCGCGTTGGGCACCGCCTCGGCGTCCGGCGGCGGGGCGGCGGCGCTCCACTCGCCGTTCTCGGCGGCGGCGGGGAGTTCGGCGTACCCGAGCAGGGCGAGCAACTGGTCGGTGGCGAGCGGCGGCGGGTCGCCGGGGAGCCGGCCGAGCCGCTGGGCGAGTCGGCGCAGCCGCTCCTCCACCGCCGGCCGGGTGAGCGCGGTGGCCGCGTCGCTGGGCAGGCCGACCGCCGCCCGGACCAGGTCGGCGAGGGGGGCGAGCCGGCGGCGTTCGCCGAAGGCGGCGCAGCGTACGGAGAGCACCCGGGCGCCGGTGTGCGCGGCGTACCGGCCGGCGCCGACGTCGTAGCCGGCGGCGAGGCGTTCCACCTCGGCGGCGAACCGGGACTTGCCGATGCCCGCCTCGGCGGTCATCAGCAGCACTCGGGGGTCACCCCGGTCGATCACCTCGGCGAGCCGGCCGGCGACCCGGCCGATCTCGGTCTCCCGGCCCACGAAGGGCGCCTCGTCGCCGAGGCCGGACCGGGTGCCCGGCGCGTCCAGCAGGCCCAGCAGCTCGTACGCCTCGACCGGCTCGCGCTTGCCCTTGAGCCGCAGCGGGCGCAACGCCCGCCAGGAGGCGACGTGCCGGGTGGCGGCGGAGGTACGGGCGCCGGCGTAGACCGCGCCCACGGCGGCGGCGTCGGCGAGCCGGGCGGCGGTGTTCACCGTGTCGCCGATGACTGTGTATTCGATCGCGGCCTGGATGCCGGCGATCACGTCGCCGGTGTTCAGGCCGACCCGCAGGCCGAGGGGCGCGCCGCCGCCGCGCTCGTCGTCGAGCACCCGGCGGACCGCCCGCTGCATGGACAGGGCGGCCCGGACCGCGCGCTCGGCGTCGTCCTCGTGGGCGACCGGCGCGCCGAAGACCGCCATGATCCCGTCGCCGGTGAGCTTGTCGACGTGCCCGCCGAAGGTCTTCACCGCGCCGGCGAGCGCGGCGAGCACCCGGTCGGTGACCGCGCCGACCCGTTCCGGGTCGAGGTCCTCGGACCAGGAGGTGAAGTCGGAGAGGTCGCCGAAGAGCACGGTGACCACCCGCCGCTCGGCGGCGGGGAGGGTGGCGGCGGCCGGCAGCGCCGCGCCGCAGTTGTGGCAGAACCGGGCGCCGGGTACGGCGACGGTTCCACACACCGGGCAGGTCACGGCTGCTTCAACTCCGCACCCCCGGCGCCGGATTCCCGGGGCTCGACCCCGAGGTACTCCAACTGGGCCCGGACCGACCATTCGGCGGCCCACCAGAGCGACCGGTCCACGTCCGCGTAGACCCGGGCGACCACTTCGGGGGCGGTGGTGGCGCCGTCGGCGACCGCCGACCGGACCTGGTCGAGCCGGGCCCGGCGGTGGACCAGGTAGAAGTCGGCGGCGGCACCGCAGTCGGCCAGGGCCGGGCCGTGCCCGGGCAGCGCCGGGATCCCGCGGTACGTCGAGAGCAGTTCCAGGCTGGCCAGGTAGTCACCGAGGTGGCCGTCCGGGTGGGCGACCACGGTGGTGCCGCGCCCCAGGATGGTGTCGCCGGTGAGGACCGCCCGCTCGCCGTCGTGCTCGACGAGGAAGCAGACCGAGTCCCCGGTGTGGCCGGGGGTGGGCAGCAGCCGGATCTCCAGGCCGAACCCGCCGACGTTCTCGCCGGGCGTGGTCAGCGGCTCACCGCCGATGGTGTGCGCCGGGTCGGCGGCGCGCACCTGGACGCCGCCGAGCAGTTCGGCCAGGCGCGCCGCGCCGTCGGTGTGGTCCGGGTGCCCGTGGGTGATCAGCACCAGCCCGACCGGGGCGTGCCCGGCGATCCGGGCGAGATGGGCGTCGTCGGCCGGTCCGGGGTCGACCACCACGGCCGGCTCGCCGGGGGCCGCCCGCAGCACCCAGGTGTTGGTGCCGTCGAGCGTCATCGGCCCCGGGTTCGGCGCCCGCAGCAGCGTCGCCCAGCCGGGTAGCTCGTCGGCCAGCGCCCCCGCCGCCTCGGTCACATGCCCGCCCATGGCAGCGATCGTACGACCCCGCCCGCCGGTCCCCACGATCTTGCGGTTCCGGCCCCTGATTCGTGCCCGTTCAGGGCTTTCGTCGGGGCACGAACCGCAAGATCGCGGGTACGGAGCGTCAGGCGACCTCGACGATGACCTCGACCTCGACGGGAGCGTCGAGGGGGAGTTCGGCGACGCCGACCGCGGAGCGGGCGTGCCGGCCGGCCTCGCCGAAGACCGCGCCGAACAGGTCGGAGGCGCCGTTGATCACGCCGGGCTGGCCGGTGAAGCCGGGCGCGCTCGCGACGAAGCCGCTCAGCTTGACGATCTTGACGACGTTCTCCAGGCCGACCAGCGAGTCGATCGCGGCCAGGGCGTTCAGCGCGCACCGCTGGGCCAGGTCCTTCGCCTGGTCGGCGGAGACGCCGGCGCCGACCTTGCCGGTGGCGAGCAGCTTGCCCTCCGCCATCGGCAGCTGGCCGGAGACGTAGACGTGCTGCCCGGACTGGACGGCCGGCACGTAGCTGGCCACCGGCGGCACCACCTCGGGCAGGCTCAGGCCGAGTTCCGCGAGCTTCGCGTGCGGTCCGTTGCTCACGCCCGTCAGCCCTTCGGACGCTTCAGGTAGGCGACGAGCTGCTCCGGGTTCGGGCCGGGAACCACGGAGACCAGCTCCCAGCCGTCCTCGCCCCAGTTGTCGAGGATCTGCTTGGTCGCGTGGACCAGCAGCGGAACCGTGGCGTATTCCCACTTCTGCATCGGGTGAAGGCTCCCTTGCCTGGCATGGACACTTTCCAGGCACAGACTACGGTCAGGACGGCGGCCTGGGCGCGGGACGCTGCTCGGGCGTCACGGGCAGCTCGCCGCAGGGGCCCTCGTGGTCGTAGCGCTGCGGGCACCGGCTGCGGTCGGGCAGCAGCAGGTCGCAGAAGACCCGGTGCCGGTTGTTCTGGTCGTCGGCGGTGGAGACCGTCGTCTCGCCGGCGTCCAGCTCGCTCAGGAAACCCAGCGAGGTGGCCACGGTGCCGGCCAGCGCGGTGGCCGCCGCCAGGTCGGCGACCCGGACCGGCAGGTGGATGACGTACCCGGGCTCCTCCTCGTCGGGACCCCGCTCGCCGGGGCGGACCAGGGCGCGGATCGCCTCGGCCGGTTCGAGGCAGCGGCGGTACGACCGCTCGTTGATCGGCAGGGCGGGGAGTTCGGCGTCGCCGGACCGGCGAGCCCGGTCACCGGGCGGAAACTGGGCTCGAGGAATGTTCTCCGCGTCGCGCATGCGCTTGCCTCCGGGCGTCGTACCTGGTCTGAATCACCACCGTCCGGCTCGGACATCCGCCCGGTCCGGCCCCCGCACCGCGACGAACGTAGGGCCGATCCTCGGACCCGACAACGGGACGCGCACGCGTGATCACCTGCAGTCACATATGCGACAGATGCGTCGTCGGGGAGGTGACCGAGGTTCACGTCCCACCGGTGGTGCGGCGCCGCGCGACCGGCGCGATCGCACGCGGGGGCTGGCAACTCGCCCATCGACCGCTACCCTTCCGGTCGGACGGGCGACCCACGCCCGCCCGCCACGCTCGATCACGCGTCCGTCGCCTGGGGCGGCGACGGCGCCGCACCCCGGGGGAAAGACATGACCCAACCGCCCATCGGTGGCGCCACCGGCTCGCCCGACGGCCCGTCCCGCGACGAGCCGTCGGCCGGGCACGCGCCGGCCACCGCACCGGCCCCCGGCACGTTCCCGCCGCCGCCGGCCGCTGGCTACCCGCCGTACCCGGGCCCGGCGGCCCCGAAGAAGCGGCGCGGCCTGCTGATCGCCTCGATCGCGCTGGCCGCGGCCATCCTGCTCTGCGGCGGGGGCGGCACGGCGGCGTTCCTGACCCTGCGGAACACCGAGGACGGCCAGGGCGCGAAGGAGCCGGCGGTCGCCGTGGACGGCTTCCTCACCGCCGTCTACAAGGACCGGGACGCCAGGAAGGCGGCCACCTTCGTCTGCTCCGCCGCCCGCGACGACAAGAAGATCGCCGGCAAGGTCGCGGAGGTACAGAAGTACGCGGCGGAGTACCAGAACCCGCGCTTCCGGTGGACCACCCCGACGGTGGACAACCAGACCGGCGACCGGGCCACCGTCACCACCAAGGTCACCATGACCACCGCTGACGAGAAGGTGGCCGACCAGGAGCTGCGCTTCACCGTGGTGCGGAAAACGGGTTGGTGGGTCTGCGAGGTCGCCTGAGCCCGGCGGCTGGATAGGCTCGACGGGTGCGAGCAGCTGAGCAACGGTCCGAGACCTGGCCGGCCCGCCTTCACGTGGTGACCGGCAAGGGCGGCACGGGCAAGACCAGCGTGGCCGCAGCGCTGGCCCTGGGCCTGGCCGCAGGCGGCCGGCGCACGCTGCTGGTCGAGGTGGAGGGGCGGCAGGGCATCGCCCAGCTCTTCGGCACCGACCCGCTGCCGTACGAGGAGCGGCACCTGGCCGACGCCCCCGGCGGCGGCGAGGTGCGGGCCCTCGCGGTGGACGCCGAGGAGGCCCTGCTCGAGTACCTGGACATGTTCTACAAGCTCGGCGCGGCCGGCCGGGCGCTGCGCAAGCTCGGCGCGATCGACTTCGCCACCACCATCGCGCCGGGCCTGCGGGACGTGCTGCTCACCGGCAAGGTGAAGGAGGCGACCACCCGCACCAACGGCCAGCGCCGGACGTACGACGCGGTGGTGCTGGACGCGCCGCCGACCGGGCGGATCGGCCGGTTCCTCAACGTCACCGCGGAGACCGCCCGGCTGGCGAAGATGGGCCCGATCAAGACCCAGAGCGAGGGGGTCTCGGTGCTGCTGCGCTCCCCGATGACCGCGGTGCACGTGGTGACCCTGCTGGAGGAGATGCCGGTCCAGGAGACGGTGGACGCGATCACCGAGCTGACCCAGCTCGGTTTCCCGGTCGGTCGGGTGATCGTCAACGGCGCCCGGCCGCCGGTGCCGGCGGGGCGGGCGCTGAGCCAGGCCGAGCTGAAGCGGGGGCTGCTCGCCGCGGGCCTGCCCGCCGACCGGGACACCGTGGCCGGGCTGGCCGGGGAGGCCCGGGACCAGCAGGTACGCCGGGAGCTGGAGGACTCGCTCCGCGCCGACCTGGTGGAACTGGGCCTGCCGCTCACCGAGCTGCCGCTGCTGCCCGACGGGGTGGACCGGGCCGGGCTGGAGACGCTGGCCAGGGCTCTCGTCCGGGCGGATTGACTCACACCTGCGGCCGGCACGGAGCAGAGACACCCCCGAGCCCGATACGCTCGATTGGTGCCTTCCGAAGACGCGGCGCCACCGCTGGACGTCGACCAGATCCTCGCCGACCCCGGGGTACGGATCGTCGTCTGCTGCGGGGCGGGCGGAGTGGGCAAGACGACCACGGCGGCCGCGCTGGCGTTGCGCGCCGCCGAGCGGCACGGCCGGCGGACGGTGGTGCTCACCATCGACCCGGCCCGGCGGCTGGCCCAGTCGCTCGGCCTGACCGAGCTGGACAACACCCCCCGCCAGGTCAAGGGCATCGACGTCGAGGCCAGCGGCGGTGAGCTGCACGCCATGATGCTGGACATGAAGCGCACCTTCGACGACGTGGTGCTTCAGCACACCGACCCGGCGAAGGCGGCGGAGATCTTCGCCAACCCCTTCTACCAGGCGATGAGTTCGACCTTCGCCGGCACTCAGGAATACATGGCGATGGAGAAGCTGGGCCAGTTGCACGCCCGGGGCGAGTGGGACCTGATCGTGGTGGACACCCCGCCGTCCCGCTCGGCGCTGGACTTCCTCGACGCCCCGGCCCGGCTCTCCCGCTTCCTGGACGGGCGGATGCTGCGGCTGCTGCTGGCCCCGGCGCGCAGCGGGGGGCGGAGCATGTTCAGCCTGGTGACCGCCAGCTTCGGGATGTTCTCCAAGGTCGTCCAGAAGGTGATCGGCGCGCAGCTGCTCACCGACCTCTCCGGCTTCGTCGCCGGGCTGGATTCGACGTTCGGCGGCTTCCGGCAGCGGGCCGAGCAGACGTACCGGATCCTGCAGGCGCAGGAGACCGCGTTCCTGCTGGTGGCGGCGCCCGAGCCGGACGCGGTCCGGGAGGCCGCCTACTTCGCCGGGCGGCTGCGGGAGGAGCGGATGCCGCTGGCCGGCCTGGTGCTCAACCGGGTCCACCGCCCGACCGCGACGTCGCTGGACGCGACGGAGAGCCTGGCCGCCGCGGAGCGGCTGGCCGAGTTGGGCGGCCACGAGGGCACCGTCGACGTGCTGCGGGCTCACGCCGCGCTGGCCCAGCAGGCGGTACGCGAGCAGCGGGTGGCGGCCCAGTTCACCGAGGCGTTCCCGGCGGTGCCGGCGGTGTCGGTGACGGCGCAGCCCGCCGACGTGCACGACGTCGACGGGCTGCGGACGATCGGCGCGGCGATCAGCCGACCGTGAAACGCCGTCAGTTGGCGGCGGTCACCAGGACCTTGTCCTTGCCGGCCTTCTCCTTGGCGTTCTTCGCCATGGCGGCCTCGAACATCTTGCGCCAGCTCGTCACCTGCGGGTGACGGCGCAGCAGCGCGCGGCGTTCCCGTTCGGTCATGCCGCCCCACACCCCGAACTCGATCCGGTTGTCGAGCGCATCGGCCAGGCACTCGTACCGAACTGGGCAGCTCCGGCAGATCCTCTTCGCCACGTTCTGTTCGGCGCCCTGTACGAACAACGCGTCCGGGTCCCCGTTCTGACATGCCGCCAGCGACGGCCAGTCAGTGATCATGCCCATGTGTACACGTCCCCCCTTGCAGTACCTACCGACTTCGTGCGACCAGCCGTCGAATTCCCCCGGCCGTCCGGCCCGTCCTTCCCCAAGGAGGCACGGACGACGTGTGGCCCTGTCGCCGCCACTCATCATGCTCTGTAGTCGCCTGATTACGCAACGTTGTCGGCGAAATCCATCATTCCGGACACTCCCGGCTTCCCGGGCCCTCGCCCGCCGTCTACCCGGCCCGGGTCGGTGAAAACGCTGCGCCGCTCCCCCGTTCGGAGGAGACTCGTCGCCAGGTTCACGCAACCACCCACCGGGGTTCGTGCGTTTAGCACAACGAGGTCGGCGCGCGCAGGAAATGGGGAAAGAACGCCCCAGCGCCCCTCGTTCCCTACTCGCGTACCCTGTCGAGGTGACCTGGATGCGGAAACGTGACCACAATGTGCTGACCAACGCCGCATCGCTACTCATCTGTGGCCTGTTGGCCGGCGTGGTGGTCGCGGCGGCGGCCTTCCCCGCGGTGGCGATGTCCGGGCTGGCCGCCAAGGCCGGCGCCGAGACCTTCGGCGCGCTGCCCAAGGAACTGACGGTGGCCCGGGCCCCGCAGATCACCTATCTGCTCGCCTCGGACGGCAAGACCCCGCTCGCGACGATGTACGACGAGAACCGCAAGGACGTCAAGCTCAAGGACATCTCGCCCTTGATGCAGAAGGCGATCATCGCGGCCGAGGACCACGACTTCTACAAGCACAACGGCGTCGACCTCAACGGTGTCGCCCGGGCGTTCGTCAACAACAGCTCCGGCGCCAACTCCCGCCAGGGCGCGTCGACGCTGACCATGCAGTACGTCCGGCTGGCCATCGCGTACTCGGCGACGCACCCGGCCGACGTGGTGGCGGCGACCGAGGACACCAGCGCCCGGAAGCTGCGCGAGATGCGCTACGCGCTCCAGATCGACAAGGAGCTCACCAAGGACGAGATCCTGGAGCGCTACCTGAACATCGCCGCCTTCGGCAACGGCGCGTACGGCATCTTCGCCGCCAGTCAGGTCTACTTCGGCAAGCAGCCGAGCAAGCTCGACATCCAGGAGTCGGCCATGCTGGCCGGCATGGTCAAGGCGCCGACCGCGTTCGACCCGACGACCAGGGCCGGTTACCCGGAGGCGGTGGCCCGGCGGGACTACGTCATCCAAAACATGGTCGACATCGGGGCGATCACCCAGGCGGAGGCCGACCAGGCCAAGAAGATCAAGCTGCGGGTGAACGACAAGCGCACCCCGAACGGCTGCGTCGCCACCAACCAGCGCACCTGGGGCTTCTTCTGCGACTACTTCTACCGCTGGTGGATGCAGCAGGGGACGTTCGGCTCGACCTCGTACGACCGGGAGCGCCGGCTGAAGAGCGGCGGCTACACCATCACCACCACGCTCGACGTGCAGGCGCAGAAGGGCGCCGACAAGGCGGTCCGCAACCACCTGAGCGAGAACAGCAAGGCGGCCCGGATGGTGGCGGCGATCGAGCCCGGCACCGGCCGGGTGCGGGCGATCGCGGTCAACCGCAACTTCAAGATCGACGACCCGAAGCACCCGCAGAACAAGATCTCCACCGACCCGAAGAAGGCCGCGAAGAAGATCCGGGGCAACTACCCGAACACGGTCAACCCGCTGGTCACCGGCGGCGGCGGCATCACCGGGTACCAGGCCGGCTCGACCTTCAAGATGTTCGCGATGGTGGCGGCCCTGGAGAAGGGCATCCCGCTCAGCTACACCATCAACGCGGAGCCGTTCTTCAAGTCCGAGTACATCATCGATTCGAAATCATCGGCGGCCTGCAAGGGCACCCACTTCTACTGCCCGAAGAACGCCAGCGCCAGCATGACCGGCGTGCACAACATGTGGAGCGCGTTCGGCAAGTCCGTCAACACCTACTTCATCCCGCTGCAGCAGCAGGTCGGCGCGGAGAACGTGGTGAAGGCCGCCCAGAAGCTCGGCATCACCTTCCGCGCGCCGTCGGACGCCCGGTTCGCCTCGAACAAGGACTACGCGCACCAGTGGGGCGCGTTCAGCCTCGGCGTCTCCCAGACCACCCCGCTGGAGCTGGCCAACGCGTACGCGACGCTGGGGGCGGACGGCAAGTACTGCGAGCCGATCCCGGTCCAGGAGATCCGTGGCCCGGACGGCAACAAGCTGGACATCGCCAACCCGCACTGCGAGCAGCGGATCAGCACCGAGGTGGCCCGGGCCGCCGTGGACGCGGCCCGCTGCCCGGTCGGTGACCGGTCGGCCACCTCCAAGTGCACCGGCGCCACCGCGGGCAACGTCCGCCGCATCGTCGGCGCGCCGGTCGCCGGCAAGTCCGGCACCACCGACTCGGACAAGACCTCCGCGCTGGTGGCGATGACCAAGCAGTACGCGGTGGCCGGCATCATGGCCGACCCGGACTGGCCGCAGACCGACCAGAAGATGGGCCACGACGTCCCGAACGGCATCAACCCGGCGGTGTACGAGACGCTGCGCGACGCGATGAAGAACAAGGAGCCCGTCGACTTCACCCCGCCCAGCGGCAAGATCATCTTGGGTGACCAGCGCTCCATCCCCGACGTCAAGTGCCAGCCGATCGAGACCGCCAAGTCGCGGCTGCGGGGCGCCGGGTTCGACCCAGTCGTCTCCAGCAGCAAGGTCCCGTCGAGCTGCCCGAAGGACACCGCCGCCGGCACCAGCCCGGACGGCCGCACCATCAAGGGCGGCGTGGTGAGCATCGAGGTCAGTGCCGGTGGCGGCGCCACGCCGGCCGATGGCGCCACCCCGCCCGGTGGCCCACCGCCGCCCGCCACCGGCCGCCCCGGGCGACCGCGCGGCTGACCCGTGGCACGGACGGGCGGCACCCCACCAGGGGGTGCCCGCCCGTTTCGCGTACGTGCGGCGGCAGCCGAGTCGGTCAGAGGCCGAGCTGCCGGCGTACCTCGGCGGCGACCCGGCCGCCCTCGGCCTGGCCGGCCACCGCGGTCTGGGCCGCCTTCATGGCCGGGCCCATCTGGGCCTTGCCGGTGAAGCCGCCCGCGGCGAGCGCCCCCGCGACCAGCTCGGCCAGCTCCTCGTCGGAGAGCTGCTTCGGCAGGTAGCGCTCCAGCACCTCACCCTCGGCGGTCTCCTTGGTGGCCTGCTCGGCGCGCCCGGCGTCGGCGAAGGCGGTGGCGGCCTCGCGCCGCTTCTTCGCCTCCTTGGTCAGCACCGCGAGCACCTCGTCGTCGGTGAGCTCGCGCTTGGCCTTGCCGGCGACCTCGGCGTTGCCGACGGCCGCGAGGGCCATCCGCAGCGTGGAGGTGGTCAGCTCGTCGCGCGCCTTGAGTGCGGCGCGCATGTCTACGGTGAGGCGGTCCTTCAGCGTGCTCATGGACGGTCAAACTACCCTGAACGCCATGCGAAAGCGCACACTATTCCGGCTCGCCGCCGGGACCTTCGCCGCGGGCACGGCCACCCTGGCGTACGCGTCGCTCGTCGAACGCAACATGTTCACCCTCCGCCGGTACGACGTGCCGGTGCTCCCGGCCGACGCCGAGCCGCTGCGCGTGCTGCACCTGTCGGACCTGCACATGACGCCCGGCCAGCGGCGCAAGCAGGACTGGGTGGCCTCGCTGGCCGCCCTCGACCCCGACCTGGTCGTGGTGACCGGCGACAACATGGCCCACCCCGACGCCGTTCCCGGCGTGCTGCGGGCCCTGCAACCGCTGCTCGACTTCCCGGGCGCGTTCGTCTTCGGCTCGAACGACTACACCGGGCCGGTCTGGAAGAACCCGTTCACCTACTTCCTGCCCGACCGGGAGTACACCGAGGGCGTGGCGCTGCCGTACGAGGAACTCCGGGACGTCTTCACCGGCGCCGGCTGGGTCGACCTGAACAACACCCGGACCACGGTGAAGGCCGGTGGCCGGGAGGTCGAACTGGTCGGCGTCGACGATCCGCACATCGAGCGGGACGACTACGCCGCGGTGGCCGGCCCGGTGTCCGCCTCGGCCGAACTCGCCCTCGCCCTGGCCCACTCCCCCGAGCCGGCCGTCCTCGACCAGATGGCCGCGGACGGCTTCGGGCTGCTGCTCGCCGGGCACACCCACGGCGGCCAGGTCTGCGTGCCGGGCTACGGCGCGCTGGTGACCAACTGCGGGCTGCCCCGCTCGATGGCCCGCGGCCTGCACCGCTGGCCCGGCTCGGACTCCTGGCTGCACGTCTCCGCCGGGCTCGGCACGCACCCGACCGCGCCGGTGCGCTTCGCCTGCCCGCCGGAGGCGAGCATCCTCACCCTGATCCCCCGCTGAGCGGGTCCGGGACGCCCCGGACCCGGCGCGGGGGTACCGAGTTTGACCATCGGTCCGGGTGGGCTACTATTTGTCGGCACGCCTCGGGGTGTGGCGCAGCTTGGTAGCGCGCTTCGTTCGGGACGAAGAGGTCGTCGGTTCGAATCCGGCCACCCCGACCAGAGGTAACAGCAGGTCAAGGCCCCTCCGTGGAGGGGCCTTGATTCGTTTCTGGGGATCACTGCTCTCTAGAAGGCACTGAGCAGGCAGCTGCCGGGTGTCGAGGCGTTTGGTGCTGAGTGCCGGGATCAGGTGCAGCCGGACGACGCTCTCGGCGGGCGTCCCAGCCGGCGGCGGAGGCGATGCCGAGATCGAGGCACCCCGCAGGTACGGAGGCAGTACGTTCGTAACCGAGACGATGACGCCCTGACTCAGCCCGGGGAGGCCGCGATGAGCACGACGGACGTCCGGAGCAGCGACGCGAGCGGGACGACGAGCATCAAGAAGGTCGACATGAAGCTCGAGGTGGTCGTCATCCCCGTCTCGGATGTCGACCGCGCGAAGGAGTTCTACGGGCGCCTCGGGTGGCGGCTCGACCAGACGCCGCCGGGTGTGATCCAGTTCACGCCGCACGGCTCCGAGTGCTCGGTCCAGTTCGGACCGAACCTCACGTCGGCCACGCCTGGTTCGGCCAAGGAGTACCTGATCGTGTCCGACATCGAGGCGGCCCGGAACGCGCTGGTCGCCGCCGGTGTCGAGGTGAGCGACATTTTCCACATCGGCCCGGACGGGCCGGTGAGCGGTCTGGATCCCGAGCGTCGCAGCTACTTCTCGCGCGCCTCGTTCAGCGACCCCGACGGCAACAACTGGCTGCTTCAGGAGATCACGACCCGGCTTCCCGGGCGCATCGAGGCTGCTGCGACCTCGTTCGGCTCGGCAAGCGACCTGGCGGGCGCGCTTCGGCGGGCGGCGGCCGCACACGGCGAGCACGAGAAGCGCACCGGCAAGACGGACGCGAACTGGCCCGACTGGTACGCGGAGTACATGGTGAGCGAGCAGAGCGGCGCGGAACCGCCCAAGTGAGCGAGCTGTCGCGGCCCACCAGTCGGCTCGACGTCAGGACGGCTCGCCCGCCGCCCGCCGTGACTAGCATCGGCGGCAATGGAGCTGCTGGAGCGGGCCGGCCCACTCGACGCGCTGGACGAGCTGCTGACGGCCAGTGCCGCCGGTGGCCGCATCGCGCTCGTCGCCGGCGAGGCGGGCGCCGGCAAGTCCGCCCTGGTGAGTGCGTTCACGGCGGCGGTCGGAGTTCGGGCCCGAGTGCTCCAGGGCGGCTGCGACCCCCTGCTCACCCCGCGCGCCCTCGGCCCGCTGCACGACATCGGCCGGCAGATCGGCGGCGCGCTGGCCGAGCGGCTCGCCGACAGCCGGGCCGGTGGCGGGCGGGAGGGTGAACGCCGAGGCGTGCTCTTCGACGCCCTCCTCGACGAGCTGGCCGGACCTCGGCAACGCCGCCGACCGGTGCTGGTGATCGAGGACGCGCACTGGGCGGACGAGGCCACCCTCGACCTGACCGCCTTCCTCGGCCGTCGGCTGGCCGGCTGCCGCGCCCTGCTGGTGCTCACCTATCGCGACGACGAGGTGGGTCCGGAGCACCCCCTGCACGCGGTGCTCGCCGGGCTGCCCCGCGCGCTGGTGCGCCGGCTGCCGCTGCCGCCGCTCTCCACCGCCGCCGTCGAGGAGCTGGCCCGCCGCGCCGGGCGCTCCCCCGCCGGCCTCTACCAGGCCACCGGGGGCAACCCGCTGCTGGTCACCGAGGTGCTGGCCGCCGCCGAACCGGGTGTCCCGCCGACCGTACGCGACCTGGTGGCCGCCCGGCTCGCCGCGCTCAGCCCGGCCGCGCGGGAGGTGGCCCGGCTGGTGTCGGTGGTGCCGTCCCGGGCCGAGTCGCACCTGCTTGCCGGGGAGCCGGCGGCGGCCGTCGAGGAGTGCCTGGCCGGCGGGCTGCTGGTGCCGGCGGAGGACGGCGTGCGGTTCCGCCACGAACTGCTCCGCCGGGCGGTCCGGGACGGCCTCTCCCCGGTACGCCGCTCGACCCTGCACGCGGCGGTGCTGGCCCGGCTCGCCGGCCGGTCCGACGTGGACGTCGCCCGGCTGGTGCACCACGCGCACCACGCCCACGACGCGCCGGCCGTGCTCCGGTGGGCGCCGCTGGCCGCGCGCCGGGCCGCGGCGGTCGGCGCGCACCGGCAGGCCGTCGCCCACTACGCGGTGGCCCTGCCGCGCGCGGCCGGGCTGCCGGCGGCGCGCCGGGCGGAGCTGCTGGAGGGGTACTCGTCCGCCGCCTACCTCGCCGGGCTGGGCACGGAGGCCCTCGCCGCCCGACGGGAGGCGCTCGCGCTGCGGGAGGCCGACGGCGCTGCCGTCCCGATCGGGGAGAACCTGCGTTGGCTGTCCCGGCTCTGCTGGTGGACCGGGGACAGTATGGCCGCCCGCGCGGCGGCCACCCGGGCGGTCGAGGTGCTGGAGTCGGCGCCGCCCGGCCGGGAGCTGGCCATGGCGTACAGCGGGATGGCGCAGCTGCTGATGCTGGCCAACCGGGACGACGAGGCGATCGACTGGGGCGGCCGGGCGCTCGCGCTGGCGGGCCGCATCGGGGATCGGGACACCGAGGCGCACGCGCTGGTCAACGTCGGGTCGGCGCGGCTGCAGCGCGGCGACCCGGACGGCGTCGAGCTGCTGGAGCGGGCGCACGTCCGGGCCGCGCTCGACGGGCTCGACGACCACGCCGCGCGGGCCCTGGTCAACCTGGCCGCCATGTCCGTCGAGCGGTACGACCTCGACGCGGCCGGTGCCCGACTGGCCCGCGCGCTGGAGTTCACCACCGGGCGGGACCTCGACGGGTACGCCCGCCACCTGTTGGGCTACCGGGCCCGGCTGCGGCTGCTGCGGGGCGACTGGACGGGCGCGCTGGCCGACGCCGAGAGCGCCCTCGCCGGCTCCGGGCAACCCGGCGGCAGCCTGGTGCCGGCGCTGCTCGTCCGCGGCCTGCTCCGCTCCCGGTACGGCGATCCGGCGGCGACGGACGGGCTGACCCGGGTGGCCGGGTGGGCATACGGCACGGGAGAGCTCCAGTTCGTCGGCGCCGCGGCGGCGGCCCTCGCCGAGCACCACTGGCTCGACGGCGAGCCGGAGCGGGCCGCCGCCGAGGCCCGGCGCGGCTATGAGCTGGCCGTCGCGGTGGGAGAGCCGTGGTCCACCGGGGAGCTGGCGTACTGGCGGTGGCGGGCCGGGGAGCTGATGTCGGCGCCGGAGGTGGCTGCGTCGCCGTACCGGCGGCTGCTCGACGGCGACTGGGCCGGCGCGGCCGACGAGTGGCGGCGCCTCGACTGCCCGTACCGCCGGGCGGAGGCCCTGGCCTGCGGAGACGCCGAGGCGGCGGGCGAGGCGCTGCGGATTCTGGACGCCCTGGGCGCGGTCCGGACGGCCCGGCGGCTGCGGGCCGAGCTGCGCGGGCGCGGCCTGGCCCGGGTGCCGCGCGGCCCGCGACCGGCGACGGCGGCCAACCCGCCCGGGCTGACCGCCCGGCAGCTGGAGGTGCTGGCGCTTGTCGTCGACGGGCTGAGCGACGCCGAGATCGCCGCACGGCTGTCGCTGTCGGCGCGCACGGTCGGGCACCACGTCTCCGCGGTCCTCGGCAAGCTGGCCGTGCCCAACCGGGGGCAGGCCGCCGCGGTCGCGCGCCGGCGGGGCCTGGTGCCGCCAACATAGGTGGTTCTCCCCATGTCCGGCCGCCGCGGCAGCCCTAGCGTCACCGGCAACCGACCGAAGGGCACTGCCATGACCAGCACGATCGACCTGGCCGCCGTCAAGGCGCGGCAACAGCAGACCTGGGCCAGCGGCGACTACGGCGCCGTCGCCGCCCGCATCCACCTCGTCTCCGAGCTGCTCGTCGAGGCGGCCGACCTCGCCGCCGGGGCAACCGTGCTGGACGTGGCGACCGGCACCGGCAACGCGGCGATCGCGGCGGCCCGCTGCGGCTGCCGGGTGACCGGCGTCGACTACGTACCGGAGCTGCTGGAACGCGCGCACGCGCGGGCGGTGGCGGAGCGGCTGCCGGTGACGTTCGTGACCGGTGACGCCGAGCGGCTGGCCTACCCGGACGCCTCGTTCGACGCGGTGCTCTCCTGCGTCGGGGTGATGTTCGCGCCGGACCAGGAACGCGCGGCCGCCGAGCTGGTCCGGGTCTGCCGGCCCGGCGGCACGGTCGCGCTGGCCGCCTGGACGCCGGAGGGCTTCATCGGCGACCTGTTCCGCACGGTCAGCCGGCACGTACCGCCGCCCGCAGGGCTGCGCGGGCCGGTCGAGTGGGGCCGCGAGGAGCGGCTGGCCGAGCTGTTCGGGGCGGCGCTGCGTGACCTGCGGGCCACCCGGCGGACCTTCGTCTTCCGCTTCACCGCGCCGGAGGAGTTCGCCGACTTCTTCTGGGTCAACTACGGGCCGACGCTGAAGGCGTTCGAGGCGCTCGACGAGCCGCGGCGGCCGGCGTTGCACGCCGACCTGGTCGAGCTGGCCCGGCGGTACGACCGCTCCACCGACGGCACGGTCCGCATCCCGGCGGAGTACCTGGAGGTGGTGGCGACCCGGGCGTGACGCCCGCCCGCCCCTTCGCCGTCGCGCCGGCTCAGTCGTGCAGCTCGGTGCGGGCCACCTCGGCGAAGGCGGCGGTCAGGTAGCCGGCCAGCGGCCGGCCGGTGACCGCCAGCAGGTCGGCGACGAGCAGCGGGGCGTGCCGGGCGATCGCCGCCGGGTCCGGCGGGGCGTCGTCCTCGCCCGGGTCGTACACGCCGAGGGCGCCGGCCAGCAGGACCAGCAGCACGTGCGGGTCCACGTCGGGCCGCCACGCCGCCACGTCCCGGACGCAGCGTTCCAGCACCTGTCGTACGTCGTCGCCGTCCAGCCCGTCCGGGTGGGTCTCCTCCAGCAGCAGCCGGACCACCCCGCCGAGCACCAGACCGGCCCGGTCGACGCCGGTGAGCCGGTCGACCGCCGGCTCATACGCCCCGGCGTCCCGGGACTGGGCGGCGGCGACCGCGTCGGTGGCGGCCACCGCGATCTCGCGGGCCGGAGCGGGCAGGTGTCGCCAGGTGCCGGTCACCGGCCCAGCATCCCAGACCGCGTGTGCTTGCTCACCTGGCGGCCCGCCGGTACGCCTGGCCGCCGGTAAACGACTCGCGGGGCGTCGTACCCACCGCAGAGAATCCAGCCATGCTGCGCCGCGCCCTGCCCGCCCGCCCGGAAGCCCGCCGGATCCTGCTCGGCACCCTGCTCTCGGCCATCGGGCGCGGCCTGACCCTGCCGTTCCTGTTCATCTACCTCACGGACGTGCGCGGGCTGACCGACACCCGGGCCGGTCTGGTGATCGGCTGGTTCGGCGCGGTGACCCTGGCCCTGTCGCCGGTGGGCGGCACGCTGATCGACCGGTTCGGGGCCCGCCGGGTGGTGCTGCCCTGCCTGGTGGTGGAGGCCGTGGGCACCGGCTCGCTCGCCCTGGTCGACTCGACCGCGTCGGCGTTCGCGGTCGCCACGCTGATCGCGGTGGGCGGCTCGGCGCTCTGGTCCGGGCAGACCACCATCCTCGCCTCGCTGACCGACGACGGCGAGCGACAGCGGGTCTTCGGCCTCCAGTTCGCCCTGCTCAACCTGGGCATCGGGGTGGGTGGCCTGATCTCCGGCGCGATCGTGGACACCGCCCGGCCGGTCACCTTCCAGGCCATCTACCTGCTGGACGCGCTGAGCTACCTGATGCCGGGGCTGATCCTGCTGACCCTGCCGCACGTCGGCCGCCGGCTCGCCGCCGCCCCGACCGCCGGGGACCGGCCGTCGACCGGGGGCTACCTGACCGTGCTGCGGGACCGGCCGTTCCGCCGGCTGGTCATCTTCGGCCTGGTCCTCACCACCTGCGGGTACGCGCAGATCGAGGTGGGCTTCACCGCGTACTCCGTCCGGGTGGCCGAGGTGACGCCGCGGGTGGTGGCCTGGGCCCTCGCCGGCAACACCGTGATGATCGTGCTCTCCCAGCTGCTGGTGATCCGCCGGATGGAGGGGCGCAGCCGGACCGGCGCGCTCGCCGCGGTCGGCGCGGTCTTCGCGGCCGCCTGGCTGGTGCTCGGCGCGGCCGGCGTCATCCGTACGGGGAACGCGCTGGTGGCTGCGCTCGGCGTGGTGGCCTGCGCGGCGATCTTCGGCTTCGGCGAGACGATGCTGTCGCCGGTGATGCCCGCGCTGACCAACGCGCTCGCCACCGACGAACTGCGCGGCCGGTACAACGCGATGAGTTCGATGATCTTCGGGGTCAGCGGGATCATCGGCCCGGTGACCGCCGGCCCGTTGATCGGCGCCGCCGACGGGCGGATCTGGGTGATCGTCGTGGTCGGCGGCTGTCTGACCGCCTCGGTGCTGGCCCTGTCGCTGCGCCGGCTGCTGACCCCGGCCCAGGAC
>NZ_QGKS01000241.1 GCF_003172935.1 Micromonospora sicca | reverse complement strand
GCTTCGGGGGGACGGCCGGCAGCGTGGCGGGCGTCGGCGAGGGCGACGGCGAGCAGGACGAGCGCGGCCACGACCGTAGCGGCCAGCGGTGGGGCGAAATGCAGGGGGACGGCGGCGACCGCCAGGGCGGCGATGGCGACGACCCGGCGGATGGAAAGCCGGTCGAACACGACGCGTTCCAGACGGATGCGGCCGTAGAGGAACAGTGCTGGACCGCCGAGGATCGCGACGAGCCACGCCGGCTCGGGCCGGCCGTTCGGGTGTTTCAGCACGATCTCGAAGCCGACGGCGGCGGCGACGATGCCCATCACCATGACGACGTGGGCAGTGCCGGTGGCGCGGCCGGCGGCTTCCCTGTCCCCCGCCGCGGCGACGGCTTCGGCGAGGACGTGGCCGGAGCGGTAGAAGTAGATGCGCCACAGCAGCACCGTCGACAGGAACGCCACCACGAGCCCCGCCGCGGTCGCCGCGGTGACCGGCTGGTAGGTCAGCGTGGCGCCGACGGCGAGCACGGTTTCCCCGAGGGCGATCATCAGGAACTGCTGGTAGCGCTCGGGCAGGTGGTGACCGCTGTCCATGGCCCACGCACTGACCGGCCGCCGGGCCATCCCCGGTACCGGCCAGCGCAGCTGCGCGGCGGCGATGTCAACGGTCACGGCGGCCCCCCACAGGGCGGCCCGGGCGCCGCCACTGACGGCCGCGCCGACGAACCAGATCACCGCCGAGGCCGCGCACCACAGCACCGACCGGCGGTAAAGCTGCCGCAGGGGGTGTCCGCGCAGCGCAGGCATCAGGATGAGCGGCCGGCCGCACAGCAGGATCACGTACGGCAGCACGAACGCCCACCCGCGGCCGACGAACGCGTACGGCAGCGACGTCGACATGACCAGCAGCCCGAAGGCACTGGCCAGTACGATCCACTGGATCTTGCGGCGGCGGGGGTCGAACCAGCTGGTGATGTGCGCGGTCGTGATCCACAACCAGATCAGCGGCAGCGCCAGCACCAGCAGGTAGGTCATCGCCCGCCACCGGACGACAAGGTCTTCGCTGACGATGTCCCGCGCGACCCGGCTGACCACCCCGGCCAGGGCGAACACCAACGCCAGGTCGATGAACAGTTCCAGGAAGTTGGCCTGCCGCACGTCCTCGCGACGTTGCAACAGGTCCTGACCCTGTCCACCGCCTTCCCGATGCCCCATACCGGTCATCCTCGCCCGCACAACCCCGGCTGACCGTGGGGTTGGACGTCGTATACCCGGAGGGGAAGGCACCCCACCGGTGACCGCCAACGGCAGCAGGGCTGGGTTATCGCCGAGCTGACGGCACCGGATGACAGCCGATGGCAGCAGACGATGCGCGGCAACGGCGTTCGGGAGGAAGAAGCCGATGGTCCAGCCGAATCCTCGACGAGTCAGCAGGAAGTCAGCGAACGGCGTGATGCGCAACCGACATCAACCGCCGCAGACGGCGCGACACGGAGGGCCGACCACGAGGAACGACACCGGCTGGCACTGGCCGACAACGTTCACAGACCGAACTACGTCGAATCCGTAGTGAAAGTCAGTGCCATTTATGTTTGGGCAATCGACGTGGAAAGTGCTGTTCGAGACTGCTCGAAAGGAACCACAGGAAGCGGGAGACCCACCTGGAACCGCGCTCACTGCTGGTCCTCTGGTAGCTGGGGGGGTTCTGGCAGTACCTGTAACGACAGGCTCTCCCTCACCGCCGTCGCCGCCGCTTTGATGGTTGTTGCCCGGGTACGACATACGCCGAGCGGGGATAGTGAACCCACGCCCCGGGCGCAACCGCGAGACGACATGTGAAAAGGAAATGCCCATGCGAGCAACGTTGATGTACGGCGCCGGTGACGTGCGGGTGGAGGAGATCGCCGACCCGGTGCTGCAGCAGCCGACCGACGCGATCGTACGGGTCGTGCGCACCTGTGTCTGCGGCAGCGACCTGCACCCCTACCACAACGTGCCAGCCGCTGAGGACGGGACGCAGATGGGCCATGAGTTCCTCGGCGTCGTCGAGGACCTCGGCCCGGAGGTGACCGGGCTGAAGAAGGGCGACCTGGCGGTGGCGTCCTTCGCCTTCCAGGACAACACCTGCGACTTCTGCCGCGAGGGTGTGCAGGCCTCCTGCCGCCACGGCGGGTTCTTCAACACCGCGCAGGCCGAGTTCGTCCGCGTCCCGCAGGCGGCCGGCACCCTGGTCAAGCTGCCGGTCGGGGAGGACTCCGCGCTGCTGCCGTCGCTGCTCACCCTCGCGGACGTCTACGGCACCGGCTACCACGCCGCCAAGCGCGCCGACGTCAACCCGCGCACCACCGTCACCGTGATCGGTGACGGGGCGGTCGGCCTGCTCGCGGTGCTCTCGGCCAGGCAGCTCGGCGCCGAGCGGATCATCCTGATGGGCCGGCACAAGGCGCGCACCGACCTCGGCCGCGAGTTCGGCGCCACCGACGTCGTCGCCGAGCGAGGCGAGGAGGGCATCGCCAGGGTGCGTGAGCTGACCGGCGGCGACGGCACCCACACGGTGCTTGAGGCGGTCGGCTACCAGGAGGCCTACGAGCAGGCGCTCGGCGTGGTCCGCGCCGGCGGCGTGATCAGCCGGGTGGGCGTCCCGCAGTACGACGAGGGACCGATCGGCTGGGGCATGTTCGGGCGCAACCTCACCCTCACCGGCGGGCCCGCCCCGGTCCGCGCCTACATCGACCAGCTGCTGCCCGACGTCCTCGACGGCCGGGTCGAACCCGGCAAGGTCTTCGACCGCACCGTCAGCCTCGACGAGGTGCCCGACGGATACCGCGCGATGGACCGCCGCGAGGCCCTCAAGGTCCTGGTCCGTCCCTGACCGGTCCCGCGCGTCGAAAAGTCCTACGCGCCGCACCTGCCGACCGGCTTCTGAACCACATCGACAAGGAGGCACCCCGTGGAAGTTCTGCCCAAGCAGCCGTCCGCCAAGGGACCGGCCGAGATGTTCACCGGCGACGTCTGGTTCGACGTCATCGCAAAGGGCGAGGAGCCCTCACGGATGCGGGTCAACACCGTCCGCTTCGCCCCGGGCGCCCGCACGGCCTGGCACCGCCACGCCGTCGGTCAGACGCTGCACGTCACCGAGGGCGTCGGCCTGATCCAGTCGCGTGGCGGCGAGGTCGTCGAGATCCGGCCCGGTGACACCATCCACACCCCGCCCGGCGAGTGGCACTGGCACGGCGCCGGCCCCGACGACTTCATGACCCACCTGGCGATGTGGGAGGCCCCGGCGCCCGGCTCCGGGCCGGAGACGGAGTGGGGAGACCACGTCGCGGGTTAGCCTCACCCGCCCGAGGACGGTGCGGTGCCCGGGTCGGAAAGTCGGCGCCGGTACCGCACACCGGGACGTCCGTCGAGGACGATGTCCCCGACCGGGGTGAACCCGGTGCGTCCCAGCACCGCCATGGACGCCGGGTTGTCCCGGGTGGTGACCGCGGTGAGCGCGGAGAGCCCGTACGCCGTGGCGGCCAGCCGGCACACCTCCTCGACCGCCGCCGTCGCCACGCCGCGACCGGTGGCGCGCTCACCGATCCGGTAGCCCAGCTCCGCCGTGCCGTCCTCGACGTCCACGAGGTTGACCCGGCCGATCAGGGCTCCCCGGTCGTCCAGGACGACGTGGAAGTGGATCGAGCCGGCGTCCTGCTCGGCCAGCAGGGCGCGGTGCCGGGCGGCGAACTCGGCGAAGTAGTCGTCCCCCCGATCCGGCACCGACCGGGCGAACCACTCCCGGTTCGCCCGCTCGAAGGCCAGGAGAACCGGCGCGTGGTCGGCCCGCAGCCGCTCCAACCTGATCACGCCGGACAGCCTACGTACCGACGACCACCGGGCCGGCGACGGAGCCGCCGGACGCACTACCGTCGCCGGGATGACGCGACTGTTCGGCCAGCCCGGGTACGCGCGCTTCTGGGCGGCCGACACGGTCTCCACGTTCGGGACGTACCTGACCACGGTGGCCCTGCCGATCATCGCCATCGTCGCCTTCGACGCGACCGACGCCGAGGTGGGACTCGTCAACGGCGCCCGCTGGACGCCGTACCTGCTGTTCGGGCTGCTGGCCGGGGTGGTGGCCGACCGGTACCGGCGCCGGCCGATCCTGGTGGCCGCCGACGTCGCCCGCGCGGTGCTGCTGACCCTGATCGCGACGCTCGCGCTGCTCGGGGCGTTGAGCGTGCCCGCGCTGATGGTCCTCGTCGCCGCGTTCGGCGCGCTGTCGCTGCTCTACGAGGCCGCCCACCAGTCCTACCTGCCCCGACTCGTGCCCACCGCGGCGCTCACCAGGGCGAACGCCCGGATGGAACAGAGCGCGTCGCTGGCGCAGACCACCGGCCCGTTGTTCGGCGGGTCGCTGGTGGCGGCGGTGAGCGCGCCCGTGGCCCTGCTGGTCGACGCGGTGTCGTACCTGGTCTCCGGCCTGCTGCTGGCGACGATCCGGGGGGATGAGCCGGCCCCGCACCCGGGTCGCCGCCACCTCGGCCACGAACTGCGCGAGGGGCTCGCCTGGGTGTACCGGCACCCGGTGCTGGCGCCGTACGCCCTCACCCTGCACGCGCGCTTCCTCTTCGCCAGCCTGGCGTCGACCGTCCTCACGCTCTTCGTCGTACGCGGCCTGGATCCCGGACTGCCCGCGGACCGGGCGGCGTTCGGCCTCGGCGTGGTGCTGGCCGTCGGCGGCGTCGGGGCGGTGGCCGGCAACTCGCTGTCCGACCTCGCGGGCCGGTGGGGCGCCGGCCGCGCCATCATGCTGGAGCGGGTGGTCGAGCCGCTGGGCTGGAGTCTGGTGGCCCTCGCCGCGGCGGGGACCGCAGGCTGGGTGATGGTGGGCGCTGCCCAGTTCGTCATCTGGTTCGCCCTGGGGATCAGCGGGCCCAACGAGATGGGCTACCGGCAGGCGGTCACGCCCGACCGGTTGCAGGGCCGGATGAACGGCACCATCCGCTCGCTCAACTGGGGCATGCTGACCGTCGGCGCGCCGGTCGGCGGGCTGCTCGCCCAGCACCTCGGCTACCGGCCGGCGATCTGGGTCGGCGTGGCCGGCATGGCGGTCGCGGCCGCCGTCGCCGCGTTCTCCCCGCTGCGTACGGCCCGGCACCCCGGGCCGGCGCCGGAGCCGGCGCCGAGCCCGGTGGCCGTGGACTGACCACCCGCGTGCCCCACGGTCGGGCCCGCTTCCCGGGCGGTCCGGCGGGTCAGGGCGTGGTGGGTTCGCACTCCGCCGTGTACGTGTCGAAGGCGACGGTGACGGTGCCGTCGGCGTTGACGGTGGTGTGGTTCGTGATCCGGATCGACGCGTCGTTGCCCGGCCCGGGCCCCACGATCCGGAACACCAGTTGCTGGGTGGAGGTGATCGGCAGCGACCCGGATCCCTGGTCGTAGACGAAGAGGTTGACCCGGGTGCTGACGTACCGGTCCCCGGTCGTCGCACCGATGCCGTGCACGTTCGACTGGGTCTCGACGATGTGCACGTGGAACCCGCCGGTCTCGTCGACGGTCACGTGGTACACCTCGGAGATCGTGCCGTCGAAGTCGACGACCTCGCCGAGGCCGCCGTTGGCGCAGGGCAGGACGACGGAGAGGTCCAGCGGGGCCCGGAGGATCCGGGTCGTCGTCTCCGCGGCGTACGCCGGCGCCGGCCCGGCCACGAGGACCAGCGACGGCGCGAGCAGCGCCACCGCCGAGGCGAGCCCGGCCCTACCGGTGGACCTGATCTTGTGCATGGCGATCGTCCTTCCGCGCGGACGCCCCGGTCACGACCGACCGGAATCACTCCGGAATCTGCTCGGGGTGGGTGAGGGTGTCAATGCCGTGCGCGTGTCGCGGCGGGCCGACGGGGGCCGGCGGGCCCACCCGCGGGCCGCTCCGGTCGACGGTGACCTTGCCCACCCCCGCCGCGAAGCACGCGTAGGGGCAGGTCATCCGGCGTCACCCGGCGGTTAAGGTGGTGGGGCGAAGTCGCTCCCCGACCGGGTGCGGCTTCGTAGTGCTTCACGGGATCCGTGGAGCCCAGCCGTTCCGACGTTCTCCGGGCCAACCGCTCCGGGACGGCTGCACCCCCACGCCTGACCGGCACGTCCGGCGGGCCAACCCGGAACGGAGTAAGCCACGCCATGAGCGTGACTACGCAGGATCCTGCTGTCCCGGCCGAGCCGACGGAACCCGCCGAGCGCGGCCGTCTCGACCGCTTCTTCGAGATCACCCGGCGGGGCTCGACAGTCAAGCGCGAGGTGCTCGCCGGGCTGACCACCTTCGCGACGATGGCCTACATCGTCGTGCTCAACCCCCTCATCATCGGCACCGCGCCGGACGCCGACGGCAAGCTGCTCGGCATCGCGCCGGTCGCCGGGGTCACCGCCCTCGTCGCGGCGGTGATGACCATCCTGATGGGCGTCGTCGGCCGGGTGCCGTTCGCGGTGGCGACCGGCCTGGGCCTCAACGCCTTCGTCGCGTACGCCGTCGCCTCGCAGATGACCTGGGCCGAGGCGATGGGCCTGGTCGTCATCGAGGGTCTGATCATCACGGTGCTGGTGCTGACCGGTTTCCGGAAGGCCGTGTTCCGGGCCATCCCCGGCGAGCTGAAGGCGGCCATCGCCGCCGGCATCGGCCTGTTCATCGCGCTGATCGGCTTCGTCGACGGCGGTCTCGTCCGCCGGATGCCGGACGCCGCCGGCACGACGGTGCCGGTGCAGCTCGGCGGCGACGGCACGCTGCGCGGCTGGACCACCGTGGTCTTCCTGGTCGGCCTGCTGGTCACCGGCATCCTGGTCGCCCGCAAGGTGAAGGCCGGCATCCTGATCGGCATCGTGGCGACCACGGTCGTCGCCGTGATCGTCAACGCGCTCACCAAGCCGGGCCCGGCGTTCGTCGACGGCAAGCCGAACCCGACCGGATGGCAGCTCAACGTGCCGACCCTGCCCGACCCGCTGATCAAGGCGCCCGACCTGCACCTGCTCGGCAACGTGTCGTTCACGGCGTTTGCGCACGTCGGCGTGATGACCGCCGTGCTGCTGGTCTTCACCCTCGTCCTCGCCGACTTCTTCGACGTGATGGGCACGACGGTGGGCCTGGCGAAGCAGGCCGGCCTGGCCACCGCCGACGGCACCGACATGCCGCGGCTGGGCAAGGTGCTCTTCGTCGACGGTGTCGCCGCGGTCGCCGGCGGCGCGGGCAGCGCCTCCTCGGCCACCACGTACGTGGAGTCGTCCTCGGGCATCGCGGACGGCGGCCGTACCGGTCTGACCAGCGTGGTCACCGGTCTGCTGTTCCTCGGCGCGCTGCTGCTCACCCCGCTGGTGTCGCTGGTGCCCAGCGAGGCCGCCGGTCCGGCGCTGGTCGTCGTCGGCGCGCTGATGATCCGTCAGGTCAAGGACATCGACTTCACGGACGTCGGGGTGGCGGTCCCGGCGTTCCTGACCATGACGCTGATGCCGTTCACCTACTCGATCACCAACGGCATCGGCGCCGGCTTCGTCAGCTGGGTGGCGATCCGGGTGGCGCAGGGCAAGGCCCGGCAGATCCATCCGCTGATGTGGGCGGTCGCGGTCGCGTTCGTGTTCTACTTCGGCATCAACCTGGTCAAGGCCGTCACCGGCGTCAGCTGACCGGCACCGACGCGCCCCCGCCGCCTCCGGCCCGAGGCAGCGGGGGCGCGCCGTGTCCGGCCCCCGGCGGTATGGTCCCAGGACGCGGCACACCGTTACGGCATCGTCCCCTCGCGCCGCCGCCGCGGCTACACCACCGAGGGCCCTGGTGGCCTTCGCCCTCGCCGCCCCGGACCTCGTCGCGGAGCTCGTCGTCGGAGAGGATGACATTCTGACCCTCCAGCGCCGATGAGTTCGCCGCGTCGTCGGCGTTACATCGGGTGCGCCCCGTCGACGGCGGTGGTCGCGCGACGGGTCGACGAACGACGGAGGAGTCAGGGTGAGTTACGCGGACGTCAACGGGGTGCGTCTCTGGTACGAGGTCCACGGCACGGGCCGCCCGCTGGTGCTGCTGCACGGCGGATACGGCGCGGTGGAGATGTTCGCCCCGATCCTCCCCGCCCTCGCCGAGCGCCGGCAGGTCATCTTGGTCGACCTCCAAGGCCACGGGCGGACCGCCGACGTGGACCGGCCGCTGCGCTTCGAGTCGATGGCCGCCGACATCGCGGCGCTGATCCGGCACCTCGACCTGCCCGAGACGGACCTGCTCGGCTACTCCCTCGGCGGCGGGGTGGCGCTGCGGACCGCGATCCAGCACCCCGGGCTCGTCCGCCGGCTGGCCCTGGTCTCGGTGCCCTGCAGGCGGCAGGGTTGGTATCCGGAGGTGCTGGCCGCGATGGCGGCGCAGGACGAGCGGGTCGCCGAGCAGATGCGCGGCACCCCGCCGCACGAGCTGTACTCCCGTGTCGCCCCGCGTCCGGAGGACTGGCCGAACCTCTGGGTCAAGACCGGTGACCTGCTCCGCCAGGAGTACGACTGGTCGGCCGAGGTGGCGGCGCTCGCTATGCCGGTGCTGCTGGTCTTCGCCGACGCCGACTCGATCCCGGTCACCCACATGGCGGAGTTCTTCGGGCTGCTCGGCGGTGGTCACCGGGACGCCGGCTGGGACGGCTCGGACCGGCCCGCCGCCCGGCTGGCCGTGCTGCCCGGCCTGACCCACTACGACATCGTCACCGCACCGGCGCTGCCCGCCGCCGTGCTGCCCTTCCTCACCCACGAGGTCCGGGCGACGAGCTGACCTCCTGCCCGCGCCCGATGCCGCCACCCCCCGCCGGGGATCTCAGCCGAGGCGCGCCGCGAGCCAGGGCAGCAGCGCGTCGCCCTGCGCCCGCTGGAACGCCCGGACCGTCGGGATGCCGGGCGGCGGCGGCTGCCGGGCGCTGTCGAGGAAAAAGCCGGCGAGGCCGGCCAGCACCCCGGTCAGCGCGGCCGGATCCACCCCGGCGGTCAGCGGCAGGTCGCGCAGCAGCGCCTCGGTGTCGTGGCCGCCGTACAGCCGGACGTTGACCAGCAGGAGCAGGGTGTCCAACCAGGACGGCCCCCGGCAGGCCCACGGCCAGTCCACCACGCTGACCGCGCCGTCCGGCCCGACCAGCAGGTTGTCGGCGCGGACGTCCAGATGGCACAGCGTGTCGCCGGCCAGCGCGGCGAGCCCCCGGTCCGCCGCCGCGCACAGCTCGGACAGGTGCGCGTGGGCCCACGGCGGCAGGTCGGCCGGCGGGTCCGCCGCGATCCGCCGCCAGCCGGCGAAGTCGTACCCGAGCTGCTCGGCCGCGGTGGGCACCGCCGTAACCGGCGTCGGGGTCAGCGCGGCGGCCATGGTCGCCAGCGTGGTGAGCACGGTCGCCAGTTCGGTGGCGAGCCAGGGCGTCGCCGGGTGCCGGCCCTCGACGTCGGTGAAGACCAGGGCCACCCACTCGCCGTCGTCGTGGCCGCCGAGCAGCCGGGGCGTCGGCGCGTACGGCGGGAGCGCGGCGGCGATCCGCGCCTCCGCGCGGTGCAGGTGCGGGCTGCGGTCGTTCTGCGCGGGGCTGACCGCCTTGACGAAGGCCCGCCGGCCGCCGGCGGTGCGGACCCGGTCGGCGGTGCCGGGGGAGTACCCGCCCGGTTGGGACACCGCCTCGACGACCCGGTCGCCGAGGATCTCCTCGACCGTGGCCCGGACGTCGGCCGGCAGGTCGGCCCAGCCGATCCGGGTCTTCGTCGCGCTCGTCATCCCTCCACGGTCGGTCCGACCGGGCCGCCGGGGCAAGCCCATTACCGGCTCGGCGCCCTCGGCGAGCGGATCTTCGACCGGATGGCCCCCGACCCGGCGGTCCTGGCCCGGCTCGGCAGCCGGGAGCCGTCCCTGGAGCTGGTGACCGACTACCTCCGATACATCGTGGAGCGGACCACCCAGGAGCTCGAGCTCACCCGGGCGCTGTTCGAGCTGCGGCTGGCGGCGTCCCGTCGGCCCGAGCTGCGCCGGGCGCTCGGGGACGTGCTCCGCCGGGGGTACGCCGACGACGTCGCGTGCCAGGTCGCGGCCGGACTGCCCGGCGGCGCCTTCGAGGTCGCCCTGCTCCACTACGCCGTGGACGGGCTGCTGCTGGACCTGCTCACCACCTCGGTCGACGCCGGCTTCGACCCCGACCAGGTGGTTTCCGCCCTGGTGTCCCGCCTGGTCGGCGCGGCGGCGGGCTGACAACTCGCCCAGGTATGTCCACCGGCGCAACGGGAAACCGGCCCGAGACGCACCTGGGGAGGAGCGACGGATGACGGATGCCGCCGGACTGACGATCGGCTTGCTCGGCTCGTACGGTGGCCGCAACCTCGGCGACGAGGCGATCCTCAGCGGACTCCTGGCCGACCTGCGGCAGCAGGAGCCGAACGCCCGGATCATCGTCTTCTCCCGCAACCCGGCGCACACCGCCCTGGCCCACCCGGACGTGGAGGCGGTGGCCTGGGAGGGCGTCAGCCGCGCCGACTCGTCGGTGACCCTGTCCGAGCTGGACCTGCTCATCCTGGGCGGCGGCGGCATCCTCTACGACCGGGAGGCCCGGCGCTACCTGCGGGTGGTCCGGGTCGCCCAGGAGCGCGGCCTGCCCCTGCTCACGTACGCGGTGGGGGTGGGGCCGCTCAGCGACGGGGTCGACACCACCATGGTCCGGGAGACCCTGGCCGGGGCGACCGAGGTGACCGTGCGGGACCAGGAGTCCCGGATGGTGCTCGAGGAGGCCGGCCTGGTGAACCCGATCACCGTCACCGCCGACCCGGCGTTCCTGCTCGAACCGGAGGACTTCCCGGAGAGCTGGCTCCGCGACGAGGGGGTCCCGGCAGGCAAACGGCTCGTCGGGTTGAGCGTCCGCGAGCCGGGCCGGGCCGCGGAACGCCTCGACGTGGACGGCTACCACCGGCTGCTTGCCCAGATCAGCGACTTCCTGGTGCACCGGATCGACGCGTACGTGCTGTTCGTGCCGATGGAACGCGACGACATCCGGCACTCGCACGGCGTGATGTCGCACATGGTGGCCGCCGAGCGGGGCCGAGTCCTGCACGGCGACTACTCGCCCCGGCAGGTGCTCGGGCTGATGCGGCACTTCGACCTCGCGGTCGGCATGCGGCTGCACTTCCTGATCTTCGCGGCCATGGTGGGTACGCCGTTCCTGCCGCTGCCGTACGCCGGAAAGGTCTTCGACCTGGCCCAGCGGCTCGGGGTGCCGGCGCTGCGCGGCGTCGAACGGGAGGTGGAGGGCCCGCTGCTGGCCGAGGTGGACCGGCTGTGGGACGAGCGGGAGATCCGGGCGGAGGAGACGGCGCGGCGGGTGGCCGAGGTGTGCGAGCAGGCCCGCGGCACCTCCCAGGTCACCCGTGGGGTGTTGGAGAGCATCCGCTCCCGGCGCCTGACCCGGGTCAAGGCGGCCTGAACCGGCCCGGTGCCCCACCGGCCGGTCAGACCGCCGGCCCCCGCCAGGTGTAGACCCACGGCCGGCCCGCCCGGTCGTCCGACTCCAGCTCGTAGATCTGCGCCTCGGCCAGCCCTTCCGGGCCGAGGTGGTGGTGGGTCAGCGGCGGGCGGCCGTTGTCGTCCAGCTCGACGGTGATGGTCTCGCCGTCGGCCGTGCCGCCCACCAGGGGGATCTGCACCGTGGATGCCATGGGCCCATCCTGCCCCGGACCCCGGTGACCCGCAGCGGATAGCGGGGCAGCGGGCCGGCCGCCGCCGGGACTACCGTCCGGGGATGACAGCCCTCCGCGAGCTGACCGACGGCGAGACCGGGGCGCTCTGAGCGGCTGCCGGCCTACTGGCAGGGCAGCAGGCCGGGCGGGTACTCCATCCCGTCGTGGGTGCAGGCGGCGGCGGCGACCCGGGCGGCATACCCGGCCGCGTCGGGCAGGGTGGCGCCGCGCAGCCGGGCGGCGATCAGACCGGCGGCGAAGGCGTCGCCCGCGCCGTTGCTGTCGACCACCGGGCCGGGCGGAACCGTCGCGGGCACCGGTACCGGCGGACCGTCCGCCGGGTGCAGGGTCGCGCCTGCCTCCCCGCCGGTCACCAGCACGGTCCGGGGCGCCAGCTCGACCGCGAGCTTCCCGGCGCGGCCACCGAGGCGGACGCCGCTGACGAAGACCAGGTCCGCCGCGTCGGCGAAGGGGCGGTGGTACGGGTTGTCCCCGTCCCAGTCGTGCAGGTCGGTGGAGAGCCGTACGCCGTCGGCGAGCCCGGCGCGCAGGACCGGTAGCGCGTCGCGTGCCCAATCCATGATCGACACATGCACGTGGGCCGCGTCCCGGACCAGCGCGGTGAGCGCGTCCGGCGGGAACGGCGGCGGCCCCTGCCAGGGCCGCGGATCGTAGAGGGACATCCGCCGGCCGCCCGCGTCGACCAGGTTGACCGAGCGGCGGGTGCCGGCCGGGGCGTCGGCGAGCACGGCGTGCACCGAGGTGCGGGCCAGCGCCGCCCGGACCACGTCCCCGGCCGGGTCGGCACCCAGCACGTCCACCAGGGCCACCCGCAGGCCAAGCGCGTGCGCGGCGAGCGCCACCCCGGCGCCGGTGTTGCCGATCCGCAGCTCGATGGGGGGCACGGTCAGCGAGTCGGCGGCCGGCAGCGGGAGCGCGGGCACCCGGACCCGCACATCGACCCCCAGGCCGCCGATCACGAGCAGATCGAACATGGCGCCGACAGTAGCCGCCCGGGGCCGCCTATCCTTGCCCCGGGCGTCGACGAGGGGGAGTGCGTGCTGGTCATCCACGGGGTGTGGCTGTCCGGCGTCGGGCTCGCCGTCTGGGCCGAGGACACCACGCTGCCGGCGCGGGCGCCGCGCCGGCCCGGCCGGGCACCGCGCGAGCGGCCGCACCCGTTCGCCGCCGGCCACGCCACGCTGGCCGGGGTGCTCGGCGACCTCCCGGCCCGGGCCACCACCGTCCTGCTCACCCTGCCCACCCGGGCCGGCTCGCCGCTCGACTCGCCGGAGCTGGTCCGGACCGCCGTCGGGGAACCGGTCCGCGGGGCCGTCACCCTCGCCGGCTGGCGGGTCCCCACCCTGACGTATGCCCCGGACGCCGCGTTCGCCCTGCTGCGGGAACTCGACCTCGGCGCCGCCGTGCCGGGGGCGGACCTGCGCCACCTGGCCGAGCTGGCCGACTTCGCCGCCGACCTGGTCACCCGCGGCCGGGTGCTGCCCGACGTCGCGGCCCCGGCCACCGCGGACCCGCCGGCCCGGCCCGGTCCGGGAAACGACGCCGACGTGGTGACCGCCCGGGCCGTCTGGCGACCCCTGCTGACCGGCACGGATGCCGGCTGGGCCCGGTCGCTGGCCCTCGCGCTGCCCCCGGCCGCCCGCGCCGCCGCCGCGCCGCCCATCCCGGCTCAGCCGGGCGCACCGGTCGATCCGGGTCCACGTGCCGCGTCGTCCGCTCCGGCCGAGCCTTCTGTGCCGGCCGAGCCCGGTGGGCCGGTCGGGCCCGGTGGGCCGGCGGAGCCCGGGGCGCTCGTCGCCGACGCGCTGGACGCGCTGGCCGACGCCGCGGCCCGGGCCGCCCTCGCGGGAACCGTGCTCACCCGGGGCCTCCGGCCGGGCGGGCCGGTGCCGGCCTGGCTGGCGGCGCTCACCGGCGAGCGCCGCGAGTTCACCGTCGACCCGGCCGGGCTGGACACCCTCCGCGCCGAGCTGGACGCCTGGCAGCGCGACGCCGCCGGCGGCCCGGTCCGGGCCAGCTTCCGCCTGGTCGAGCCGGACCCCGACGAGGTCACCGAGCCGCTGCTGGTGGTGCCGGCCGACCCCGCTGCCGTGGTGGCCGAGGAAGGCCGGTGGCGGGTGCAGTTCGGTCTGCAACCGGCCGACGAGCCGGGGCTGCTGGTCGAGGCGGGCCACGTGTGGCGCTCGCCGGGCAACCTGCCGGCGCTCGGCGCCGTGGACGACCCGCAGGAGACCCTGCTCGCCGAGCTGGGTCGGGCCAGCCGGCTCTGGCCGGAGCTGGACGACGCGCTGCGGACCGCCACGCCGGAGGGGATGGAGCTGGACGCGGAGGGGGCGCACCGCTTCCTGCGGGAGGGTGCCCCGGTGCTGCACGCGGCCGGCTTCGGGGTGCTGCTGCCGTCCTGGTGGCGGCGGCCGTCGACGCGGCTGGGCGCCCGCCTGCGGGCCCGGAGCCGGACCGCCCCGGGCACGGTCGCCGCCGCCTCCGCCGGGCTGGGGCTGGACGCGCTGGTCGACTACCGGTGGGAGGTCGCCCTCGGCGACCAGCCGCTGACGGCCGAGGAGCTGGCCGCCCTGGCCGAGCTGAAGTCCCCACTGGTCCGGCTGCGTGGGCGCTGGGTGGAGCTGGACCCGAAGCGACTTGCCGCCGGCCTCAAGCTGCTCCGCTCGGCCGGCGAGCTGACCGTCGCCGACCTGCTCCGGCTGGGCCTCGCCGAGACCGACCGGCCGGACGAGCTGCCGGTGCTGGAGGTCAGCGCCGACGGCGCGCTCGGCGAGCTGCTCGCCGGGGCCGCGGAACGGCGGCTCACCCCGGCCGACCCCCCGCCCGGCTTCCACGGCACGCTGCGGCCGTACCAGCGGCGGGGACTGGCCTGGCTGGCCTTCCTCCAGTCGCTCGGGCTGGGCGGGATCCTCGCCGACGACATGGGGCTGGGCAAGACGGTGCAGCTGCTCGCCCTGCTGGCCGGGGACCCGCCGGAGGCCGGACCGACCCTGCTGGTCTGTCCGATGTCGCTGGTCGGCAACTGGCAGCGGGAGGCGGCCCGGTTCACGCCCGGGTTGCGCGTACACGTGCATCACGGGGCCGAGCGGGCGCGCGGGGCGGAGTTCCGGACGGCCGTGCACGACGCGGACCTGGTGCTCACCACCTACTCCGTGGCCGCGCGGGACGCGTTCGCGCTGGCCGGCATCGACTGGCACCGGGTGGTGGTGGACGAGGCGCAGGCGATCAAGAACGCCTCGACCCGGCAGGCCGAGGCCGTCCGGTCGCTGCCCGCGCGGCACCGGGTCGCGGTCACCGGTACGCCGGTGGAGAACCGGCTGGCCGACCTCTGGTCGATCATGCAGTTCGCGAACCCCGGGCTGCTCGGCCCGGCCGCCACCTTCCGGAAGAAGTTCGCCGAGCCGATCGAGCGGCACGGCGACGACGAGGTGGCCGGGCGGCTGCGCCGGATCACCGGCCCGTTCGTGCTGCGCCGGCTCAAGACCGACTCGTCGATCATCTCCGACCTGCCGGAGAAGCTGGAGATGGAGGTGCTCTGCAACCTCACCGCCGAGCAGGCCGCGCTCTACCGCGCGGTGGTCGACGACATGATGGCGAAGATCGAGTCCAGCGACGGGATGGAGCGCCGGGGGCTGGTGCTGGCCACCATGACCCGGCTCAAGCAGGTCTGCAACCACCCGGCGCAGCTGCTGCGCGACGGCTCGCCGCTGCCCGGCCGCTCCGGCAAGCTGGAGCGGCTGGAGGAGATCGTCGACGAGGTCCTCGCGGCGGGGGAGAAGGCCCTGCTCTTCACCCAGTACGCCGAGTTCGGCGGCATGCTGCGCGGGCACCTGTCGGCCCGGGCCGGCCGGGAGGTGCTCTTCCTGCACGGCGGCGTCGGCAAGGCCGACCGGGACGCGATGGTCACCCGGTTCCAGTCGTCCGACGGACCGCCGCTGTTCGTCCTGTCGCTCAAGGCCGGCGGCATCGGGCTCACCCTCACCGCGGCGAACCACGTGGTGCACGTCGACCGCTGGTGGAACCCGGCCGTCGAGGACCAGGCCACCGACCGGGCGTTCCGGATCGGCCAGCGCCGCCGCGTACAGGTCCGCAAGTTCGTCTCCGCGGGCACCGTGGAGGAGAAGGTGGCCGCCATGATCGCCGACAAGCGGAGCCTGGCGGGACGGGTGGTGGGCAGCGGCGAGCAGTGGGTCACCGAGCTCTCCACCGGGGCGCTGCGCGAGCTTTTCGCCCTCGAGTCCGGGGCGGTGGTGGAGTGACCACTCCGGAGGGGAACGCGGGCGGGCGGTTCGCCGAGTTCGGGCCGCCGCGCCGGGTGGAGGGTGGGCTGCGGGCGCGCAGCACCCGGGGCGCGATCGGACAGTCCTGGTGGTCCCGGCGGTTCCTGGAGGTGCTGGAGTCGTTCGCCCTCGGCACCCGGCTCACCCGAGGGCGAGCGTACGCGCGCCGCGGTCAGGTGCTCCGGCTGGACATCGCCCCGGGGCTGGTCACCGCCGCCGTGCAGGGCTCCCGGCCCGACCCGTACCCGGTGCGGATCGAGCTGGCGGCCCACCCGGCCGAGGTGTGGGCCCGCATCGAGGCGGAACTGGCCGGGCAGGCGTTCTTCAGCGCCCGGCTGCTCGCCGGCGACCTCCCGGCCGAGCTGGAGGAGCTGTTCGCCGCGGCGGGCGCGCCACTCTTCCCGTCCATCGTGGACGAGCTGACCCAACGCTGCGGCTGCCCCGACTTCGCGGTGCCGTGCAAGCACCTCGCGGCCACCTTCTATCTGCTCGCCGAGGCGTTCGACGCCGACCCGTTCCAACTGCTGCACTGGCGGGGCCGCAGCCGCGAAGAGCTGCTCGACCGGCTGCGTACGCTGCGCGCCGCCGCCGGCGCGACCGCCACCTCGGAGCCGGTGACCGGTGGGGCCGACGTGGCCATGGCGCGGTCCGGTCCGGCTCGCGGCGACGGGCCGGCGACGGGCGGGTCCACCCCGACGGCCGGCTCCGCGCCGACCCGGCGGCCGACGGCGGCCGGAGCGGCCCGGGTGCTCGGCGCCCTGCCCACGGCGTCGCCGGCCGATCCGGTCGACCGGTTCTGGGTGGCGCCGGTGCCGGTGCCCGACCGGCCACCGACCCTCGTGACCGCCCCCGACCTGCTGCTGCGCCAGCTCGGCCCGCCCGGGCCGGCCATCGGCGGCCCGGGGCTGGTCGAACGGCTACGCCGGGCCTACCGGGATCTCGGCCGGCCCCGGTCGGACCGGGCCACCACCGCCGCCCCGGCAGCGGCGACGCCCGAGCGGTCGCGGTCGGCGCGGTCAAAGCCAACGCCGTCGGAACCGCCACATGAGGCCGGCGTTCGCCAACAGCACCACGGCGCAGATCGCGCCGGCCAGCCGCCCGGCCAGCACAGTCATCGCCGGCAGTGAGGCCCACAGCACGATCGTCAACAGCATGAGGTACCGGCCCCGGCGGGCGCGCGCCCGGTGGTCGAGCCGGGCGAAGAACTGCGGATCGCTCTCCCGCAGCTGGCGGGTGATCTGCTCGAACCTGCGCTGATCCTCTTTGCTGAGCATGGCGGTGCCTTCCCCTCACGGCTTCAGCGGTTCGGCGGCATACCCGCAACGGAGGCGGGTCACGCGCCGCTCCAGCTGCTACTTTCGGCCGCAGCGGCAAGGCCTCGACGGTGGCTCGGCGCGGGTGGGCAGCTTCCGGTCGGACCGCCTCAGCGCGGGCTTATCCGCGCCTTAAGTTTGTCTGTGCGGTTGAACGACGCGGACAGCGTCACCGCGGGCCAAAACGTTACGTCCCGCCGTTCCGGGGCGATGTCGGCCCTGCTGGGAAGCGCCCCGCCCGGACGGTGCCGGACAGACCGCCCGCGCGGGGTCATGAGCACCGTCTTAAGTGCCCTCCCGAGTGCCCTCCGGCCGCCTTGAGCGCCCGGGGACGCGTGGCTACTTTCCCGTAGCAACTCCTCCGGCAGCAGTCGCCGCCCCTGATGTCCTCCCCGGTTACAGGCGTGCCGGCGCTCGAAGAAAACGGGATTGGTACATGGCCGACCAGAATGTGCCACCACGTCGACTCCGGGACGACCGCGGGTGGGACGGGCGACAGCACCCCTTGGACGGGTACCGCGACCTGGACCACGCGGGCAGGTACGGCCCGGCCGCCGGCTACGGCGGTCCCGCCGGGTACCCGGGGGCCGTCACGACCCTGCCCGCCCACGGCTCGCAGTGGGTCGGCCCGGACGGCTTCGGCCGTCAGGGTCACGCCCCGGCGCCCGGCGGGGGACTGCCCAACCTGGACGATGACGACGAGCCGGGTCGCCGCACCGGCCGGCGGCGCGCCCTCGCCGCGCTCGGCGGTGCGGCGGTGGTCGCCGGCGGGGCCGCCCTCGCCATGAACCCCCAGGTGCGCGGGCTCTTCCGCGACGACCCGGTGGCCGGCGACGCCACCGGCACCGTGGTCACCGACGGCACCGCCGCCCGGCCCAGCGGGCAGCAGCCGAGCACGGTGCGCACCTACACCGAGCAGAACGAGAGCTACATGGGTTCCCGGGCCGGGGCGGCGCTCAAGCGCAACTCCCCGACCGGCGGCCGGCTCTTCGACGGCCCGGCGGCCGCCGCCGCGGCGACCCCGGTGACCGTGAAGACGGTGCTCGCCAAGGACCCGGTCCGGCACCTGGCCAGCCGGGCCACCTTCGGCGCCACCGGGAAGGTGCTGGCCGACATCAAACGGCTCGGCATCGACGGCTGGCTGCGCCGGCAGCTCGACCCGGAGAAGATCGCCCCGACGAAGGCCGAGCTGAAGCTCGCCGAGCTGCCCACCCTGAAGCTGACCCCGCAGCAGCTGCGCGACCAGCGGAACCAGCTCAACGAGCGGGGCGCCCAGCCCGAGCGGGAGATGATCGACGCCACCATCGCCCGGCAGATCTGGTCCGACCGGCAGCTCTACGAGGTGATGGTCGACTTCTGGAACGACTTCCTGCACGTCGCCGCCGAGTTCGACGGCGGGGAGGTCTACCGCAACTCGTTCGACCGGGACGTCGTCCGGGCGCACGCCCTGGGCAGCTACCCGGAGATGCTGATCGCCGCGAACCGGCACCCGGCGCTGCTGCTCTACCTGAACCAGGTCGACTCCCGCAAGGACGCGGTCAACGAGAACCTGGCCCGGGAGAACCTGGAGCTGTACTCGGTCGGGGTCGACGGCGGGTACACCGAGAAGGACGTCCGGCAGGCCGCGATGCTGCAGACCGGCCGGGGCGTCGCCGACGGGAAGTACGTCTTCCACCCGGAGCGGCACTACGTCGGCAAGGTGAAGATCCTCGGCTTCAGCCACCCGAACAGCTCCAACGACCCGAAGGTCGCCGACCGGGTGATCGACCAGTACATCACCTACCTCGCGCTGCACCCGTCGACCGCCCAGTACGTGGCCCGCAGCCTGGCCACCCGGTTCGTCTCGGACACCCCGCCGAAGTCCCTGGTGGACCGCCTGGCCAAGACGTACGCGGCCAACAAGGGCCTGATCAAGCCGGTGCTGATGACGCTGTTCAGCTCGTCGGAGTTCTGGGCCGCGGTGGGTCAGAAGGTGCGCCGGCCGATGGAGTACCTGGTCGCCACCTACCGCACCCTCGGCGTCCGGCCGGAGGCGTCGCCGGGCTTCCAGGGCGACAACCGGCGCACCCCGTACGCGCAGGGCCTGCGGCAGATCCAGGACAAGATGCGCGAGCTGGGCCAGTACCCGATGGGCAAGCCCACCCCGGACGGCTACGCGGACGTCTACGTCGCCTGGACCTCGGCGGGCACCATGGTCGACGGCTGGAACGAGGCCGGCGAGCTGCTCGGCGGCCGGCGCAAGCAGTTCACGTACCCGGCGCCGGAGAAGCTGGTGGCCCGCCCGCCGGCCACCGCTGGGGCGTACGTGGACGAGCTGGCCGGGCGGCTGGTGCACCAGAAGCTGAGCGCCAAGGAGAAGGCGCTGGTCCTCGGCGTCGCCGGGGTCCCGGCTACGGCGAAGGTCGACGCCACGTTCAACGGGGCCGTCGCCGCCGTCGCGCGGGCGATCCTCGCTTCCCCCCAGCACCACCTCCGGTGAGGCATTCGATGGAGAAGACTGTGTATTCGTACCCCCTGCACCCCGAATGCCCGGACCTGCGGCGGTTGGCCGACAACCCGGCCGAGGCGCTGCTGCGCGCGGAGGCCGACATCGTCGCGGCGGAGAACGCCGCCGAGGTGGACCGCTACCGCCGGCTGGAGGAGTTGGAGGAGGCCCAGCAGGACGGGCGCGGCGTCACCCGGCGTACCTTCGTCGCCGGCGCCGCCGCCACCGCCACCGCGCTGGCCACCGCCCAGTTCGTCACCACCTCGGCGTCCTTCGCGGCGACCAGGACCGGCACCCTGATCCACGTCTTCCTCTACGGCGGGCTGGACGGGCTGAGCCTGGCCGCCCCGGCCGACGACCCGATCCTCGGCAAGGCCCGGCCGGACCTGCTGCTCGGCAACGACTCGCTGGCCCTGGGCCGCGGGTTCAAGCTCACCAGCGCTTTCGCGCCGCTGGAGAAGTGGCTCAAGGCCGGCCAGCTCGGCTTCATCCCGGCGGTCTCCGACCCCCGGCTGTCCCGCAGCCACTTCCAGGCCGCCGACGCCTGCAACCTGGGCGGCCTGCCCGGCGAGACCGGCGGCCGGGGCTGGCTGGACAGCCTGGTCGACGCGCTCGGCAAGGGCACCGCGTTCCGCAGCGTGGGCATCGGCAGCACGCTGCCCCGGTCGCTGGTCGGCGTCAACGGCGCGCTCTCCCTGAACAGCGTCGGTGAACTGCGGCTCAACGGCGACGAGAAGTACCGGGCGGCCACCGAGAAGGCGATCCGCGGGCTGTTCACCGGGATCAACCACCCCGTGGAGGAGGCGGTCATCGAGGGGATGGGCGCGCTGGCCACCGCCCAGAAGCTGGCCGCGAAGCCGTACCAGGCCGCCGCGGGGGTGAAGTACCAGGGCGTCGGGTACGCGTTCCAGCAGCTCGCCCAGCTGATCAAGGGCGGGGCGAACGTCCGGGTCGCCACCGTCGGCATGGGCGGCTACGACACCCACGAGAACCAGGGCACCCAGGACGGCGGGAACCTGTGGCGGCGGCTCAACGAGCTGGCGAACGCCATGGCCGCGTTCTTCACCGACCTCGGCGACCGGGCCGCCGACGTGACGATCATGGTGTCCAGCGAGTTCGGCCGCCGGGTGGCCTCCAACGGCGGCGGCACCGACCACGGGCACGGTGGGGTGGTGACCATCCTGTCCGGGCGTCGGCTCGCCGGGTCGCTGCTCGGCACGTGGAACGGGTTGAACGATCTCGACTCGGGCGACGTACCTGAGTACAACAACATGTTCAACGTCTACGGGTCCGTGGCGCAGGGCCGGTTCGGACTGACCACGGCGGAAGTGGACAAGGTCTTCCCCCGGCAGAAATACGTACCCATGAAGTTGTACGCGTGACATATCAGGACACCTACGCCGCCGGCCGCCGTACCGGGACCTCGCTCCCGTACGGCGGCCGTTCGGCTGCCCCCGTACCCCCGCCACCGCCGCCGGCGCTGCCCCGCCGCGGCCCCGGCGGCCGGCGGGCCCTGGCGGCCGTGTTCTGGCTCGGCCTGGTGGCCGCGGTGCTGCCCTGGTGGCTGGACACCCTGGCCGGCTCGCTCGCCGGCACCACCGCCCTCCTCACCGCCGCCGGGCGGATCACCGGCCTGGTCGCCGGTTACCTGCTACTCGTCCAGGTGGCGATGATGAGCCGGCTCGGCGTGCTGGAACGCTGGGTCGGCGGGGAGCGGTTGTCCCGCCTGCACCGGGACCTCGGCGCCACCCTGCTCGTCGCGGTGCTCGCCCACCTGTCGCTGATCGTGGTCGCCTACGCCGGCTTGGAGGAGAAGTCGATCCTCGGCGAGGTGGGCTCGCTGCTGAGCGACTACGAGGACATGGTCGCCGCGTTCGTGGCCGCCGGCATCATGGTGCTGGTCGGCCTCACCGGCATCCGGGCGATCCGCACCGTCCTGCCGTACGAGCTCTGGTACCACCTGCACCTGACCAGCTACGCGGCCCTGCTGCTCGGCTTCGGCCACCAGTTCAGCAACGGCGCCCAGCTCTTCCACCCCGGCCCGGTCCGCACCGGCTGGATCGGCGCGTACCTGCTGGTCCTCGCCGCGCCGCTCTGGGGTCGGGTGGTCGCCCCGCTGCACTTCAACCTGCGGCACCGGCTGCGGGTGGCGGACGTGGTGGCGGAGAGCACCGACACCATCTCGATCTACCTGACCGGTCGCCGGCTCAACCAGATCGACATGCTCGGCGGGCAGTACTTCCGCTGGCGTTTCCTGAACGCCGGCGGCTGGTGGCAGTCCCACCCGTTCTCGCTCTCCGCCGCGGCCAACGGCCGCTGGCTCCGGCTGACCGTGAAGGTGGTCGGCGGGCACACCGCGGACCTGCGCGACCTGCGGACCGGCACCCTGGTCTGGGCGGAGGGCCCGTCGGGCACCTTCACCGCCGCCCACCGCACCCGGGAACGCGCCCTGCTCATCGCCGGCGGCAGCGGCATCGCCCCGCTCCGGGCGATGCTGGAGGAGTTGCCGCCGGGCGCCGCGCTGATCTACCGCGCCCGCACCCCGGCCGACGTGCTGCTCCACCCGGAGCTGGACTGGCTGGCCCAGGTCCGGCGGACCTCCGTCTGGTACGTCATCGGCTCGCGCGACGATCCCGGCCCCCGCCAGGTGATGAGCCCCGGCGGCCTGCGCCGGCTGGTGCCCGACGTGGCCCGCCGCGACGTCTACCTCTGCGGTCCCGCCGGGCTGGTCGACGAGGCGGTCCGGGTGCTGCGCCGGACCGGCGTCCCCCGCCGGCAGATCCACCTGGCCACCTTCGAGCTGTAGAAAGGCACCCCTGGCATGCGTCGCGCCGTCCTCGCGATCACCGGCCTGGCCGCCGGCACCACCGCGTTGGTGGTGCTCAAGGGTTCCCCGGGGGCCGGCCAGGCCGCCCAGGACATCCCCGCCGACCAGGCGTCCGTCGCGCCGGGCGGGTCCGGGCCCGCGCCCGGGGTCACCCCTACGCCCGGCCCCGCCGGCTCCGCGTCCGCGCCGTCCCGGTCGACCCGCCCGAGCAGCACCCCGGGCACGAAGAAGAGCACCGCCACCGCCAGGCCGACGACGGCTGCGCCGCGGACCACCACCACCGCGCCGAAACCGAGCACCCGCACCGTGACCGGGCCGACGGTCGACTACGAATACGGCTCCCTCCAGGTGCGGATCACCCTGAACGGCAGCCGGATCGTCGACGCCACCGCCCTCGGCCTGCCGCTCGGCGGGCAGTCGGGGCTGCGCAGCGACGACGTGCAGGCCCGCTACAGCGGCACCTCCGGCGAGGTGGTGGCGAAGCAGAGCGCCAACCTGGACACCGTCTCGGGGGCGACCGCCACCAGCGGCGCGTACCAGCGGTCCCTCCAGGCCGCGATCGACCAGGCCTGAGCCCGGTGGTCGAGGTGGCGGCGTCACGCGCCCGTCCGGGCCTGCGCCGGGTCGAGCAGATCATGGGTACGGCGATCAGCCTGGACCTGGCCGACGACCTGCCCGCCGCGACCCTGCACGAGCTGGCCGAGGAGACGTTCCGCTGGCTCCGCGAGGTCGACGCCCGGTTCAGCACCTATCGCAAGGACAGCGAGGTGTGCCGGTTCGACCGGGGTGACCTGCCGCTCGCCGAGGCGTCGGCGGACCTGCGGGCGGTGCTGGAGCGCTGCGCCGACCTCTGGGGCGCCACCGACGGCTTCTTCGACGCGTACGTCACCGGGCGGCTCGACCCCTCCGGCTACGTCAAGGGCTGGTCGGCGCAGGTCGCCTCGGACCGGCTGCTCGCCGCCGGGGCGCCCAACCACTGCCTCAACGCCGGCGGCGACGTGCGGGTACGCGGCCACTCCGCCACCGGCCGGCCGTGGCGGATCGGCATCCGGCACCCGTGGGAGCCGTCGGCCACCTGTCTGGTGCTCAGCGGCACCGACCTGGCGGTGGCCACCTCCGGGGTGTACGAGCGCGGCCAGCACGTGCTGGACCCTCGCCGGGGCGCCCCGGCGCCGGGCCTGCGTTCGGTCACCGTGGTCGGCGCGGACCTCGGCGTCGCCGACGCGTACGCCACCGCCGCGGTGGCGATGGGCCGGTCCGGCATCGGCTGGCTGGACCGCCTCCCCGACCACCGGCACGCGGTGGTCACCGACGACGCCCGCCTCCTCCACTCCAGCCGGCTTCCCCTGGCGGAGTGAGCCGGCGCCGCCCCAGCGGTGCGGGTCAGCGGAGGGGCCGGTGGGTGGTGGCCGGG
>NZ_QGKS01000320.1 GCF_003172935.1 Micromonospora sicca | reverse complement strand
CCGGATCCGGCCCCGGCCGTCCCGACCGGGAGCGAAGCGCCCACGCCGCCCGACGAGCGGTCGGGGGCGACCGAGGGCGTGCCTGCCGACGTGGCGGCCGGGCCGGCGGCGGAGGCCGGGCCGGCCGACGGGCTGACCGAGCGGGAACGGCGGATCCTCGCCTTCGAGCAGCAGTGGTGGAAGCACGCCGGGGCCAAGGAGCAGGCGATCCGGGACACCTTCGGGCTCTCCGCGACCCGGTACTACCAACTGCTCAACGCGTTGCTCGACCACCCGGCCGCGCTGGCCGCCGAGCCGGTGCTGATCGGCCGGTTGCGCCGGCTGCGCTCCTCACGCGCCCGCAACCGGCGTCGCTGACCGGCTCACTTCTCGTACGTGCACAGCGGGCGCCCGCATGGCCCCGGCCGGTCCGGGTAGGCGGGCGGCGACGGAGGGAGCGAACGGATGGGGGCACCAGACCGCCGGTACCCGATCGGGAGCCGGCCGACGCGGCCGGTCGGGGTGGCGCCGACGATGCGGGTACGCTCCGCCTCCGCCGCCGCCCCGGGTCGGCTGGAGAACGAGGACGCGGTCTTCCGCCTCGGCCCGCTGGTCGGGGTGCTCGACGGGGCGACCGTGCCGGAGGGCTTCGACACCGGGTGCGTGCACGGGCCCGCCTGGTACGTCCGGCACCTGGCCGCCCGGATCGGCCTGGCGCTCGCGGCCCGACCGGCGGCGACGCTGATGAGCAGCCTCGCGGCGGCCATCCTGGCGGTCCGCGCCGACCACGGGGGCGAGTGCGACCTCGACCATCCGGGCACCCCCTCCTCCACGGTCTGCCTGCTCCGCGAGGGCGGCGACCAGGTGGACTACCTGGTGCTCTGCGACAGCCCGCTGGTGCTGGACGCCGGCGGCCAGGTGAGCGTGGTCTCCGACGAGCGGCTGGACACCGCGATGGCGGAGCTGCGCCGCACCGCCGCCGACCTGCCCGGCGGCGAGGTCGATCCGGTGACCCGGTTCCGGCAGGCGGTCATGGTGCAGCGGGAGCGGATGAACCGGACGCACGGCTACTGGGCGGCCGCCGCCGACCCGGACGCCGCGTACCACGCGGTGACCGGGACGCTGCCGCTGCGCGGGCCCGGGGCGTTGCGCCGGGCGGCACTGCTCAGCGACGGCGCGTCCTGCGCGGTCGAGCAGTTCGGCCTCTTCGACTGGACCGGGTTGCTGGACGTGACCGCGGCCGAGGGGCCGGAGGGGTTGATCGCTCGGGTCCGGGCCGCCGAGCGCGATCACCCGGACCGGTTGCGCCGGCACAAGCGGACCGACGACGCCTCGGTGGTGTTCTGCGAGTTCGACCCGGCGGACTGAGCCGGGGTGCGACAGCGGAGCGTGAGGCAGAACACGGAGGCGGTCCGACCGGCCGGTACCTTCCGCCGGACCGGCAGTCCCCGGCCAAAGGGGTGGACTCCTGCCGGTACGGGCGGCAGACTGCGGCACGTGGCGGGTGCGGTACGACTTGAGCCGGTGGACGAACGGAACCTGGAGCCGTTGCTCTCCGTAGCGGCCGCCGAGGCGGAGCCCGAGGACGTGATGCCCCCGGTGGACGCCCCGGCCGGCTGGTCGCTCGCCCGCCGGGAGGCGTTCCGCGACTTCCACCGGGCCAGCTTCACCGGCCTGGACGGCCCCACCCGCACCCGGATGTACGCCATCCTCGCCGGCGGCGAGGTGGTGGGGATGGTCCGGATGACCCGCTGCGAGCAGCCCGGCACCGTGGAGACGGGGATGTGGCTGGGGCGCTCGGCCCGGGGGCAGGGGCTCGGCGCGGCGGCGTTGCGCGAGCTGCTGAACGCGGCCGCCGCGGCCGGCATGCGCACCGTCGTCGCCGAGACGACGCCGGACAACCCGGGCGCTATTTCGGTGCTGCGGAAATGCGGTGCCCGATTGCGGGAAGACGGCGGTAAGGTGCGCGCGGAAATGTGTCTGGATTCGGCCCTGCCGGCCCTCTGATTATCTCGCTTGCCTTGTGTCAACAATCGTCTTTTAGCTGCCCAGCCCGGCCTGTCTGACCGTTTTGCGAGGCTCCTCTGCCGCCGTGGCGGCTCATCCGAATGCGCTGTGACGGACCTCGCTGGAATTGCGGGGAAACGTTTCGTGGGTGGGCCCACGGGTACTGCCCGCCGGGTCCGCTAATAACGGGATGCCCGGTCGCAGGCCCATTTCGCGCTATTCCCCGGAGCTGTTTCCGGCCTGCCCCACCATGCGGCGTCCGCGTCCCCCGGGGAGCGAAGGAGAACCGATGAAGAGCGGAGCACGGGTCGCGCTGGCGGTGGGCTTCGGGTACCTCCTGGGCCGCCGCAGGAAGCTGCGTACCGCCCTCACGCTGGCCGCCGCGGTGGCCGCGGGCCGGGCCAGCCAGAATCCCGGCGGGCTGCGGAAGTACGGCACGGACCTGCTGAACTCGTCCGCCCAGCTGGGGAACCTCACCAAGCTCGGCGGCCCCCTGGCCACCGCCGGCAAGGCCGCGGCGACCGCCGCCGCCGGCAGCGGCATCGACGCCCTCAGCGGCAAGCTGCGCGGCAGCGCGGACGCGCTGCGCCGGAAGTCCGGCGGCAACCGGCCGGACTCCGACGCCGCCGCCGGAGAGCGGTCGGCGCCCGACGAGGAGCAGGAACTCGACAACCAGCCCGAGGCCGAAGGCGCCTACGACGACGACTACGACGACGACCGTGACGACGCCGACCGCGAGGAGCGGCCGGTCGTGGCGCGTCGGCAGGGGCGGTGACCATGGCGGCCAATCCCAACCTCGCGGACAAGGCACGCGACCAGCTCGGCGAGGAACTGCGGAACCTCGCCGGCGCGATCGGTGAGCGGGCGGTCCAGGTGGTCACCGAGCGGCTCACCGGCGCCACCGGCCGGCTCAGCGAGTACGCGAAGTCCGGCGGCGGCCCCGGCCTGGTCGCCGCCGCCACCGGCGCGCAGAAGCTCGCCGAGGGGCACTCCCCGATGAAGGCCATGTTCCATGCCGGCCTGGCCGGCGGTAAGGAGAAGCTCATGTCGGCGTTCGGCGGTGGCGGCGGCAAGGGTGGCAAGGGCGGCAAGAAGCTCAAGGTCACCAACATCGTCGAGACCATCGAGGTCGGCGTGCCGGTGCGGGTCGCGTACAACCAGTGGACGACGTTCAGCGACTTCCCGAGCTTCATGAAGAAGGTCGAGCAGGCCGACAAGGACTCCGACGAGAAGATGACCTGGAAGGCACAGGTCTTCTGGTCGCACCGGAGCTGGGAGTCGACCATCGTCCGGCAGATCCCGGACCGGCTCATCCACTGGCGCTCCAAGGGCGAGAAGGGCTCCGTCGACGGCACGGTCAGCTTCCACGAGGTCGGCCCGGACCTCACCCGGATCCTGGTCGTCCTGGAGTACCACCCGCAGGGGCTGTTCGAGCACACCGGCAACCTGTGGCGGGCCCAGGGCCGACGGGTGCGCCTGGAGCTGAAGCACTTCGTCCGGCACGTGATGACCCAGACCGTCCTGGACCCGGACTCGGTCGAGGGCTGGCGCGGCGAGATCGAGGACTCCCAGGTGGTCAAGGACCACGAGACCGCGCTCCGCGAGGAGCAGGAACAGCGCGAGCAGGAGGAGCCGGGCCGGCCGCGGGGTCGGGCCGAGGAGCCCGAGGAGGAGGCGGAGCGCGAGGAGCGCCGGCCCGCCGAGCGCGGCCGCCGTCGCCCGCCGCAGCGCCGCCGTCCGCCGGAGGAAGAGGAGTACGACGCCTACGACGAGGGCGACGACTTCGACGACGAGGAGTACGAGGCGGAACCCGAGGAGGAGCAGCCGCCGCCGCGTCGCCGGGAGCCCGAGCGGGCCCGCCGTCAGCAGCCGCGGGAGGAGCGGGAGCCGCGCGCGGAACCGCAGGGACCCCGCCCGGCCGCCCGCCGTGCCCCGGAGCCGCCGCGTCGACCGGTGGTCCGGCGGCGGCGTGAGGAGCGTGGCGAATGACGATCGCGACGACGAGCGGCGCCCAGGGCGGCGCCCTGGAACGCAGCGGAGGCGGTGGCAACGGGGGCACCCTCGCCGACGTGGTGGAGACGGTGCTGGACAAGGGCGTGGTGATCGACGCGCAGGTGTCGGTCGCCGTGGTCGGCATCCAGCTTCTGGAGATCAACGCTCGGGTCGTGATCGCCAGCGTCGAGACGTACCTCCGGTTCGCCGAGGCGGTCGACCGGCTGAGCATCACCCCGAAGAACCAGAAGGGGCTGCCCGACCTGGTGGGGGACACGGCCGGAGCGGCGACCAAGGGCAAGGCGATCTCCGGCCTCGGCAAGGCGGCCCAGGAGATCAGCGGCGCGGTGGCGGACTCGTTGGGCGACCGCGGCCCCGATCGGGAGCGGGAACGGCCCCGCCGGCGCCGGGACGAGGAGCGGTGAGCATGACCACCCAGGAGGCAGAGCCGAGCGGCGCGACCGGGCTGTTCATCTACGGCATCGTGCCGTCCGACGTGGAGCCGACCCCGGACGCGGAAGGGGTCGGCGACCCGGCGGGCGAGGTGACCGCGGTCCGGCACGGCGACCTGGCCGCGCTGGTCAGCGAGGTCGGGCTGGAGGAGCCGATGGGCCGCCCGGCCGACCTGACCGCGTACCAGACGCTGCTGGACGGCACCGCGGCGGTCGCGCCGGTGCTGCCCGTCCGGTTCGGCACGGTGGTGACCGGCCAGGACGCGGTGGCGGAACTGCTGGAGGCACACCACGACCGGTTCGCCGCCGCCCTCGACGAGTTCGAGGACCGGCTCCAGTACACCGTGCACGGCCGCTTCGACGAGGAGGAGATGATCAGCGACTTCCTCACCGAGAACAGCGCCGCCGCGGCGCTGGCCGAGCAGGTGCGCGGCCGGCAGGAGGCGGAGACCCGGGAAAAGCGGATCCGACTCGGCGAGATGATCAGCCAGGGCGTGGAGCTGCGCCGGGAGGCGGAGAACCGGGCGCTGATCGAGGCCCTCACCCCGTACGCGGTGGCGCACGCGCCGCGCCCGCCGAGCAGCGAACTGGACGCGATGAACGTCGCCTTCCTGGTCGCGACCGACGACGAGGAGGACTTCGTCCGGGCGGTGGAGGACTTCGCCGAGCAGCGGCGGGGACTGGTCCGGATGCGGCTGCTCGGCCCGCTCGCCCCGTACGACTTCGTCAGCGCGCACCAGTTGGTGGCGTGAGAGATGGACATCCTCTGGAGCCTGCTGACCCTGCCGTACGCCCCGGTGCGGGGGCTGACCGTGGTGGTCAAGGTGATCGCCCGGGAGGCGGAGGCGCGGCAGTACGACCCGGTCAACATCCGGCGCGAGCTGGAGGAGCTGGACCGGGCGGCGGCGGCCGGCGACATCACGCCGGAGGAGCGGGACCGGGGACAGCAGGAGGTCCTGGACCGGCTGATCACCCCGGCCGGCGGCGCGGAGGTTACCCCTCCGGAGGCCGCCGGCCGGCGGCCGCCGCCGACCGGCCGGGAGACCGGCCGGCGACGGACCGCCGGTCGACGGGGTGACCAGCACCGCGGGCGAGGGGACTGAGATGACGGCAGCACGGATCCGTGGTGACGGCGACCGGGAGCGCCGGCGCGACCGGGACGCCCGCGACGACGCCGGCCGGTACGTCGACGAGGAGGAGTACGAGGAGGTGTCGGCCGCCGAGGCGGCCCGGGAGGGGCTGCGCCAGATCGTCGGGCTGACCGGCAAGGACCCGCTCGGCATCACCTCCATCCAGCCCACGGACGACGGCTGGCTGGTCGGGGTGGAGGTGGTCGAGGACCACCGGATCCCGGCCTCGACCGACCTGCTCGGCCTCTACGAGGTGGAGCTGGACATGACGGGCAGCCTGCTCGGCTACCGGCGGTCCCGCCGGTACCAGCGCGGCAAGGGGGACTGAGATGACGATGGGGCGGCCACCCTCGGTGGTGCAGAACTCGGGCCAGGTCCTGCCGGCCGGGCACGAGCCGGCGAACCTCGGCGACATCCTCGAGCGGGTGCTCGACCGGGGCATCGTCATCGCCGGTGACATCCGGGTCAGCCTGCTCGACATCGAGCTGCTGACGTTGAAGCTGCGGCTGGTCATCGCCTCGGTGGACACGGCGCGGCAGATCGGCATCGACTGGTGGGAGCACGACCCGTGGCTCAGCTCGCGGGCCCGCCCGCCGGTGGAGCCGGGGCCGCGCGACCCGGAGGAGGTGGAGGCGTCCCGGCGGCCCCGGGTGGCCGCCCGGGCCGAGCGGGAGGAGCCGAATGCGTACGACCGCTGAGACCACTCCGACGGCTGACGCGCCGGAGACCGGCACCGGCGTCTGGCTGCACGGCGTGACCGCCGACGTCGACCCGGCCACCCTCTCCGGGATCACCGGGATGGACGCCGCTCCGGTCCGCCCGGTCCGGGCCGCCGGCCTGACCGCCGTGGTCAGCGCCGCCCCGCTGGCCGAGTACGGCGAGGCGGCGCTGCGCCGCAACCTGGAGGACCTGGCCTGGCTGGAGCGGGCCGCGCGGACCCACCACACGGTGGTGGACGCCCTGTCGCGGGCGGGCGCGGTGGTGCCGGCCCGGCTCGCCACGGTGCATCGCGACGACGACCGGGTGGCCCGGGTGCTCACCGAGCGGCGCGACGAGTTCTCCGCCACGCTGGCCCGGCTCACCGGCCGCGAGGAGTGGGGCGTCAAGGGGTACGTCGTCCCCGGCGCGCCGCCCCGCACGGCGGAGGCGGCCGGCGCCGGCGGCGGGGCCGGTGCGGCGTACCTGCGGCGGCGCCGGGCCCAGCTGACCGCGCGGGAGGAGGGGCAGCGGATCGCCGCCGACGCGGCCGTCGCCGTGCACACCGCACTCGCCGGGTACGCGGTCGCCGCCCGCCGGCACGCCCCGCAGGACCGGCGGCTGTCCGGCGCGGCCACCGCGATGGTGCTGAACGGGGCGTACCTGATCGACCGGAACGGGTTGGCGGGCTTCTCGGCGCTGGTCGGGGCGCTGGCCGACCGGCACCCGGAGCTGCGGCTCGAGCTGACCGGCCCCTGGCCGCCGTACTCCTTCGTGGCGGAACCCTCGGCCGAACCGGCGCACCCGGTCCGGGAGCCGGCGTGACCGCCGCGCGGGGGCCGGCATGGCGGTGACCTCGCTCGCCCCGAGCAGCGCCGACGATCCGCTGGCCTACCGTCCGGTGGCGCTGGTCGACCTGCTCGACCGGGTGCTCGGCACCGGCGTGGTGATCAGCGGCGACATCACGCTGGCGATCGCGGACATCGACCTGGTGCGGATCTCGCTGCGGGCCCTGGTCGCCTCGGTCGGCGCGCTGGCCCCACCGGACCTGCCCGACGTGACCCCGGGCTCCAGCGTGGCGGTCGAGCCATGACCGAGCGGGACGAGGCGGCGGAACTGGCGGCGGCGCTGGGGGAGCCGCGGTGGGAGGCGCCCCGGGTCCGCCCACTGGACCGGCGGCTCGCCGTGGACTCCGACTCGGTCGAGCGCGGCCTGGCCAGCCTGGTGCTCACCGTGATTGAGCTGCTGCGGCAGCTGATGGAACGGCAGGCCCTGCGCCGGATCGACCTCGGCGACCTGACCGAGGAGCAGGTGGAACGGGTCGGCGCCACGCTGATGGCCCTGGAGGAGCAGATGGCCCAGCTCCGCGAGTACTTCGGCCTGTCGCCCGAGGACCTCAACCTCGACCTCGGCCCGCTGGGCCCGCTACTCCCCACGGACTGACGGGCCCTTCGCCCCCGCGACCCGGTCTCCGGGGAGTGACGCGCGAGGTGCCTTCCGGGACGAGATGTCGGCTGGTGCCCGTCCCCGTGCCGGGTTCCGGCCCGGTCGAGGGGCGGTGGCGTGACGGCGGCGCTCCCGCGTCAGCCGGCCCGCTGCTCGGCGTACGCGGCCAGCCAGGCCACCTGGGCCGGGTCCAGGGAGGGGCGGACGAGCCGGCGGGCGGTCCCGATGTGGGCGGCGGTGACCGTGGAGGCGGTCAGCGACTCGCGCATCGCGGCCAGGGCCGCCTCCCGGACCAGGGCGGCGCAGTCGGCCGCCGAGAAGCCGGCCAGCTCCGCGCCCAGCGCGGCCAGGTCCACATCCGGGGCGAGCGGCACGTTCCGGGACGCGGCGCGGAGGATCTCCGTCCGGGCCGGGCCGTCCGGCGGCGGCACGTAGACCAGCCGTTCCAGCCGGCCGGGGCGGAGCAGCGCCGGGTCGACCAGGTCCGGCCGGTTGGTCGCGCCGACCACCACCACGTTGCGCAGCGCCTCCACCCCGTCCAGCTCGGTGAGCAGGGCGGCGACCACCCGGTCCGTCGTACCGCCGTCGGTGGCCTGGCCACGTACCGGGGCGAGCGCGTCCACCTCGTCCAGGAAGATCAGCGTGGGCGCGGCCTCGCGGGCCCGGCGGAACAGCTCCCGGACCGCCCGTTCGCTCTCGCCCACCCACTTGGAGAGCAGCTCCGCGCCCTTCACCGAGAGCACGTTCGCCCGCCCCGAGCGGGCCAGCGCGGTGACCAGGTAGGTCTTGCCACAGCCCGGCGGTCCGTAGAGCAGCACGCCCCGGGGTGGCTGCACGCCCAGCCGGGCGAAGGTGTCCGGGTAGGTCAGCGGCCAGAGCACCGACTCCGTCAGCGTCTCCTTCACCTCGACCAGGTCACCGACGTCGTCCAGGGTGACCGAGGCCAGCTCCAGGGTGGACGCGGCCATCGTGGTCGGCCGGACCACCTCCAGCGCGGCGCTGAAGTCGGCCATCGCCACCGTCGGCGTCTCGGCCGTCTTCTGCCGCAGCGCGGCGCGCACCCCGGCCTCGCGGACCAGCGCCGCCAGGTCGGCCGCGACGAACCCGGGGGTACGCGCGGCCACCTCGTCCAGCCGGACGTCCTCGGCGAGTGGCACCTGCCGGGTCAGCACGGTGAGCTGCTCGCGGCGCAGCGCCTGGTCGGGCAGCGGAACGGTGATCCGCAGGGAGAGCAGGTCCGGGGCGCGCAGCGCCGGGTCCACCGCCTCCGGCCTGCTGGTGGCGCAGACCACGGCCGCACCGGCCCGGACGGTCTCGGCGAGGATCTGCCGGAACACCGTCGCCACCGGCCCGGGATCGTCGGCCGGGGCGAGTGCCTCCACGTCGGTGACCAGCAGGACGGCCGGTCCGTCCCGGCGTACCACCGCGGCGGCCTCGCGCAGCCGGCGGGCCGCCGCGTCGTTGCCGAGCGCGGCCACCTCCGGCGCCCAGACCGGGCAGACCCGGGCGCGCACCCGGGCGGCGACCGCGCGGACCAGCGCCGCCTTGCCGGACCCGGCCGGCCCGCTGAGCAGTACGCCCAGCGAGACGGTGGTGCCCAGCCGGCCGAGCACCTCCCGGTGGTGGAAGCCGAGGTCGAGCAGTTCGGTCAGTTCCTCGGCCTGGGCCCGCAGCCTGGGCAGTTCGTCGACGCTCGGCGCCTCCTCCGGCTCGACCAGTTCGGGCCGGGACTCCGCCGGCGGGGCCCACTCGGTCCCGGCTCCCGCCGGTCGGTTCACCGGGGCCCGGCCGCCGGCCCCGGTCGCGTCGCCGGTCGACCGGCCGCTCGGGTCCTGGCCGGCCGGCCCGGAGCCGCGGGTGGCCGGGCCGTGCTCCCAGCCGACCGTGCTGTCCATGGTGACCAGCGCGCCGGCCTCCGGCTCGACGGCGGACACCGTGAGCAGGGTGCTGGTCCAGGCGTAGCCGATCGTGTTGGCCAGGCTGCGTCGGGCCGCCTCGACCAGGCTGCGGACGGAGGCGTCGGGGAGCACGTCCTGCGGCAGCAGCGAGACGTCGTCCCCGGCGGTCACCACCTTGCCGAGCAGGGCGAGGCGCAGCATCTCCGGGGAGACCGCGGCGACGATCTCCACCGGCCCGGTCAGGGTGACCCGCCGGGCGGGGGTCACCGCCAGCGGGCTCACCGTCACCTGCCCGCCGTCCCGGAGGCCAAGGTTGCCGAGCAGCAGGTCGTCGGCGTACAGCAGGGCGGTGCTCGCGGTCTGCCCGGCCGGCGCGGCGATCCCGGCGGTGACCCGCCGGCCGCTCAACCGGACCGGGTCTCCGGGGCGCAGCGCCAACGCGGTCAGCACCTCGGGGTGCAGGCGGACGACGCCGCGGCGGGCGTCCAGCGCCGCCGGCCGCAGGCACGCCGTCAGGGTCAGGTCGGGTTCCGCCACCCGCCAGACAGTAGCCGCCGGCACCACCCCATGCGGGCCGGTGGGCGCCGGGCATCAGACCGGGCCGGTGTCCTCCAGCAGCGACGGGTCGCGCCGGATCATCTCGGCCAGCCGGGCCGCGGGGTCGCTGCGCAGCCCGTCCTGACCGGGGGCCGGCAGGGTCTTCGCCGACATCGGCCAGACCGGCGGCGGCGCGAGCGTGGACTCGGCGCCGACCGTCACGTCCGGCCCGGGCCAGCAGACCCGCAGCGGGTACGCCTGCCCGTCGTGCTCCACGCGCAGGGTGACGATCAGCCCGGGGTGCTCGGCGACCACCCGGCGTACCGCCTCGGCCACCTCCTCCACCGGGTCCCGCTCGACCGGGCGGGTCCCGCCCCGCAGCCGGTACGCGCCGTGCCCGTCCCGGGGCGACTCGACCGGCCGGGGCTCCTTCCCGGCGGCCTCCTCGTCCGGACCGACGGCCCGGCGTCGCAGCGCCTCCTCGCGGCGGGCCAGCCGGGCGAGCGTCTCGTCCAGATCACCTCTCATCACGTCCACCCCTTTCCATGAAACGGGTCGAATCGGCGGTGGTTCAGGCACCCCTCTGCCGGGTCGCCCGGTGCAGCGCGCGGTCCAGGACGGCCAGCAGGGCGTCGCGCACCGAGAGCCGGTCCCGGGCGTCGAACTGCACCAGCGGGATGTGGTCGCCGATCGCCAGCGCCCACCGGATCGAAGCCAGGTCGTGCGCGAGCCGCCCGTCGAAGGCGTTCACCCCGACCACGAAGGGCAGCCCGGCGCGCTCGAGGAAGTCGACCGCGGGGTAGCAGTCGTCCAGCCGGGCGCTGTCCACCACCACCAGCGCGCCGAGCGCGCCGCGGGCCAGGTCGTCCCACATGAAGCCGAACCGCGCCTGCCCCGGAGTGCCGAAGAGGTAGAGCTTGAGGCTGCGGTCGACGGTCACGCAGCCGAAGTCCATGGCCACCGTGGTCGCGGTCTTGCCGGAGCGTACGCCGGGGTCGTCGACGCCGATGCCGGCGCTGGTCATCTGCGCCTCGGTGGTCAGCGGGGCGATCTCGGAGATCGCGCCCACCGTGGTGGTCTTGCCCACGCCGAATCCGCCCGCGATCAGGACCTTCACCGGGATCGGCGGCCGGGTGACCGGGACGTTCGCGGTCGCCCGGGCCGGCGCCGCCGGTGGCCGGTACGGCGGCGGCGCGGGCCGCGGGGCCGGCGGTACGGTCCGGCCGGCGGCCGGGGCGGGTCCCGCCGGCATCCCGTACCGGACGGCGGCGCTGTTGGCGGCGAGGCCGCCGGTGGCGGCGGCGGGCCATTCAGGAGATCGCACGGAGCCCGTCAATCAGTCGCAGGATGATGTCGGGGTCGGCGGCCTCGGCGCCGCTCCCCTGCACGTCGAGGTGGCCGGCGGCCCGGAGGTCACCGACCAGCACCCGGGTCACGCCGAAGTGCATCCGCGTCCGGGCGGAGATCTCGGCGACCGAGATCGGGTCGGCGCAGAGCGCCACGATGGCCCGCAGCTCCGGGGCGAGCGGGCAGGACTCCGCCCACGGTCCGCTCTCCGGCCGGGCGGTCACCTGGGTCTCCAGCCCGATCGCCGGGTCGGCGCCGGCCACCCGTCCGGAGGTCAGCACGAACGGACGCGGGCCCGCCGGCTCTTCGGCGTCCTCCCCGACCTCGTCGACGGGGTACGGCGTGGTGGCGGACGCCGGATCGGCGGCCGGGGACGGCGACCGCAGGTAGGGGCGGATCCGGGCGCCGGGTTCCGGATCCCGTTCCGCGCCGCCCACCTCCGGGATCATTGCTGAACGGCGTTCTTCAGCTCGGCGATGAGCCGCGGGCTCAGGGCGCCGCCGGCCCGGCCGGCGAAGAGGGTCATCTCGTACGCCACCGTGCCGAGGTTGGCCGACCGGTCGGCGACCACGCCCAGCACGGAACCGCTGCTGATCGCGCTGATCAGCAGGTAGCCCTCGGCCATGTCGACGATCACCCGGTTCAAACCGCCGAGCGCGTACCAGCTGGCCGCGCCGCCGGCCAGGCTGGTCATCCCGGAGACCACGGCGGCGAGCCGCTCGGCGTTGGACCGGTCCTTGATGGCGGACATCGCCATCAGCAGCCCGTCCGAGGAGACCGCGATCGCCTCCATCACGCCGGCCGTGCTGGAGGTGAACGAGTCGAGGAGCCAGTTGAAGGTGCGGGCCTCCGGGCTGAGCTCCCCGGCGGGCGGGTGGTCGACGTTGTCGTGCAGGAAGGGACTGGTCACGGTGATGATCCCTCTTCGTGGCGATGGTGGTCTGGACCGACTTCGCGCAGCGCGCGGGCGACGCCCGCCTCGAACTCGGTGATGAGGTTGCGGACCTCGGCCGGGTCTCCGGTGGGCTGGCTGGTGAGCGGCGTCTGCGGCGGGGTGACGGCCAGGTTCGCCCCGGGCACCCGCCGGCACAGCCGGGGCCGGCCGGGGGTGGGCTCGACCGGCGCGGCGGCGCGTTCGGCCCGGCGTACCCCGGCCTGGAAGTCCTCGACGAGGGCGCGGACGGCGGACGGGTCGGCGCGGGTGGCGTCGACCGGCCGGACCACCGGGGCGGTCCGCGGCAGGCCGGCGCCCGGCACCCGCTGGCGGATCACCGGCCGTACGCCGGCCGCCGCCACGCCGGCCACGGGCCCGGCGGGTGGCGCGGCGGGGCTCGGTGGCCCGGCGACCACCTCGGGGGCGGCGAACCCCGTGCCGACGAAGGGCCCGTCGACCGGCTCGGTCGCGGCGCCGAAGGCGTTCCAGGACCCGGCGGTCTCCAGGCTGCGGGTGGCTCTGAGCAGCATCGGGTCGACACCCGGGTGGTCCTCGACGGCCGCCGGGACCCCGGCGGCGGTGAGCGCCCGATGGGGGCTGGCCCGTTCGCCGAGCCCCCGCCGGTCCCGGCTCGGTACGGCGGCCCGGGCGACCGTGGCGCCGGCCCGGTCGGGCCGCCGGATCACCAGCAGCGCGGCGGGGATCTCCAGCCGGGCGGTCAATCCGCCGCCCGCGGTCGGCGCGAGGTCGACGGTCCAACCGTGCCGGCGGGCCAGCCGGCCGACCACGAAGAGCCCGAGCACCTCGGTCGGGGCCAGGTCGAGCCGTTCCCGCCGGGTGAGCCGGGCGTTCTCCTCGGCGAGCCGTTCCTCGGTCATGCCGATGCCCCGGTCCACCACGATCAGCCGCGCCCCGCCGTCGGTCGGTTCGCCGGCCACCGCGACCCGGGTGTGCGGCGGGGAGAAGACGGTGGCGTTCTCCATCAGCTCGGCCAGCGCGAGCACCAGGTCGCCGACGGCGGCGGGCGCCGCCGACACCCCGGGCGGGACGTGCACGTCGACCCGGGGATAGTCCTCGATCTCGCCGAGGGCCAGGCGGACCACGTCGGCGAGCTGCACCGGGGCCACGTGCCCGTCCGTCCCGGCCGCGCCGGAGAGCACGACCAGGCTGCCGGCGTTGCGGCGCAGCCGGCTGGAGATGTGGTCGAGCCGGTACAGGTGCTCCAGCCGCCCCGGGTCGGTCTCCTGCCGTTCCAGCCGGTCGATCAGCGCGATCTGCCGGCCGACCAGGTTCTGCGTACGCCGGCCGACGTGGCCGAACATCTGCGCCACGTTGCGCCGGCCGGCCACCTGCCGTTCGACCAGCCGGGCGGCGGTGTCCTGCACCCGTTCGAAGGCGCGGGCCAGGTCACCGATCTCGTCCCGGGCCCGGACGTCGACCGGGTCGAGCCGGACCGGTTGGCCGGTCTCGGACTCGTCGTCGACCACCCGGACCAGCTCGGCCTCGGCGACCCGGGCGACCCGGTCGGCGGAGCGGGTGAGGCGGGTCAACGGTCGGGCCACGGTCCGCGCGACGGCCATGCTGAGCAGCACCACGAGCAGCAGGATCAGGGTGGCCGCCCCGCCGACCAGCCAGGCCGCGGTGAGCGCGTCGCGCTGGTCGGTGGCGGTCTCGGCGATGACGTCCGCGACGATCTTCTTCTCCACGAACTGGCCGAGGGTGATCATCGAGCGGACCGACGGGAAGAGGGCGTCCAGCGGCACCGCGGCGATCGCCGCCACCGGGTCCTTGACGCTGTCCACCAGGAAGGTGGGGCTGGTCCGGGCCGCCACCGCCGCGTCGTCCAGCATCGCCAGCTTGTACTGCTCGGCGGTGATCAGGCCGCGGAATCGCTGGTTGTCCACCTGGAGCGCGGACATGCAGGCGATGTACGCGGCGGACACCTGCGGGCCGCCGGTCGCCTTCACCAGCACGATCAGGGTCGCGCAGGCGCCCAGCCCCTCGTCGGCCCGGAGCAGCGCGTCCAGCGCCAGCACCTGGCGCCCGGCCGAGGTGGTGGTGTCCACCTGGAACGGCAGCCGCAGCGCCTCGATCAGCGTCAGGTCGACCGGCCCGAAGGCGTCCATGATCTGCGTCGGCGTCGCCTGCCCGGCCAGCACGGCGGTGCGCAGGTCGGCCAGCCTGCGTACGCCGTCGAGGGCGCCGGCGACCCGGTCCGGGAGCCGCTCGGCCCGCAGGTCGGCGACCCGGTCGTCGACGGCGGTCGACTTCTGGATCAGCTCGGTCCGGGTCACCCGGCCGAGCAGCAGGCCGACCGAGAGCAGCCGCTCCTGCTGGAGGTCCTGGACCAGGCTGCCGATCCGGCTGGCGACCCGGACGGTGGCGGCGGTGTCGCCGGCCCGCTGGGCGGCGGTGACCTGGTCGACCACCACCGGCACGGCCAGTCCGGCCATGCTGAGCAGCGGAATGATCACCAGCAGGGCGAGCTTGCCCCGGATCCGGAGCCTATCGAGCAGCATCGAAGGGCCCCCACCGCTCGGGTTCGTCGGGCCGCCCCGATCCGACCGGTTGGAGCTGGCGTGGCTCGGCCGGCGGCTGCCACGTCGGCAGCGCCCCGGAGTCCTCCCGCGCCCGCCGCTCGTCGGCGGCGCGCCGGCGGGTCCGGACAGCGCCGGCCAGCATCCCGGCCAGGACGACGACGACCAGCAGGGCGGCGAGCGCGGCGGCGGCGACGGCCAGCAGGCGGTCCCGGTCGAGCCGGTCGATCCGCGCCGTCAGCAGGGCGTCGAGCTGGTCCAGGATGATCGGCTGGAGCTCCCTGGCGGCGGACTGCGCGTTGAGGCGGGCGGCGGCCACCTGGGCGGGGCCGGTCGGACCGGTGCCCGCCGTGCCGCTCGGCGCGGAGAGCGCGGCGAGCGCCTCGACGGAGCGCTGGTAGGTGTCCAGCGGGGTGAGCACGTTCGGTCCCAGGTCGGTGCTCTCCGAGTTGTCCACCGCGGCCCGCAGGCCGGCGACCAGGTCGGTGGCCGGTCCGAGGGCGGCCACCCGGACGGCGGCCAGTTCGGCGAGGGTCTTCGGGCGTTCGGTGGGCGGGCGCTGCGCGGCGAGGGCGGTCAGGTCGGCGAGCCGGCCGGCCCCGACCACGGCCTCGGGCAGGTCGCGGCCGATGGCGTCCTGGAGGAAGAAGGAGTCGGACCGCGGGTCGCGGATCAGCCCCGAGCCGTCCCGGATCTTGCGGTGCAGCGCGAGCAGCAGGTCGGTGACCTCGCCGTACGCGGTGAAGGCCGCGTCGGGGTCGCTGAGCCCCCGGTCGGGCAGCGCCTCCAGCTTGGCGCGCAGCCCGGTCCAGCGTTCGTGGCTGCGCAGGTCGTCCCCGATCGCACTGTCCACGGTGGCCGCCTGCTTGACCGCGGCGGTCAGCGCGTCGCGGGGGACCGGTCGGCCGGCGACCGCGGCGGCCTGGGCGTCCACCAGCGCGTCGGTGACCGGGCCGAGGGCGCGCAGGTACCGCACGCCGAGCCGTTCCCGGCTCGCCAGGTCGCGGTCGTCCCCGGTCAGCCGGTGCGTCTGCGCGAAGAGCAGCCCCACCGGGGCCAGCAGGGCCGCCACGAGCAGCAGGGGCAGGACACGGCCCGGTACGGAGGGCCGTCGACGGACCCGCGGCGCGGGGACGATCATGGTCTGTCTCCTCCGGCGACGACGGGGGACTCGTCCGGTGGGCGGGGTCGCCGATGCAAGTCCCGTACACCGGACCGGAAAACTAGTCGACCTGTGTGGGGGTGTGACCGCGGTCGCTGAGTCGGCTTCGCGTCACTTCGGGCGATGTCACGGTTGGTTGACTTTGCCGGCACGCAGGGTTCCGCGAGCCGCGCCTCATGCATGCATCGGATGCGGTTTACGGGATTACGTGTGAAGTCACGCGATCCGAATTCATCTCGCTGGGACGTGCTGGACCTTGCGCGGTCGATCGGACTCGCGCGCCGATCGGAGCAACCGGACGGACGTACGGCGGATCTCAGGCAACGCTCAGGGTCCGGGCCGTACCGTGTGCCGCATGAGATCACCGCTGTCGGCCGCGCGGGTCCGGCGTGCCCTGGCCACCCGCCGACGCCGGGTCCTGGCCGCGTCGGTGGTGGTCCTCCTGGCGGCGGCCGCCGTGGTCTGGGCAGCCCGGTCGGAGCGGCCCGCCTTCCGGACCGAGTCGGCGACGGTGACCGTCCGGTCCGGACCGGACGGCGACCAGCCGGTCGACCTCGACAGCACGCTCTACCTGCCCGAGGACGCCTCCGCCCAGCGGAAGGTCCCGGCAGTGCTGCTCGCGCACGGCTTCGGCGGCACCAAGGAGTCTGTCCGCGCCGACGCGGAGGACCTGGTCGAGCGCGGGTACGCGGTGCTCACCTGGACCGCGCGAGGGTTCGGGCGCAGCGGCGGCGAGATCCACCTGGACAGCCCCGACTACGAGGTGCGGGACGCGCAACGCCTGCTCGACCGGCTCGCCGCCCGCCCCGACATCCGGACCGACGCCGCCGGCGACCCCCGGGTCGGCGTGGTCGGCGGCTCGTACGGCGGCGGCCTGGCCCTGCTGCTCGCCGCCCAGGACCCCCGGGTCGACGCGATCGTCCCGATGATCACCTGGAACGACCTCTCCCGCGCCTTCCTGCCGGAGAGCACCGGGAAGGCGCCCACCGAGGGCGTGTTCAAGAAGGGCTGGGCCGGCATCTTCTTCGGTGGCGGCGGCTCCGCGGGCTCGGGCCCGGCCGGCATCTCCGGCACCACCGCCGCCCAGCCGCAAGGGGCGCCCGCGTCGGCCGGTGCGCCCAGCCCGCAGCCCGGCGCGGGCCCCGGCACCGGCCCCGGGCACGCCCCGGCCGGCGCCGCCGACCCGTCCTGCGGCCGGTTCGCCGCCGACGTCTGCGCCGCGTACCTGCGGATCGCCACCACCGGGCGGGCCGACGCCGAAGCGGTGGACCTGCTGCGCCGCTCCTCCCCGGCCGGCGTGCTCGACCGGGTCAAGGCGCCCACCCTGCTGGTGCAGGGGGAGGCGGACACCCTCTTCCCGCTGGCCGAGGCGGATGCCAACGCGCGGGGGATCGCCGCCGCCGGCACCCCGGTGCGGGTCGCCTGGTTCACCGGCGGCCACGACGGCGGCGCGGGGCCGATCTCCGACTCCGACCGGGTGAAGTTCCTCACCGCGCAGTGGCTCGACCACTACGTCAAGGGGGAGGGCGCGGCGCCGGGCGAGGGCTTCACCTTCTCCCGGATCGCCGGCTTCGACGCGCTGGACCGGGGGCTGGTGGCCACCGGGTACCGCACCGCCGACTACCCGGGGGTGACCGGGGACGCCCGCCGAGAGGTCGCGGTCGCCGGCCCGACCCAGCAGATCGCCAACCCGCCCAACGGGAATCCGGCGGCGATCTCCGCGGTGCCGTTCGCCGGGGCGCTGGGCTCGCTGCTGAACGGCGTGGCCGGCGACATCCCCGGCCAGCACGCCCGGTTCGAGTCCCCGCCGCTCGCCGAGGCGGTGGACGTGGTCGGCGCGCCGACGGTCCGGCTCCGGGCGGCGTCGCCGACCGGCGAGGCGGTCCTCTTCGTCAAGCTCTACGACGTCGACCCGAACGGCGCCGCCACGCTGCCCGACGGCCTGGTCGCCCCGGTCCGCCTCACCGGCCTGCCGAAGACCGTCGACGCGGCCCAGCCGGTCACGGTCACGCTCCCGGCGATCGTCCGCCGGGTCGAGGCCGGGCACCGGTTGCGGGTCGTCGTGGCGACCTCCGACCAGGCGTACGCCACCCCGCCCGAGCCGGGCGTCTACACGGTCGCCCCCGGCGGCGGCGCGCTGAGCCTGCCCACCGTCGACGGCGAGCCGATCCCCACCGCCGCCACGGTGTGGCGCTGGATCCTGGTCGGGCTGCTCGCCGCGATCGCGGTCGGGCTCGTCGTGGTCGTCCTGGTCGCCCGCCGGCGGCACCGCCGCCAGGACAGCTCCGTCCACCCGGAGTACGCGGGCGTCCCGCTCGCCGTCCGCCGGCTCCGCAAGGAGTACGCGGACGGCTTCGTCGCCGTCTCCAACGTCGACTTCGAGGTGCACCCCGGCCAGGTGGTCGGCCTGCTCGGCCCGAACGGCGCCGGCAAGACCACCACCCTGCGGGTGCTGATGGGGCTCACCCAGCCGACGGCCGGGGAGATCTACGTCTTCGGGCACCGCCTGGTGCCCGGCTCGCCGGTGCTCTCCCGGATCGGCGCGCTGGTGGAGGGGCCGGGCTTCCTGCCGCACCTGTCCGGGCTGGAGAACCTGAAGGCGTACTGGCGGGCGACCGGTCGGCCCTGGGACGACGCGCACTTCGACCAGGCCCTGGAGATCGCCGGCCTGGGCGACTCGGTGCACCGGCGGACCAAGAACTACAGCCACGGCATGCGCCAGCGGCTGGCCATCGCGCAGGCCATGCTCGGCCTGCCGGAGCTGCTGGTGCTGGACGAGCCGACCGACGGGCTGGACCCCCCGCAGATCGCCGAGATGCGCCGGGTGCTCCAGCGGTACGCCACCGACGGCCGCGCGGTGCTGGTCTCCAGCCACCTGCTGGCCGAGGTGGAGCAGACCTGCACCCACGCGGTGGTGGTGAACAAGGGCCGGATCGTGGCCTCCGGGCCGGTGGAGGAGATCGTCGGCGACTCGCCGAGCGTGCTGTTCGAGGTGACCGACCCGGACGCCGCCCGCACGGTGCTGGACCGGCTGCACGGGGTCCGCGTGCTGCCCGACGGCGACGGCGGGCTGGTGGTCGACACCAACGGCACCGCGCGCAGCGAGGTGGTGGCCGAGCTGGTCCGGGCCGGCATCGGGGTGGACCGGGTGGTGCCCCGGCGCCGCCTGGAGGACGCGTTCCTCGCCCTGGTGGGCGAGAACTCACGGGGAAGCGGTGACCGGTGATGGCAGGCTCTTCGGTCGGGTCGCGCGACGCGGCCGGCGCGGTCGGTCCGGGCGGGGCGGCGGTGGGCTACCGGCCGTCGGCCACCCTGCCGTTCGCGGCGGAGTTCCGCCGGCAGGCGTCGCGGCGGCGTACCCAGCTGGCGCTGGGGTTCATGGTGCTGCTGCCGCTGATCATCCTGGTCGCGTTCCAGTTCGACTCCGGCGAGGACGACCGCAACGGGCGCAACGAGTTCGGCAGCCTGGTCGACCTGGCCACCTCGGGCGGGCTCAACTTCACCCTCTTCTCGATCTTCGTGTCGGCGTCGTTCCTGCTGGTCGTGGTGGTGGCGCTGTTCTGCGGGGACACGGTGGCCAGCGAGGCGAGCTGGGGCAGCCTGCGCTACCTGCTGGCCATCCCGGCGCCCCGGGCCCGGCTGCTCACGGTGAAGCTGCTGGTCGCGCTCGCGTACTCGGCGCTGGCCCTGCTGCTGCTCGCGGGCACCGCGCTGCTCGCCGGCACCCTCCGGTACGGCTGGTCGCCGCTGCGCAGCCAGGTCTCCGCCGAGCTGGCGCCCGGCGAGGGACTGCTGCGGCTGCTGGCGGTTCTCGGCTACCTGGCGGTCGTCCTGCTGGTGGTGGCCGGGCTGGCGTTCCTGCTCTCGGTGACCACGGACGCCGCGCTCGGCGCGGTCGGCGGCGCGGTGCTGCTCTGGATCCTCTCCAGCATCCTGGACCAGATCACCGCGCTCGGCGGGCTGCGCGCCTTCCTGCCCACCCACTACAGCAGCGCCTGGCTGGGGCTGCTGTCCACGCCGGTGCAGACCGACGACGTGGTCCGGGGCGCCATCTCGGCGGTCGGGTACGCCACGCTCTTCTGGGGGCTGGCCTTCTGGCGCTTCACCCGCAAGGACGTCACGAGCTGACGCAGGCAGTAGCATGAGCCGGCGCCGGCCCCCGGGGCAGTTGCCACCGTCGGCTGCCATCCGGTGCCGCGTCGTCCCGCCCCGCCGACCCACTCGCGAAAGCCCCCGCCATGCGCGTCTCAGCTCTGCTCCGCCAAGCTATCCGAGCCGATGGCGGCACCATTTCCCCGCCCTCCCGGGACGCCTACTTCGACAACGCCAAACTCCTGGCTACCGCCCTGGTCGTCCTCGGCCACACCTGGGGCCCGCTCGTCGGCTCCCCGAACGAGATGCGCGGCGTGCGGGCTCTCTACCTGCTGGTGTACGCCTTCCACATGCCACTGTTCGTCATGATCAGCGGCTACTTCTCACGCTCCTTCGCCCAGGACGCCTCTCACCCCGGCCGGCTGCGCAGACTCCTCACCAGCACCCTGGTCCCGTACCTGATCTTCGCCACCGCATACCAGCTGTACAACAACTACCGCCTGGACGAGTCCAACCCGATTGACCTGGTCACGCCCTTTTACCTGACCTGGTTCCTGGTTGCCCTGTTCGTCTGGCGGATTTCCGCCCCGCTCTGGCTCAACCTGCGCGCACCGGTCGCGGTGGCGACCGGCGTCATGCTCGCCTCGGGCGCCGCCTCGCTCTCCGGGGAACTGGACCTGGCCCGGATCCTCCAGTTCCTCCCATTCTTCGTGCTCGGCCTCACCGCCCGGCGCGAACACCTCGAATGGATCCGTGACACCCGATGGCTGCGCCCCGCCGCCGTCCTGGTGTTCGCCGCAGCCCTGATCACCGTGTACCACTACGCCCCACGGCTGCCCGCTGGCTGGTTCTACCGGCACAACGGGCACGCACAACTGGACGTCAGTTGGGGTACGTGGGCGGCCGGCGCACTCGGCTTGACGGCGGCCGCGCTCGTGCTCAGTGTCGCCTTTCTCGCCCTGGTGCCTTCGAACCGCAATCTGCTCACCCCGCTCGCGACCGGCACCCAGTACACCTACCTGCTGCATGGGTTCATCGTTCAGATCGCGCTCGCCTACAGGTTCCAGAACTCGCCGTTCGTCAACTCCTTCGCCGGCGTATTGACCATCAGTGCTCTCGCCGTCCTCGCGACGGGAATCCTGGCCTCCCCGATCGTCCGCCGGCTTTTCGGCTGGGCGGTGGAACCGCAGATGAGTTGGGCCTTTGCCGAGGTGCGGGCGGAGAAGTTCGCCGATGCCAGACGGCCGGTGACCGCTCCTGGCAGTACAACGGCACCGTCTCCGGCGTCAGCGGCAACGTCGACCCCGGCGATGGGAACGGCAGTCGCTACCGACTCATCACGCTGACCTACAGCTCGACGGTGGACGTCGAGGGAGAGCGTCAGGAGCGGGTGGGCGCGGTGAGGACGGCGTCGAGCAGACCGGGGTAGAGGCGGTCGAGTTCGTCGCGGCGCAGTCGCACGTACCGGCTGGTGCCGGCGGCCCGGGTCCGGGTCAGGCCGGCCTCGCGCAGCACCTTCAGGTGGTGGCTGCGGGTCGCCTTGGACACGCCGAACTCGAAGGTGCCGCAGGCGTACTCGCCGCCCTCGGCGAGGGCGCGCACGATCTGCAGCCGTACGTCGTCGGCCAGCGCCGCGAGCACGGCGGTGACCGGTACGTCGCGCAGTTCGGGTTCGTGCAGCTCCATGTGACCAGTGTAACCCTTGTTCGACATGCGTCGAACAACCTCCTAGAGTCGGTGCCGTTGGTTCGACGGTACTCGAACATAGGAGCTGCGATGCGCTCTCGTCACGCCGCCTTCCCGCTCTTCGCGGTGCTCAGCTGGGGGGTCATGTTCCCGGTCCTGGCCAGCGCCCTCACCCGGGTCGACGCGCTGAACCTCACCACCGCCCGGTACGTCCTCGCGACCGCCGTCCTGCTCGCCCTGCTGCTGGCCCGGGAGGGTCTGGCCGCCCTGCGCTCCGGCGGCCGGGCGGTCGAGGTGGTGGCGCTCGGTGTGCTCGGCTTCGCCGGGTTCAACGTGCTGACCAACCTGGCGCTCGGGCACGCCGCCCCGCAGCAGATCGCCCTCTTCGCCGCCACCACCCCGCTGGTCACCCAGCTGGTCCGCTGGGTCCGCGACGGCGTACGCCCCCGCCCGGTGCTGCTCGGGTTCTCGCTGGTCGCCCTCGTCGGCGTCGGTCTGGTGATCACCCGGGGCCGGCTCGAGGGGCTGGGCCAGTTCGGCGTCGGCGGGCTGCTGATGATCGGTGCGGTGCTCGGCTGGGCCGTCTACACCCACGGCGCGAGCCGGTTCACCGGCTGGTCCCCGCTGCGCTACACCACCCTCACGGCGGTCGCCGGCACCGCGGCGATGCTCGCGGCCAGCGCCACCGCCGACCTCGCCGGCTGGCAGCACCTGCCGGCCGCCGCCGACCTCGTCGCGGTCGCCCCGCAGCTGGCGTACGCCGTGATCGTCGCCGCCGTCCTCGCGGTGCTCGCCTGGAACACCGGGGTGCAGCGGCTCGGCGCGGCCGCCGCCGCCCTGTTCATGAACCTGGTTCCGGTGACCACCTTCGTGGTGCAGACCGTCCGGGGCTACCGGCCCGGCGCGGTGGAACTGGTCGGCGCGGCCCTGACCATCGCCGCCCTGATCGGCGCCAACCTGGCGACCCGCTCCCGCGCCGCCACCGCCCCCGGCGCGGTGCCCGCCCGGGCGGTCACCGACCGGCCGGCCGTCGTCGACCCGATCGCCGTGGTGGCGCGCTGAGGTAGGCGGAGCTGCGAGTTACGGGAAGCGGGGGCATCCGGCGGCGGAGGAGGCCTCCACTTCCCGGAAGTCGTGCGGATCCTGGCGCTGGTGAGCGGGAGTGGCTCACACCGTGGGAAGCCCGCTCGGCAGGCGCGGCGCGAGTGCATAGACTCGGCGGCACAACTGCATACCTCATCCAGAGGGGCTGAGGGATACGGCCCGACGACGCCCCGGCAACCACCCGCACGCTCGACGACGAGCGAGGAGCGGGCAGGTGCCAATTCCGTCCCCGCCGCAGGGTGCGATGCGGGGAAAGATGAGAGGAACCCCTCGACATGACGTCGACGCTTCCCGCCGCCACCGGCATCGACACCACCCTCAGCCCGGCCCGCGCCCTGGTCTGCCGCGCCTGCTCCGCGCGCTACCCGCTGGCCGCCCAGCACGCCTGCTACGAGTGTTTCGGCCCGCTGGAGGTCGACTACGACGCCGCCGCGCTCGCCGCCGTCACCCGGGAGCAGATCGAGGCCGGCCCGAAGAACCTCTGGCGGTACGCGGCCCTGCTCCCCGCCGGCCAGGACCCGGCCACCCGGGTGACCGTGAACCCGGGGCTCACCCCGCTGGTCGCCGCCCCGCACCTCGCCGCCGAGCTGGGCATCACCGCCCCGCTCTGGGTGAAGGACGACAGCGCCAACCCCACCCACTCGTTCAAGGACCGGGTCGTCTCGGTGGCGCTGTCCGCCGCCCGGGCGCTCGGCTTCACCCGGTACGCCTGCGCCTCCACCGGCAACCTGGCCAACTCGGTGGCCGCGCACGCCGCCCGGGCCGGGGTGCCGTCGGTGGTCTTCATCCCCAGTGACCTGGAGCAGGGCAAGGTGGTCACCACCGCGGTCTACGGCGGCGACCTGGTCGCCATCGACGGCTCGTACGACGACGTGAACCGGCTCTGCGGGGAGCTGGTGGAGACCGACGAGTTCGAGGACACCGCGTTCGTCAACGTCAACGTCCGGCCGTACTACGCGGAGGGGTCGAAGACCCTCGGGTACGAGGTGGCCGAGCAGCTCGGCTGGCGGATCCCGGCGCAGGTGGTGATCCCGATGGCCAGCGGCGAGCTGCTCACCAAGATCGACAAGGCGTTCTCCGAGCTGGTCGAGATCGGCCTGGTCGAGGCGCCGGCCGGCGGCTGGAAGGTCTTCGGCGCCCAGTCGGCCGGCTGCAACCCGATCGCCACCGCGCTGCACGCCGACAGCGACACCATCACCCCGGTCAAGCCGACCGGCATCGCCAAGTCGCTGAACATCGGCGATCCGGCCGCCGGCCTCTACGCCCTGGAGGCCGTCCGCCGCACCGGCGGCTGGATGGAGTACGCCGACGACGACGAGATCCGCGCCGGCATCCGGCTGCTCGCCCGGACCACCGGCGTCTTCGCCGAGACCGCCGGCGGGGTGACCGTGGCGGTGCTGCGCAAGCTGGTGGAGTCCGGCCGGCTCGACCCCACGGCGGAGACGGTCGTCTTCAACACCGGCGAGGGCCTGAAGACCCTCGACGCCGTCGCCGCCGAGGTCGGCCCCACCCACCGGATCAAGCCCTCCCCCGTCTCTT
>NZ_QGKS01000307.1 GCF_003172935.1 Micromonospora sicca | reverse complement strand
CCTCGATCGGCTACCACCGCACCAACGGCGAGGCCAACATCGCCCGCGCCACCCGACGCGCGAACCGCCGCCCCCACGACCTCATCACCGCCGTGACCAGCAGCATCCCGACAACGCAATGACCCTGAGTTCCTCGCCCACCTCGTCACCAGTAGCCGCGGCGTACTCGAAGGCGGTCTGTGCTGAGGGGTCGGCTCGGTGAACGAGCCCCGTCTCGGTTGCCTTCCACGCCGAACGCCCGACGGCAAGGACCCGGTCGACATCATGGTGGGGCGGACGAGCGCGGACCTTGTTGTCGGAGTGCAAGACGCCGAGCGTGACGTGGACGGCGTCGAGGAGTTCCTCGTCTCCTCGGTCGGTGTAGTTCAAGATCTCGCCGTAGGCCCAGTCCGGGCGTCCTGCATGGAGATCAATATCTAGGCCAACCGCCACAAGCAGAGCGCGCTTCAGGTTGTCACCAACCGAACCCATCAGATACCGCGTTAGCCATCCCCGGAGCATCTCTCGAACAGGAGGCGATAGGTACGACCGCATGTCCTCCGGTGCCGGTCGTCCTGCCCGCGGCGCAATCGGCTCCGCTGCCACGTGCCCTCCCTGGCTTGTTCGTCACACATGTTTAACAAGGGTACGGGGAGACCCTATGGGAGCCACTTGGTCGATGACGTGGCCCCGCCCTGCTAGTGCCAGTCCGACAGCAAGGCCGACAGCAACCGGCCAGGGCGAAGCGGTAACGGACGAGGGTCCGAGGTCATCACCATGGACGGACGCAGACGGACGAGGTGCCTAGAACTCGCAAGCGAGATGTCGGACTGCCGGCGCTAGCCCTGTCTGGCGAGGCTTTCGCACCCCACGCGTGCCCTGCCGCAATCGCAAGGAGTGAGCTGCGCCCCCACCGATACCACTTCCGTGGCGGGTGACCCTGCGTCGCAGTCATCGTCGCCGGCGTTGAGGGGTGCCACGAGGGACAAGCCCCGTCGCCGGCGGACAACGGCACGCTGACGAGCGCTGGCACGGACGAAGCTCCGAGCGTGCAGCCGTTGCCGGACGCCTGCGGACGCGACGCACAGAGTTGTAAGCGAGAGGTCCTGCAGGAGCAGGCCAGAAGGGCAACGCCTGCCTCGATCAGGTCGACAGGATGCGGCAGAATGCGCCTTCTATGGACCTCAACTCCTGGGCCGGTTCAGCCGACCTCTGCTACCTCTTTCGCTACCTTGCGTCCAAGGTGTATCGCGATATCGGCCGAGGCAGGGCTGTCGGGCTAGTGCCCTGGGAGACCACGTTCACTGACAATCTACTGCTTGAGCTTGCAACTGCTCGTCCTCACGAGATCTTCATCAGGCGGTTCGGCGCGGATGAGGAGTCAGTCCTTGGTGCCGACTGGCTGTGGTGGTTCCATGATCAGGACGGTTATGTCGGGCTTCGTGTGCAGGCGAAGCGGGCACATCCCGAGACCGGCCATATCAACCTGAAACAGCCCGCTCCCCGGCAGCCCGATGTACTACAGGCTGAGGTGCTTGCCCGACGGGCACAGCAAGACGGTGTAGTTGGGCTCTACTGCCTCTATACCGATCACCGGCCTGGCCCACACGGCTACGCGCCATGCGGTCCATGCCCACACGGCCCACTGGACCACACGCAGTGGGGGTGCGCACTCTTACTAGCAGAGACGGCTGCGCGGCACGGGCGTGCGAAGCGAACCTTCGCCAACGCCGTCCTTCGTGACTCCTGGCCCTGGTATCACCTGGTTTGCCGCAACTATGGCGATTACAACGCATCCGTTAGCGTGACCCAAAATCTCCGCATTCTGATCGGAAACCTCATCGTCGGAGAACCTACGGCGGTTGAGCAGTTGAATCAGGACAGGCTTCCGTGGATGAGCGGAAGAGCACCCGACGACATCGTCGCGGCGTTCGCTGAACGTTCGCCCGCACTGGTTGCACGACGCCCCGGCGTCGCGGGCGCCGTGTTGCTGGAAGTGAGCGATGAACGGCGCAGGTAGTGAGGCGTGAGGCGGCGAGGCAACAAGGAAGCAGCGCGAGCTTCGATGCGGGTCGGCCCCGAACGCCAGCCCGATGATGGCCGGCACCTGCTCGTCGACGCGGATCGCCACCAGTCGGCAGTGGTCGGCAGCTTGGGTCCGCATCCCCCCGATGATGGTCATGCCCGGCTCCGACGGCGACTGCGGCTGTCAGCCCCACAGGCCCCTTCAGCCGCGGGTAACCTGCTGGCGATTCGATCGGTCGCCGCCCAGACTAGGCCCGCGCCTGTGGCTTGCCGCAATTGTGTCCCTCGGCCGATGGCGGCAGTCCGCCCCGGGCGCGGAGCCAGCCGAGGAACCGGGCGTGCACCCCGCCGGTGTCAAGGCCCAGGCGGTGCAGATCATCCAGGGCGTCAGCGAGGGCGAGCGATAGGGAGACGGCCAGCGACGAGCGGGCGTCCTTGTATTCCACCAACAGGGCCAGGCGGGCTGGGGAGCAGGGCCAAGGGCAGCCGCAGCGGCGGCACCGCCAGAGGGGGCGCATCGGTGTGTGGGGGCGTGCCGGCACCCCGCTCACTGCTGGATGCCTGACCGTCGCGCCTGCGCGGGCGTCAGGTGCCCTGCCCGCCCGATCGGCGGGTACAGCGCCGTCACCTCCCGCCCCCATGACGGGGGCGGCGCCGGGGCGGTCCCCTTGTAGGTCGGCGGTTCGGCCGGAGGTACTGGGCCGCGATCCGGGCACGGCCACGGTAGGCCGCAGGTGCATCGGCGCCATCCCTTCCGCCAATCCCGACGGTGTCGTGGGCCTACGGGTACCGGGCGCGACGTCCTGGTCAGCGGCATGCGCTCATCGTTGGTCGATGGCTGCCCCTTGTCAAGGTGCATCCTGCGACGTGACGTCTTGCGGCTCGCCAAGCTGCGGTTTGACCAGTTACCGCGTGGCTACCCTGCGGCCATGCCACGGCACCTGTACGGAGCGGGGGAGATCGCAGCGCGCCTCGGCGTCAGCCGCCAGCGGACGCGGCAGATCATCGACCGCCCGGACTTCCCGAAGCCGTACGACCGGCTCGGGATGGGCGCAGTGTGGCTGAAACGCGACGTGGAGGCATGGATCGCGGAGCACCGCCCGCACTTGGGCGCACCCGACGAGGAGTAGCAGCGGCCCCGCTGTACGGTGTCGCAAATCTGCCCCCTCACAATCTGGCACGTCCTCTACGCCGCGATGGTCGCCTGTGGCGTCGTGCTGACCCGCCGCCGCTGACGGGACAATCTGAAGGAAACGGGGGCTGGCCGCATCGCAGCCAACCGCCTAGTACCGCCCTGCGGCCGCGGGACCGGCGGTGAGATTTGCCGGACTTCGGCCGAAGGATCGAGCGGGGCCGGACCTTCACCGTGATAGCCAATGCGTGATGGAACGGCCGGGCTGGGCTAACCACAGTTGCGCGGCGCCGATTTCGGCGACGCACCGTGGTCGCCGCCGCCTCTTGGAGCAGCACCCCGTAGTGGTCGCCCAACTTACGCTCGCCAGCGCGGACGTCGACGCCTTCTCCCTGCCGTCGCGGACCACCCCGTCGTACCGACAAGAACGACCCGCTCGATCAACCTTCGACGCCGCGCACGGACCCGCATTGTCACCGACAGCGCGACCGCCGTCCCGTAGTCACGAACCAGTCGGCGGCGGAGCCACGGGATTGAGGTAGGTCCCAGGGACCGGGACGAAGATCAGGATCAGGGCGCCCAGGGCGAAGGCGCTGCGATCACGTTCTCTACGCCGATCCCGCACCACACCGATGTAACCGCCATCGCTTGTCGTACCGGTGCGGACCACGGACCGGACGGGACATAAGGCATTCTCGTCGTACGAGCACCATTCGAGCACCAAATCGTCTACCTGTGACAGAGCGAAGAGGCGCCCGACCCTTGTTCTTGCAGGTCAGACGCCTCTTGATCTTGTGCGCCCGAAGGGACTCGAACCCCTAACCTTCTGATCCGTAGTCCAAGGCTGCGGAAGCACACTGCTACAAAAAGCACTCTACACCAAAACCGTCCGGCCGTAGGGCCGCCTGTCCGTCCAAGTCCGGCTGCATGCTTGCAGGTCAGCGCGCTGATCGTTGGCGGCATTCTGATTCATAGATGGAAGGCCCGGCCTCGCTCGTCCTGTCTGGTCCGCGTGCGTGGCCGTACGTCGGCGTCAATTCCCCGACGTACGAGCAGCCACCGAGCAGCCACGATCGCTGGGCACGCTGCGAGTTCGGCTGAGCAGGAAGGGGCAAATGCACCTGTAACACGCCACCGTTCTTCGCGCCAGTCGCGGGATGGTGATCTCTGGTTGATGATTTGTGGGACCGGCTGCTCCGGCTTTGATCGACAAGCTCAGTCAGGTAGCTGCTGACCGGAGCGGCCTGCTCGAGGCTCGTATACCTCAATCAGTGTGGCCGGCATCTGGCAGTCGTAGGTCAGTTCGTCAATGGCGACCCGGCAGGCCAGCTCGGCTGCGGCCACCACCGCGCCTGGGGGCGTCGGGGAGACGGGCTCGTCGCAGCCGTGTTCGGGTGCCGCACTGAGTTCGGACTCTGCGAAGATCACGTCCAAGTATCACAACACTCTCTAAGCTTGGCGTTTAACCCGTCTGCTTTCGTCGTTCGGTGATGGATAGGGCGCGTTTCACGGTCTTCCCGACGTCGTAGCTGGGCGCGGGTTGCCGGTTCTTTGATCCTCGGGGGCGTCCGGGTCCGGCCTTGCTGGGTTTCGGTGCGCTGGCGGGGTGGGTGGTCTTCGGGTGGATGTGGCGGAACCCGCGGCGGACCCGGGCTGGGGTGAGCCGGTCTGGGTCGGTGGGTCGTTCCCAGGGCCGGCGGAGGTCTTCGGCGAGGCCGCGGGCGAGGCGTAGTTGGGTGTGGCAAGTGATGATCAGCCAGGTCCACCGGTCGGCCGCGTCGGGTGTGCGGATCTTGGGCCGGGTCCAGCCCAGTGTCTGTTTGAGGAGCCGGAAGGTGTGTTCGAGGTCGAATCTGCGCAGGTAGGACTGCCAGTTGCGGTCCACGTCTGCGGCGGTGGCCGCGGTGATGGAGGTCCACAGCCAGACCGGTTTCGGGTGGCGGTCGCCGGGCAGGTGGTCGACCTGCAGTCGGATCAGGGTGCCTTCGATGATCGGCAGGTCGCCGCGGTGGTCGAGCCAGCAGGTGCGGCGGGTCAGCCTCGGGTGGACCCGGTCCCAGGCGGTCGCGGTGGCGGTGCCGTAGCGGGTGGTCTGCGTGGTGGTGACGGTCTGCGGTGCTGGCCAGGTGTCGGGGTCGGCGAGGGCGAGTTCGGGGCCGTGTTTGGGTGGCCGGCCCGTCGTCCGGGGTAGCCGTGGGGGTGGTGGCAGTGCCATCACCCGGTCCGAGCGCAGCCGTCCGAGCAGGTCCACGGGCAGGTCGGCGAGGAGGAACGCCAGGCGGGGGATGTCGTAGCCGGCGTCGCACACGATCAGGATCCGCCGATCGCCCGGTGCGTGGTGGCCGGCCGCGATGAGGCGTTGCACGACGGCGCGTAGCTGGTCGGCGGTGACGGCGGCCGCGTCATCGGCCGGGCCGAGCCGCACCGCGTCGAGGATCGCCGTCCACGAGGTTCGGCCGGCTTCGAGGGCCGCGACGAACGAGTACGGCCAGCCCGGGATCAACTGCGACTGCCCCTTGCCCCGGCCGTAGACGTGGCAGAACAGCCGGTCCGGGCTGGTCTGGGCATCGGAGCGCAGCCACGGGCTGACGTCAACAGCGAGAACGATCCGCCCGTCGGCGGCCCGCGGCACCGGCAGGCCCGCCACGGCCCGGCGCAGCCTCCCGACATCAACGCGTCCGCAGTTCAACCCGTCGTACATGCCGCCGTGGCCGCAGCGGTGTCCGGGCGCCAGCACCAGATCGACCAGCGACCTGACCGGCCCGTCCGTGCACAGCAGCGCGTCAGTCACCTCGAACAGGGCGTCAGCACGGGCGGTCAGACAACGGTAGAACTCGGTCCGGAACGTGGACAGCACCGCTAAAGCCTCGACGCGGGCAGCGTCATCCAGCACACTCATCCTCACGGCCTTGGTGTCGATCATTAATGTCTCAGCAACACCATGATCACGCCAAGGCCGCTCGCTGTCCACAGAGCACAGACTGATCCCCGGCCGAATCCGCAGCTAATCGGGCCGGCAGGTTAAACGCCAAGCTAAGCCGACCATTTGCTCAGCGGGCCTCGTTGCGCAATCAGCCCCACGTGGCCGCGTCGGCTGCAACCTCCGGGAGCATGTCCGCTGCCACGCCGGTCGCGTCGTCGACGCCTCGTGCGTGTAGCGCGTCGATCAAGGCACGAAAGACGAACCGGTCTCCTGGAGCGATGTTTTCGACCGTTGCCGCTTTCAGCGCATCGAGGAAGTCATCGGGAATCTGGAGCCCGGCTTCGTGGATGGAGTCGAGCGCAGCGACGACGACTTGCAGGTATCGCTGTGTGCGGTGCCCAGGCGAGCACGCGTATAGAGCGCCGTGGAGCGCGTATTTGGTGACCACGACGAGGTTGTCGTTGGAGATTAGGGCAGCTGCTCGAGCGGCGGCGCGCCATGCATCGAGGCTGGCCGCGTTCATGTGGGTCCACCACTGGCTGCGGCTGAGGTTGAGCCGGCCAGCGCCGCGCCACTCACCGTCGGTTTCGAGTTGTGCGAGGTCGTCGCCATCGAGCGGAAGATCGACAACGTACTCGGCCGCGAGGCGACGGGTCATCTCGTCCGCGTGGGCGGTGGGGGTGTCGGTTGCGGTGATCAGGTCGGAAGTGCCGAATGCCGGTACTCCGTGCGCCCGTGCGAGTTGGCGAAGGACGACGTCGTCGGCGTACAGGGCGATGCCGAGGCGGCGGGCGAGTTCAATCGCGTCGTGGGCGGGCCCTGCGCTGGGTGCGACCTCGTGATGTATTGCCCGGGTGGTGACCTGTTCGAGCTCGGCTGCGAGAGAACGCAGGCGGGCGCGGCGAGCGGCGGGAATCGTCTCGCGGCGCAACTGCCCGTTGTGCACGCCGAAGGTGTGTTCAGCGGCAGTGGTGGCCCAGACGCTGTCGCGGGTGTTGCTGGCGTCTACGGCGCCGGTCGCGGGCACATGCACTTTCGCGAAGCGCATCCGCAGCTGCTCACCGTCGCGGCCGAGCAGGAGTTGCAGGTAGTACGCCGACTGATCCATCACGACCTCGCGTCGCGCGAGCGCCTCGCGAGCAGTCGACACCCCGACCGCGGCGATACCCGGTTCGGGGTCGGTGGCAAGCGTCATGCCGACGGTACGAAGTAGGAGCATCTTGCCGTACGGGCTGCGGGCCAGCGACGCCAACGCCGCCAAGGGCTCATGGCCTTGCTCCACCTTGCGCCGTAGATCTTCCAGTCGCTCGTAACCGATTTCGCCGAGCCGCTGGGCCACCGTGGTCTCGGCGACCGCGTCCGGATCGTCGGCGCCGAATATCGCAGTGGTCAGCGCGTCGACCCGGGCCTGGAACTCCCGGGGCCACTCCGGTACGTCATCTCGCCGCCGGCGATGCTGTTCCCGGCGCAAGAACGTTGTCAGTTGTTCGGCAAGGGCCGGGACGCTGGAGAATCGCTCGGCGAGGTCGGCCGCGACCACAGCGTCCACGTTGTCGAGGTCGACACCGATGTGAAGTCGGGCCCACAGCCGGGCCTGCTGCTCGGAGTCCAGCGCGGGACGGTGCTGGGCGAGGGCCGCTCGCGCGTCCGGGACCCGATGGGTCTCGTGCAGGGCCAAGGCGAAGCTCCAGGCCAGGTAGTCATCGGGGCGTTCCTGTAGTCCGGCTCGGCACACCCGGGCGACGCGGTCCCACTGACGGTTCTCGCGCAGGTGGTGGACGAAGCGGCGGCGTAGCCGGGCGCGGGCGTCGCCTGACATCCTCTGGTCAGCCAGCAGGTCGGCGATCAGCGACGGAATTCCGTCGTCGCCCGTCCAGGATGCGTTGGGCAGCACATCGGCGAGCGCGACATCTTGCCATTGGTCGTACTGCTGTCGCCACTCGTGGGCGGCTGCAGTCGCCCCTTCATACTGCTCGATCACCATCACCAGGCGCAGGGCGGCGTCGATGCGATCCTGCGCGAGGGCGCGAAGCACCGTCATCGCCCCGCCCGGGTCGCCGGTGGCGGCGCGGGCGACGGCCTCTGCCAAGCGGTACGACCATTCCGGGATGATCGATCGGGCCAGCAAGTTTTCGGCTTTAGGAATGGGCCAGACGCCGAGGTCGGCCAACCGTAGTGAGCACGAGGCCAGGCTGCGGTCATCGACGGCGACGTCCAACGCGTGCTGCCACGCCCGTCGCAGTTCGTCCACGTCGCCGCCATGGATCTCAAGCTTCTGAGCGTCCAACTGAGCCAGGTACGGGTCCCCCTCGAGAATTTGCCGGAAGAGTGTCAATGCGTCGTGGCGCTGGCACAACAAGGCCGCTGTGGCGCCGCGGCGGGCGATCTCGGGAGCGTTGGCCTCTCGCTCGGTGGCTCTTCCTCCCGCGGCGGCGGGAAGGGCGAGCTCCACCACGGTGATGAGATCGCCGTCGAGGATTTCAAGATCGAGGAGTTCACCGAGCGCGTTCTCGCTCGGGCCGCACCAGCAGCGATACTCCTCCAGAGCGGAACGTGCGTACCGGCGTGCTTCCACGCTGTCGGGTCCGCCGTATCCGGCGTGTTCCTGGATGCGGCGGCGCAGCAACTCCGCCAGTCTGAGCCGCATCGAGGCATCACACCGCTCCACCCCGTCGACGACCCGGCGGATGAGGGCGACGGCTCCATCGATGTCACCGGCGCGGACCCGCTGCTCAGCGAGGAAGTTGACCAAGGCAGGTTCGGCATCGATCTCCGCGTCCGTCGCCTCCAGAAGTGACGGTGGCGCCTCCACCTGCTGTGCGTCGTCGGCCGGGATCGCGAGGGCAGCGAGTCCAACGTCGGCCAAGACGACCGCGCCGTCCGTCTTTGCCTGATCGAGATAGGCCCGAGCCTCGTCCCGTCGACCGGCACCGATCAACGTCCAGCCGGCCAGTGCGCGCCGCCGGGCGGCCTGCGGGCCGCCCACCTCGACGCACCGATCGAACGCCTCAATGGCGAGGTCGGGCAGCCCGTGAGCGTTAGCAAACCCAGCAGTCGCGGCCCACAGCTCGACGGCGGCGGCGCTGTCGACCAGCCAACTGGGCTTCGCCGCCAGCACCTGCTGAACCGCATGGGTCGGACGAACACGGCCGTCAGCCAGAAGCTGCGCGAGTCGGGCTGCTCCCGTCCGGTCCGCCGTCTCCGCCGTGCGCAGTGCCCGGACCGCAGCCCACGGCAGCAGCTGTAGCGACCCGTCATACACGGCCAGGGCCGCCGCACCGGCCCGGCGTGCAAGATCTTCGAGTTTCGGCTTCGCCGAAATGTCGAGAACATTGCTCGCCGGCACGAAGACCTTGAACCCGGCCCCGGTGACGGTCGCGGTCGTCTCGTCAACGACCTGCCAGTACAACTTGTCGTCCCGCGGATCATGCAAGATCAGCACGATCGGCAGGCTGTGTCCAAGCCAGTAGTTGTAGTGCTTGAGCTTGCCCTTCGTGAAGTTCCACCCGCCCGCGACGGGCTCGAGGTAGGACTCCCCACTCTTGATCTGTGCGCCGATGAGCCTGCCGGTAACCCTGTCGTTCTCCGAGACCACCTCGAAATGGGCGTCGACTCCGTAGTCAAGGATCGGCTGCTCGCGGAGGATCCACCGCAGTTGCTTTGTGACGGCGATCTCGACCTCGAGTACGCCGTCACGCTCCTGGCGGTGAGACTCGCCGCGATGCGGTAGGTCCGCCGGGTCCGTGGTCACACCAGAGTCTCTCGCAACGATCCGCTATCAGACAAACACCGACCGCGGGACCACCTGCCGCTCGTCGACGATCACAAAAGATGCCAGGTTCGCCTACGCGGCCGCCCCGGCCGGATCACGAACCGCCCTCAAACGGGCAGAAAGTCTTTAAACGCCTCAAATCTGATGGTCGTCAGGGCAAACTTCCCCAAGTGAGAGGGCGTCTGATGCGGCACGGTCACGCCGCTGAACGCCGCCGGCCGCGCCGTGGCGTGGTGGGCAGGCCGTCGGACGGCGGCGCTGCCGCAGCCAGGTCGCCAACTTGCAGGCCACCCAGGTATCGGCGGACGACCTGGGAAAGAGCCTTGCCGTTGAGCTGCGCGTCGGCGACTAGGGCCGACAACAGCTGAGCTCGGCTGACCGGGACTCCTTGAGCTGCCACCAGCGCGACGAGCAGATCCAAATGATCGTCTACCTCAGCGGGCCACTGCACCGAGGTCGTCCGGCGTGGCGAGTCCTTCAGCAGATCCACGCGTCACCTCGCTCTCTGTACCCGCCAGGAGTGTAACTAATATATAGTAGCTATATGAGGCAGGCCGTACTCGAGCACGAGCGAGGTCTCCCGCCAGCAGGTGGTCGAGAGGTCATCGTGGCGGGCCGTCCGCTGCAGCCCTCGGCGGTTTTCGACACTTACTGGCGCTTTGCGGTCGCGCGGCAGAGCATTTACTTGGCGCGGCTTCGAGGGGCTCCGGCGCCGTGGACCAACGACCCGATTCTGGGCCAGCACCGCTTCACGAACTGCTACCGGGCTGCCGACCGTGTGAGCCAGTACCTGATCCGGGACGTGATCTACACAGGCGACCAGGCGTGGGAGGAGGTCTTCTTCCGGACGGTCCTGTTCAAGCTGTTCAACCGGATCTCGACCTGGCGCATCCTAGGCGCCGGTCTCGGAACCCCGTCTTGGCGGGACTACCGGTTCGCCGACTACGACGGCATCCTGACGGAGGCTTTCACGGCGGGTCAGCGACTGTACTCAGCTGCCTATGTGATTCCGCCGCCGCAGTTTGGCGAGGCTCGCAAGCATCGCAACCATCTGCGGCTGATCGAAGCGATGATGACCAGCGGTGTGCCGGAGCGTCTCCAGTCGGCCGACAGCATGCGCGAGGCCTTCAACGTCCTGCGGGCACTACCTGCCTTCGGTGACTTTCTCGCCTATCAACTTCTCATCGACCTGAACTACACGTCCGCCCTCGACTTCGACGAGATGGACTTCGTGATGGCTGGCCCCGGCGCCCGGGACGGCATCCGGAAATGCTTCGGGATCGCCGCTCACGGCATCGAGCAGGACATCATCCGGTACGTCGCAGATACGCAAGAGGAGCACTGGTCGCGGCTAGGCCTCACGTTCGCCACGCTCGGCGGCCGGCGGCTGCAACTGGTCGACTGCCAGAACCTGTTCTGCGAGGTCGACAAGTACGCCCGCGTCGCTCATCCCGACGTGGCCGGGATCAGCGGGCGTACCCGGATCAAGCAGTCCTACCGCCATGTCCTGGAACCAGAAGCCCTGACAGCGTGGTTTCCGCCGAAGTGGGGCATCAATGGGCGGCTTGATCAGTGACGCCGCTGCCTGACGCCGCCGATCCCGGCAAAACCTCCAACTATCCTGCAAGGAGCGCATGATGCCGCAGAACCCGCTGACCGAGGTTGAGCCGGCGTATGCACATGCTGTGACGGTCCTCGCGACGGCGCTGGACAGCTTGGGTGCCCGCATCTACCGCGACCTTCACATCGAGAGCACTGACCTCACGGCCCGCGGCGTCGACCCGCAGGTGACGGCGATGCTCACCAGCTTCTCCACGTACGCGGAAGACTGTCTCGCGGTGCTGGACGACCCTGCGGTTCGAAACGTCCTGGATGCTGCGATGGCTTACCGACCGGCGTGAGCGCGCCTGTCCGGGCGCCTTAACGCACGGGCACGCTCGGCGTGAACTGTTTGATAATGGCCCGGACCGGCAGGATTGGATTCTCCAGGCGGACGAGCCCGGCCACGACGGTGAGCTGACCGACCTGGAGGTTCGTCTGCTGGGCAACGTAGGCGAGAAGCCGGCCGAGGCCGAGGTAGTTGCCGTACCCGCGCTGGAGCAGGTATTGGCTTCGGTAGGTCGCGAGTAGGTGCAGCCGATCGTTCCTGTCGAACTGGAACGAGCAGTGACTCAGGCACGGGAAGGCCATGGGGTTGTTGTCGGTCCCGGGGATGTAGATCTGATTGGCCGTGCTCTCAGTGTCGTCTCCGCCTGCGACGCCAACCTCGTAGCGGGCGCGCTTTCCGCCGGGGGTGCGCCGTTCGATCCCGACCCGGTCGATGACGGCACCGATCTGATCGAAGGGCCCGTTCTTGGTGGGGTACTGCACGAGTCGGCTGAAGTAGGTGGCGCCGCGCTCATTCTTCGGGAACCTCCGCAAGACCGGCAAGATCCGGAGGTACCGCTCGACGAGCTCGGCGTGGCTATGGCTCGACGCGGCGATGCCTGCCGGGAAGATGGTGTTCGCCACCGTCTCGATGGTCTGCAGATTCTCGCCCCGCAGAATCCCATCGACCGCCGTACGGATCTCAGGGTTCTCGGCGACCGGGTCGTCGATGTGCACGACGGCGTGGAAGGCCTCACGGCGGGGCTGGGCGTGTAGCTGCGCTGCGGCGGACAGCCACGCGGTGGAGACATTCGGGGCTTGCACGGTGATGATCGTCATCGCCCCGCCCTCGTAGCCGGTCCGATCATGATTGGTGGTCGTCGACTCGCGATGAGACCCTCACGCGATGGCGGTGTCGCCATCAGGGTGACTGACCACCGCTCCGAACCGCTGTCGGACGTCAGTGTGAGCGTTGATTCGGTGGCGATGTCGTCGACGATGTCGAACTCTGCTCCCTCCCCCGGCGCGACCGTCTGCGGCTCGACGCGCATCGTGACCCCGACCGGACCGGTGAAGGTCGGGGACGAGCCGAGCCACGGGGCGCGGACGATGAGGCGATCGCCGCGATCGACCGGCAGTCGGCAGCCCTCCGTCAGACCAGTCAGATCCCATACCCGCGCCGGGAGATCTCGACGTCGACCGCAGAGCTGGGCACGCAACCGCGCTGGCGGGATGCCCGCCCAACCGCTGCCGACGCCTGGTGGAATCATCCGGAGACTCCCGAGGTGGCGTACCGTGCCACGGTATGACGTGCCCAGGTGCAGCGACAGCTGGTAGGCGTCCATGGCCTCCCGCGGCACGTCGAGGCCCAGGCGGATGAGGGCCGTCTTGACGGCGGGGATGGGCATCAGGAACCACGCCGCGAATGCCTCGGCCTGCTTCTCCTCATCGGACCACTGCTTGCCTCGCGAGGAGGCGAAAGGGTCGAGGCCCTCGGCCACACAGTTGCCGTGACCCATCTCCGCGTGGCCGAGTTCGTGGGCGGCCGAGTGACGGATCGTCGCCTCACTCATCCTGCTGTTGAGCAGGATGCCACCGTGCCGACCTGGTTGCGGTGGGACAAATGCGCCGAACAGGTTCGGCATGTCCTGGCCCATGACCGTCAGGCCGGACAGTTCGAGGGCCGTGAAGGCGTCGACGTACTCACCCTCGGAGAGCCCGAGCCGGCGGCGCAAATTGGCCGCGGCGATCCCCGCGACTCGGTGAGCCATCAACCAGTTCACGATGAGGCTCCACGGTTGTCCGGGTTGGTCCGGTCGTCGTCGTTCTCCGCGTCCGCCTGGTAGGACAGCTCGAGAAACGCCGCGAACTTCATGACCTGATCGCGGTCCTCCTGTTTGAGGTTGGTCAACCGTCGGGCCAGGCCGATCACGGCGTGTTCGGCGGGGACGGCGTCGAGGTCCTCGTCCAGGAAGTAGCTGATCGGATAGCGATACAGCCGCGCAAGTTTCTTCAACTCGAAGCTGTCGACCCGTCGGCTGCCACGCTCGATCTCACCGATGGCGGTTCGCGGTATCCCGGTCTGCTCGGACACCCACTGTTGGGTGAAGTTGAGGTACTCCCGAACGTCCTTCAGGCGCTCGCCAAGGATCCCCCACTCGCGGGAGCGCCCCGCCTCCGGCCTTGATTCCGTCTTCATGACTGACTCCGTTCTTCCACCGCGCAGGCGAGACGGACGACGTCCGCGAACGCGCGCACCGACCGTGTTGACCGCGCGGAGTCGACATCTGCCGGCACCTCGACGCCGAACTCGTCTTCCACCTTCACCAAGATCTCGACGATGCGAAGGGAGTCGATAGGCATCTCCCAGCCCTGCTCCTCCAGCGCGTCGCGCACGTCCGCCTCGGACTCTCCGCGCTCCTCGGCCAACAGCCGGATGATCACGTCAACGATCGCCTCGACCGTCGGACTAGCTCTGTGCTGCAACTACTCGTCCCCGATCATGTCGGAAAATCCTTCACCGTGGCCGATCGTACCACGTCTGTGCGATACTCAGACTCGATGTCGGAAATTCCGTCATCGACAGGAGGGCATCGCGTGGAGATGAAGGCGTACCAGCGCTCGGCGATCAAGACCGTCCAGCCCCCTCAGGCCAGCGAGGACGCCCTCGCCATCGCGCTGTTCGGTCTCGCGGGAGAGACCGGCACGGTCCTGACCCATTACAAGAAGCAGCTGCGCGATGGGCCTGCCGACCCGGCGTTCCGCGTACGGATGCGCGAGGAACTCGGCGACGTGCTCTGGTACGTCTCCGCCGCAGCCCATCACCTCGGTCTCGACCTCGACGACATCGCCACGGCGAACCTCAGCAAGATCACCGACCGCTGGCGGCACACCCCCGCAGAAGCCATCCCGTTCGACGGGGGCTACGACGACCACGAACAACTTCCTCGACGCGCCGAGTTCGTCTTCACCCTGACCAAGAATTCGAACGGCCGCGAAACCTCGGTCCTTACCCGCGACGGCGTCGCGGTGGGTGACCCGATCACCAACGCGTCCCACATCGCCGACGGGTACTGCTTCCACGACATCTTCCATCTCGCCTACGCCGCGGTGCTCGGCTGGTCCCCCGTCATGCGATCCCTGCTCAAACGCAAGCGCCGCAGCAACCCCGAGACCGACGAAGCCGAGGACGGCGGCCGGGCAATCGCGATCGAGGAAGGCATCTCGGCCCTCGTCTTCTCCTACGCCAGCCGGCACCGCTACCTCGACGGCAAGAATCACGTCGACAACGACCTGCTCGACGTCATCCACGGCATGGTCGCCCACCTCGAAGTCGGCGCCCACCGCGCGGCCGATTGGGAAAAGGCGATCCTCACCGGCTTCACCGCCTGGCGCGCCCTACGCCGGCTCGGCGGCGGCACCGTCTACTTCGACCTCGACACCCAGACCCTGACCGTGGCCGAACCCGATGCCCAGACCACGCCCAGCGAAGACGGCCCCCACGCCCGTGAATTCAAGGACGTCGTCACCCGCCTGCATCGCGTCAAGGACGCCGCCTACGGCAACTCATGGAAGCGCCGCGGGGAGCTAATCTCGATCCTGGCCAACATCGCCCGCAAGGTTGACCGACTCGCCAACGTCGCCACCGCCGCCGCGTCAACCACAGACGAAAGTGCTCTCGACACCGTTGTTGATCTCTACGTCTACGCGGTCAAATACCAGACGTTCCTCGCGGATTCCGACCCTGCCCTTGCGCCCAAGGTTCTTCCCGCACCCGCCGACGAAACCATCTGGAGTGACGGCCCCGAGGGGCTCGAACGCCTCCTGGCCGCAGCCGACCTCTCCTGCCTCGATTCTGACCAACATGAGCCAATCGCTGACCTGGTCAACCCCATCGAGAACACGTTCATCGACCTTGAGGCGTGCTTCGCCAATCTCGACCGGCCAGCACCGCCTTCCATTCGCGCGCAGCACGCCGCCGCCCTCGCGGACCAATCCATCCACCTCGTCGCGGCCCTGAAGGCTGTGCATCCCGAACTATATCGTCGGTTCGTGAAGACGTGGCATGCAAACTAAGTCTGCTGCGCGCCTCAACGACTATCGCTGCCTGGGTCGAGCCGAGATCTCGGTTACTAACGGTGACTGTCATGGCGTCCAAGCTGCGCGCGCATTGCGGCATCAGGGGACGATGGGCGGAGCGAGACTTTCAGGCAAGAAAGTCATGCAGCGCTGCGGTCAGGTCGTCGGGATTCTCCTCGGCAACGTGGTGTCCGGACTCGATCGGATGGCCACGGAGATCGTCGGCCCACGCTGCCCAGACCGCGAGCGGGTCACCGTACAGGTTCTCCATGTCATCCTGAGTCGACCAGAGGAAGAGTGTCGGACAGCCTACGGTGCGACCGGCGCGCCGATCGGCTTCCTCATGCTCCCGGTCGACTCCGAGGCCGGCGCGGTAGTCCTCCAGCATCGCCCGCACCGTGGCTGCGTTGTGGATGGCCTGCCGGAACTCCTGATAGTTCTCGGCTCCCATGCTCTCGGGCCGGGCCTTGCTGGTGTACCAGGCGTCGGGATCGACGTTGATCACCCGCTCTGGCGTGTCGGGCTGGGCGAAGAAGAACCAGTGGTACCAAGCGCGGGCGAACTTGGCGTCGCACCGGGCGAGGGCCTCACTGATCGGCACGCCGTCGAGTACGACCAGGTGGCTGACTGCGTGGGGATGGTCCAGTGCCAGGCGCAGCGCCACATAAGAGCCACGATCGTGCCCGACCGCGGCGAACCTCGGGTGTCCCAGAGCGTTCATCAGCCGGACGAAATCTGCTGCCACGGCTCGCTTGGACTGCTGGGAGTGGTCGGGGAGGATCCGCGCCTTCCCCGACTGCCCGTAGCCGCGCATATCCGGACAGACGACGGCAAATCCCCGTTCAACCAGTTGCGGTGCGACCCGATGCCACGTCGATCCGGTACGCGGATGTCCGTGGATGAGGAGAACCGGACGGCCTTGTCCGGCATGTCGAACTCGGATTTCCACCTCCCCGACGTCGATCCGCTCGTCCGTGAAGTCATCGAACATGACGTACAGGTGTCCAGATGGCCCGTCGGCAAACGTCCTCTCGTCTGTAGAAGCGGATGCGCCCCACGGTCGGCGACGGGTCGTCGTATCGAAACGTCACGTGGCCGCCGAATCGATCTTGTGGGATTCGCTGAGTCCGCTGGTCGATTCGCTAATGGTTGAAGCGTCGGACGTGCCTCGCTCGCCTCATCGTGGGTCTACACGACGCTGTGCGCGTTTAGCTGTACCTGGCTGTGCACGTCTACCCGTACGCCGACACCATGCCCGAGGACCTGATCGCCAACACCCCGGCCTGCCACCTGGAACTACCCGTACGCCCCAGTTCTCAAGCCCAGGTCTGGACCGAGGTCCGCATCGCCGAGTGGAAGGCCACCGGCGAGCGGCCCGTCATCGCGGTAGGGACACCACCACAACTGGCCGCCTTCCTCGACTACGTCCGCGTCGGCGGCCTGTTCGCCCTGTGCTGATCGCCCTGCGCAGACGGCGCCGCGACGAGGCCGCCGGCCTGCGGCTGGAGCGAGGTCGACCTGTACGCCGGCCAGTTGTCGGTGGTGCGGCAGCGCACCCGCCGGCTACGACGTGCACAAAGGGCCACCGAAGTCCGCGACCAGCCGCCGGAGCGTGACCTTGGATCAGCACACCGTGGGGTGTTGCGCCAGCACCGCGAGCGGCAACGCCAACGGCGTAGCGCGCGGGCCGCAATCGGGAAGGTTTGGCAGGACAGCGGTTATGTGTTCACCGGCCCCGAGGGACGCGGTCCATCCGGGCTATCTCACTCAGCGGTTGCGGCTGCTGGTCAACCGGACGGGGCTGCCGCCGATCCGGTTGCACGACTCGTGGCACGGCTCCGCGGCCCTGCAGCTCACCAGTTGGCGGCGCTGGAGAAGCCGAGGCGTAATGCCTGGTCGCGGATGACGCTAAAGGCTGCTGGTTCCGCGTCGTCCTTGACCGCCAGCGCCACTCGTGCGACATCGTCCCAGATCGGCGGCGTCGTGCCCGTCAGCAGGTGGGCAAGGAGCCGGGCGAACAGGGCCGGCGCTTGCGCGAGGCGCTCGTCGGTCCAATCGTCGAGGGTGTGGTGTTCGGTGAGGCCGGCCCGGTGTCTCGTGGCCAGGTCAACGCCGACCGCCAGTGAGTCCGTCAGCCACGGGATCCAGGTCGCAAGCGCCGAGGCCTCCCCGAACGTCAGCGCCGTGGGCACGCTGTTGTGGCGACGCTGCCAGTATCGCTGCATCCACCGCTGCCACTGCTGCTCGACGATGTCCGGCGCTAGGTTGCCGAGCGTGTCCGCCACCTCGGTCATCCATCGGATCCGCTGTTCTTCTTCGGCCCGGGCGGTGAACTCCTCCACCCACGTGAGCGGATCGGTCGAGCCGTATACGGCGATCGCGGCGAGGTGCGCCGGCAGGGCGCGCCGTAGGTCGTCCGGCAGCCGATCGGCCTGTTCGATAGCGTCGAGGTAGGCGTTGCGAAGTCCTGCCTCGAACAGGTCGTCGGTGATGCGACCGGTTGTGAGGTAACCGGTCCAGGTCCGCACCGGGCGGTCCTTATCCGCGTCTCCGGCCCAGGCCATCAGCGGGAGCAGGAACTGCGTGCACCAAGGGCGGTCGGCACCAAAGAGGAACGCCAGTTGGCCGGTCAGGACGGGCTGAGCCAGCCAGGTGGGTCCGTTCGGTCCGCCCAGCATGGCTTCGAGCGGGCGCCGGAGTTCTGATGGCAGACCTTCCCAGGCGTCACCGGCGGCGGTCCAGTCGGCGGAGACCGCCCGGACCCAGAACTGCGCGAGCTGCCCGGCTGGCCGGTTGATCGCCAGCGTGAACCAGTCCCGTCCGCCGTCCGGCGGGTCAACCGGCCCGAGCGCGTCCCACAGGAGCTCGGCTAGTTTTCGCGCCTCCGGAAGCAGATGCCACTTCGTTGCGTTGGCGGCGTCGACAAGGCCGCCGACCAGTAGCCGGGCGACGCTGTCGGCTACCGCTTCGAGTTCCAGGTCAAGAATGCGCTGCACCACGGCGACGGCGGTCGTCCGGTTCAGCGGTGCCGCCGACCAGCCGTCAATCATCGCGGTGACGATGTCGATGGGGGGCTCGGCGACCGCCAGGACGGCGAATCCATCGCTGGGGTGGTCGTGAATAGCGGCCGTGAGCACGCGCAGCGCATCGTTCCAGTCAGGGCCGTCGAACGGAAGCTGCACGTGCTCGTATCGCCGCAGTTCCGCGACTGCGGCTGCCGGGTTCGCCGTGATCCGCTCGTGCAGTTCGTCGACAGTCATCGGCGGCTGCTCCGGAAGGGTCGTGACCTCGATCCGCGAGCGTAGGAGGTCGGGCTGTTCGCGCGCCTGGAATCGTGGGTAGGCGGCCTGGAGTTCCTCGAGCGCGGCTCGCGCCGACGTCAGGGCGGGTGCTGATCGCACCAGCCAGGTCAGGGCGTTGAAGCGTAGGTAGGCGACGTGCTCGTCGTCGCGACCGGTGACCGGCAAGGTCTGGGTGTCGGCTACCAGCGCATCCGCTTCGGCGGCCAGAGCGTTGGGCAGCGCGTTCGCGATCAGGTGGTACACCTCGGGCCGCAGTTGGTGTTCGAAGAGCCAGCCCGTCGTGCGCAGCCAGGCGAGCTTGGCCGTCGCGTCGATGTCGGTGCGGTAGGTCCAGCCATGCAGGGCGAGCCGGCGCAGGATCGGGAGGTCGGAGGCGGCCCAGGTGTCGAGGTAGCCCGGACCGGACGGCCCGCCGGCCGCCAGCAAAGCCTCAACGCAGTCTCGGGCGGTGTCGATGAGCGCGTCCACGGACTGGCGAATCTCGTCGCCAGCATCACGCTCGATTTTGTATCGGCTGAACGACACGGGGTCCCAGCCGGGTCGTGCCGCCCCGGAGACGGTTAGCAGCTCCGAGATTCGTCGCAGCTGGCGGTCCGCGATCGCCAGGATTGCGGCGGCCACCTCGGCGAGGATCGGCCGGAAGAACTCTGTCCAGGCCTCGTCCAGGTGGTCCACGGACCCACGCAGGGTGATCTCGAACGACGGTTTCCCGCCAGAGGCCCGGGCACGTTGCCGGAGACGGGGTTGCGTCAGGCTGTCGAACAGCAGCAAGGCCACCACGCGATCCGCAGGTGAGCCGCACTTCAGCAGCGCGTACTCGAGCCAGTGCGTGTCCTCGTCGCCGGCGTGCTGGATCAGCACTGCGAGCCACGGACCAAGCCAGGGGGGCCGCAGTCCGGATCGGCGGTGCAGGTGCCGTCCCAAGGCCGCGCATAGCACCGGCGCAGGCAGGCCGCCTCCGTCGTACAGGACCGCCAGAGCCTCCTCCGTTCGCGTCTCCTTCATGACGAATCGCTCGACGAACCAATCGGCGAGCACGACAGTGCAAGGGTCGTGCGAGGCGTCCGCACGGAACATTGCCTGAAACCGCGAGCGCCCGGCGGCCCACGACAACCAGCCCGGATGATCGGCGAGCTCGGCGAAGAACCGCACACGGTCCACGTCACTCAGAACGTCTTCGAGGTACGAGTCCTCCTCGGGCACTAATGATGGCGGCGCCCCCACCAGCTGGGCGATCCGCTGCCGATGGTCATTCAATCCCATGGACGTCAGATCCGCCCAGCCGTTCAGCGAGTCGGCGAGCGCCGCGTGTGAGTCTCCGACGACTTCGTACCTGATCGGAACGACGCCGTACGTCTTCCAGACGTCGCGGTCCACCTCATGCGTGAGCGCGTAACGCCGCCGTCTCGCGCCGCCGATGCCTCGCGCGATCAGCCGCATGACCGTGTCGTTGTGGCTGTAGCCGATGAAGAGCACCGTGTACCTGGCGAACATTCGCTCGACGAACCGTGCCGCCCAGGCGTCGGTCAGGTAGGCGCGCCCGAGGTCCCCTCGGTCGCGATGAGATGCCTGGACTCCTGCGTCAGGTCGCCGTGCAGGTACACGATGCCGTCGAAGTCGTCGCCCATCGGCACGGCCGGGCCACGATACTCGGGGAAAGTTGCGCCCAGGTCTCGCAGCGCTGCGGACAGGTGCAGGTCATAGTTCGTGGTCACGATCCGCACCGGCGAGCCCGACGCGGCAATCCGGGCGATCGCCCGATGCAGGTCGTTTGGCTCCGACGCGGCATCGCCGATGATCGTCTTGATGATGTGGTGGACGTCAACGGCCCGGTCCTCGATCCGGCCCAGCAGAACGTCAGGATGACGCTGCAACTCCGCCTCGTCGAAGTCCTGGCGGGCATCGACCGCAATCTGCCTGGTCAGGCCCACGAACGACGGCAGTCTCGCCGGTGGGTCGACCGAGGCGCCAGCGCCGACGAACAGCACCAGGTTGCCAGCCCTAAACTCGTTGACCAGGACAGCCGGAATATCGACCTCACGAATCCACATCGCTGCCAACGATACGGTGCGAGGCGATCGTGGCGCCGTCCCCCGGATCAAGGCGCTGGGCGACGCGAGCCGAAGGTGCCGGTGTTGAGTTCGCGCGGCGTGCCGGGACACGGCCCTTGTCCACTCCTCCACGATTCCGGCAGGCCTCCGACATTGCGGTTCCCAAGGTCCGCTACAGACATCGAATCCATCTGCCCGTTCGCGCACGTCTCTGAGACCCGATCAATCTCTCCGCGGAGCCCTCACCCTTATCACAACCATTCGGCACATACCTGCAATATCTAACAGATACAGGCAATTGCGGTACGGCTCTCCATCAAGGTGTCCCTACACCAACTCGGGAGAGGACGACGAACATGGTACGTATTCAGCTTGAGGTGGCGGTCTGGGGTAGCCACGGCCCGGTTGTGAACAGTTGTTTGAGCACGTCGAGTGCGTCCATGCCGTGCTTGGCGGCGGTGGACAGGTAGGAACGCAGGGCGGCGAAGTTGGCCAGGCCTTGCAGGGTGCGCCAGGTGGCGGAGATCTTCTGCTGGAGCTTGACCGGGCGGAGGTCACGTTCGGCCTGGTTGTTCGTGAACGGTACGGCCAGGTCGACGGTGAACCGTAGGATCATGTCGCGGTGGGTGGCGAAGCGTTCGACCAGCTTGCCGGCTCGCGGCACCTCGCCGTCGCGGTTGGGCGGATTGCACTCGCGGCCGTAGGCGACCGCCCCGGCGTAACAGGCCCGGATATGGCTGACCTCGGCCTCGGTCAGCGCGTCGCGGCCTGCGGCGACGGCGTGTTCGGTCATCTGCTTGGCCATCAGCAGGGTGCCGGCCATCACCTCGGCCCAGCCCTGACCGGCCGGATCGCTGTCGTGGACCCCGCGCAGGTCCCGGATCAGATGCGCCCCGCACCAGGCGTGCCCGGCGTCGGTCAGGTGCCGGTAGGCGGCGTAGCCGTCGCGTACGAGGGTGCCGGTGAAACCGGGCAGCACCCCACCGGCGTCGACGTCGGCCGCGGACCGGCCACCGACGTGGAACAACGTCAACGACGGCGTGCACGCCACGTGCACGTACTTGAACCCACCGGCGACCCGGGCCGGGGGCTCATCGGCGTGCAACACGTCCTGCACGTGCAGCAGCGCCGCCATGTGCGTAGTGAACGGGCCCAGCCGGCGAGCCGCCTCGGCCACCACCTGGTACACGAACCCGGTCGACACCCGCACCCCGAGCAGGTCACCCATCAGCGCGGCGACCCGCCCGTACGGCAGGAACTGCGCGGCCCGGGCATACACCACGCCCGCCTTGACATCCGTGCCGTACTGAACCCTGCCGGACACCCCGTCCGGCGCCTTCGGCTCGGTGACCTGCCCACAACAGGCGCACTGCAGCGCGATCAACTGGTGCTCGGTCACCACCGGCCGCGGTTCGGGCAACTCGACCACCTGCCGACGCTGCCGCCCGTACTCCCGGCAACCATCCAGGCCGGCGCCGCACGCCGGGTTGGCGCACTGGACCGGCCGATGCTGCACCACCTGGTCGGGGTCGGCGACCAGGTCCAGCGTCGACCCGGGCGATCCCGGCTGCTTACCCCGCCGCCGGCCACTGCTCTTACTCTCGCCCGGCTGCGGCCGAGGCCTGGCCAGCCCGTCCGACGACGGCGGCTTGGACGAGTTCGACGAGTTCAACCCCAACCGACGCCGCAGTTCCGCGTTCTCGGCCTCCAGCCGCTCGACCCGTTCCCGCAGCTCAACCAGCATAGCCAGCAACTCCTCATACGAGGGCGGCATCTGCGGCTCGGGCTGCACACCATGATCTTGCCAGCCGGTCAGCCACAGTAGACAACCGGCCGCCGACCATCCACCTCACGCTGAATACGTACCGAACATGAACAGCCACGGTGCGATTGTTAAGCGGTGCGGTTGCCTCAACCCGGCGACCAGCCGGCCATTGGGCAAGGCGTGCCCAAGACTGCCGAAAGTCGATCACGGGAGCTGGTACTTCCACTGCTCCACCCGCAACCTTGTGGGTCAGGTCGAGCGCATCCGCCGGGGTGGGTACTCCTCGGCAGAGGCGGCCCGGCAGGCGCGCGACGAATTGCTGGCGTTGTCACGGGAAGAGCAGGCGGGCCGGTCGTGGACCCTGGCTCGGTGGCTGCGGTACTGGCTGTCGACCCGTACCCGAATCCGCGCGACAACGCGGATGCACTACACCCGGGACGTGGAAACATTCCTGATCCCGCACCTCGGGCAGCTCATCCTCGGCGATCTGACCGGGCGCCAACTCAACGCCGCATTCGCGCAGATCGCCGTCACCCGCAACCGCGCCGGACAACCGCAGACCGCGTGCACCCTGCACCACGTGCACACCACCCTGCGAGCGGCGTTGAACGCCGCTGTCCGTGAGGGACTGATCAGCGACAACCCGGCCCGCCGGGTCGAACTGCCCGCCCGAGACCACCCGCAGACCCTCGTCTGGACCGAGGCGCGGGTCGCCGAGTGGAAGGCCACCGGGACGCGGCCCACGGTCGCGGTGTGGACTGCGGCGCAGCTGGCCGCTTTCCTGGACTACGTCCGCGACGACAGCCTGTATCCGTTGTGGTGGCTGATCGCGCTGCGCGGCCTGCGGCGTGGTGAGGCCGCAGGACTGCGGTGGGCCGACGTCGACCTGCACGAAGGCCAACTCGCCGTGGTGCGGCAGCGGACCACCGCCGGGTACGACGTCATCGAAGGACCACCCAAGTCCACCGCCAGCCGCCGCACCGTCGCTCTCGACAAGCACACCGTGCAGGTGCTGCGGCAGCACCGCACCCGCCAACAGGACCGCCGCACCCGACGCCTCGCCGCCGGGAAGGTGTGCCACGACGGCGGGTACGTGTTCACCGGCCCCGACGGGCTGCCCCTGCACCCCGGCTACCTGACCCAACGCCTCCGACTCCTGGTGGACCGGGCCGGACTACCACCGATCCGCCTGCACGACCTGCGCCACGGCGCCGCCACCCTCGCCCACGCCGCCGGCGCGGACATGAAGACCATCCAAGACCAACTCGGGCACGCCACCATCCGGCTCACCGCCGACACCTACACCACCGTCCTACCGACTGCCGCACGCGACGCCGCCGAAGCCACCGCCACCTATCTCATCGCCGCCAGCAAACCCGGCGCAGAAGTCACACAGCAGATAAACCGCTAACAAGGTGCTGTCTTCATAGCCTGAAGCGACTTCTCAAGTCTGGCCCAACTTCACTCAGTACGTCATGCATGACGTATGCTCGACTCAGACAACAGTAAGTTGTCTAGATTAGAAGAGGGCCCGGGGGTTGCGACCCCCCGAGCCCTCGGTGGAACCATCTGCAGCCGGTTCCTGGTGCTACTCGGCCCCCTCCCCCTGGGTGGGGGCCGTAGCGCACGGCGGGTTCAGCCAGTGGAAGCATTTGCCTCGACGAGTTCGGTGAATATCTCGGAGGGCTTCTTCCAGCCGTGGTTCTTACGCGGTCGGTCATTGATCTCGGAAGCCACCATCGCGAGGTATTTCGGGTCGGAGGTGATGGGGACGCCCTTGGGGAAGTACTCGCGCAGGATCCGGTTGGCGTTCTCGTTGCTGCCACGTTGCCAGGGTGAGTGCGGGCGGGCGAAGTAGACCG
>NZ_QGKS01000311.1 GCF_003172935.1 Micromonospora sicca | reverse complement strand
GACCGGTCAGGCTGCCCAACACTTGCTCGACCGCGTCGAGCAGCGGTGCGAACGCGGGGATCTCGTTGCTCTTCGCGCTCACGGTGACCTGGGCCAGGACGATGCCGGTGCTGGTGTCCAGCGCGGAGAGTAGGTGAACCTGACCACCGTCGGCACGGCGGGCTCCCCGCAGGGTTTTCCCGTCCACGGCGATCACCGTCCGATATCGGTGCGGCCGGGGTGTGACCGGCTGGGCGCGGACCTTCAGCCAGCCCGCGAGGACGGTAGACAACAACTGATCGTCGAGGCGGGTCAGCAACCGCCATACCGTCGTACCCGCCGGCACCCCATGGCCGAAGCCGAGCCGGTCGCGGGCCTGCTCATCCAGATCGTGCAACCAATCGGTGATCGCGGCGAACGACGACGCCCCCGCGAGGACCGCGCACACCGCGGCCGCGAGCAGGCCCGACAGCGGGTAACGCACTCCCCGTGGATCTCGAGGATCCGGGACCGCCGCCAAGGCGTGTAGCAGTCCCGTTGTCTCACCTGCAGTAACGGACGGTGGTGACGTGCCAGGGGTGCCGGCGACCGAAGACAGCGCGGGGATCGGGCATGATGACATCGGCGGGTGAGGTCCTCGGGGTGTCGTGAAGCCTAGAGAACTCCATGATCACCGACGCGATCTCACCCGCTCTACCTGCCTCCGCAGAGGCCACTCACCCCGTAGATTCCCAGCTCAGGGCACCCACCGATCGACTACGCAATCGCCCTGCTGCCGTTCCCCACGCAATTCCTCGGTGAGCATCTTACCGATCCATTCCCTATCATTCTCTATGGCGTAGATATCTCTACCTGCAGCCTGGCAGTTCTACTCCTTCGTTCGCATGCATCGCGTGCTGGACTCTTTGAGGGCGGCGATGAGGTGGTGCGAGCCCACGGACCGCGGCAAAGCGTGCCCGGGGTCATCACCGCCGGCCTGTCCGTCGTGCTCGCACCGATTAATGTATATCTGGCCTTAGCTTTCCTGGTGCTCAATCCTTCCCTATATTTCGTCCCTCAGGCTCGGCGTTATATGGGCCGTCGGCTGTCTGCACTTTGGCGGAATGTCGGTCCGTGAATGACGTTCGCAGACCCTTCGTAACGAATGCTGCGGATGCAGCGTCGTTCGCGGTCGGGCACGCCTTGGTCGTCGATGGGGGCCAGACCACCTGACCCCGCGTCGGCGTCACATCCGAAGCTGCCCGGCCCCACACCCGTACCCAATCAGGCAGGCCGCCTGGGCCGCCTTCTCGTCGCGCCCTGACAAACCGCCCGCCCGCGCGGCGGCCGGCCCTCGTCCAGTGGCACTGCCGGAAGCCGACCGATTGCACCTTCACCGTTCCTTTGACGAGGCACCAGTGAGGCTCCGCCTCGGACCGCGAAGCACCGCACCTGAGCTGGACGAATACTTACGGGCGATCTCCGGACAGGCTCACGCAAGGACCTGCGGTCCGATCTTGGCCAACCGCCGCCGCCCGCTGCGCCAATGTCCGGCTGGCGAGACGACCGGCCGCGCCACCCAAAGTGGCTGGTGAGCCGCGAGCGGGCATGGCATCGGGCGGGGGCAGCGCAGGAAGACGCCTGAGGGGTCCTGTTACGCCCTCCCAGTGGGGCTGGCGGCAGGAGTTTCTTGGGTCGGGATGACGGGGATGCTGCGGCTTTCGAGACACGGCTCGGCGCCGCAGGCACCAACAGAGCAAGGAGAAACACCCGATGCGTGGAGTAGTCATGTACGCCGCCGGCGACGTCCGCGTCGAGGAGCGTGAAGATCCGAAGATCATCGAGCCCACGGACGCGATCATCCGCGTGACCGCGAGCTGTATCTGTGGGTCTGATCTGTGGCCGTACCGGGGCATCGAGGCCGTCGACCATCAGGTTATGGGTCACGAGTACGTGGGCGTCGTCGAGGAGATCGGTGCCGAGGTGAAGACCGTCAAGGTCGGCGACTTCGTCGTCGGGTCGTTCGTGATCTCCGACAACACGTGCGAGATCTGCCAGGCCGGCTACCAGTCCAAGTGCGTGCACGGGGCCTTCGTGTCGGCGACGGTCGGTACTCAGTCCGAGAAGGCCCGTATCCCGCTGGCGGATGGCACCCTGGTTGCCACGCCGGCGCAGCCCGACCCGGAGCTGATCCCGTCGCTGCTGGCCGCGTCCGACGTGCTGGGCACCGGCTGGTTCGGCGCCGTCGCCGCCGAGGCCGGCCCGGGCAAGACCGTCGCGGTCGTCGGTGACGGCGCGGTTGGCCTGATGGCCGTCCTCGCCGCCAAGCAGCTGGGCGCGGAGCGGATCATCGCGATGTCCCGCCGCCCTGAGCGGCAGGAGCTGGCTCGGTTCTATGGTGCTACCGACATTGTGGAGGAGCGCGGCGACGAGGGCGTGGCGAAGATCAAGGACCTCACGAACGGGCTGGGTGCGCACAGCGTGATCGAGGCGGTCGGCACGCAGGAGTCGTTGATGCAGGCCATCCGGTCCACCCGCCCCGGCGGGCACCTCGGCTTCGTCGGCGTCACCCACGGGGTCGAGCTGTCCGGCCTGGAGCTGTTCTTCGCTGAGATTCATCTGCATGGCGGCCCCGCTCCGGTGCGCCGGTTCCTGCCCGACCTGATCCAGCTGATCTGGGACCGCAAGATCGACCCCGGCAAGGTCTTCGACCTGACGCTGCCGCTGGAGGAGGCCGCGGAGGGCTACAAGGCTATGGACGAGCGGCGCGCCGTCAAGGTGCTCCTCACCGTCTGACGCGACCCCGCACGCACTTCCGCCCGCCCCTCGTCACAGCGGGGCGGGCGGACACGTTCGCACGAATCCGGAAGAAACAAGCCGCTTGAGGCAGTGGGGGGTACTGACGGGGCCCCCCAAGCGACCACGGAACGTGGCTACCGTGGAAGGCATGAGCACGAAGGACGAGGTCAGGGAGTTCCTGGTCTCCCGTCGCGCGCACGTGACCCCTGAGCAAGCGGGCCTCCCCGACTTCGGCGGGGAGCGACGCGTGCCGGGCTTGCGGCGCGAAGAGGTCGCCATGCTCGCCGGCGTCAGCCTCGACTACTACACCCGCCTCGAGCGCGGCAACATCCGTGGCGCTTCGGAGAGCGTGCTGAACGCGATCGCGCGGGCCTTGCAGCTCAACGACGTCGAGCGTGAGCACCTGTTCCACCTGGCCCGCACCGCCCCGGCGGCGTCGGCGGCGCGTAGCAGGAAACCGACAAAGCGGTCGGTGCGCGCATCGGTGCTGCGTGTCCTGGACAACCTGGCGGTCCCGGCCGTCGTGTACAACGCGCAACAAGACCTCATCGCCTCGAACCTCATGGGGCGCGCGTTGTTCTCTCCGCATTTCGAGGCTGAGAAGCCGAACATGGCCAGGTTCATCTTCCTCGACCCCCGCGCCAAGGACTACTACGTCGACTGGCCCCTGGCCCGTCGCATGACCGCCGCGATGCTGCGACTCGAAGCCGGACGAGACCCCCTCAACAGCGACCTCACCGCACTCATCGGGGAACTATCAACCCGCAGCCCGCAGTTCCGGAAAGACTGGGCCGGCCAGGACGTGCACGAGCATCGCACCGGCCAGAAGGTCTACCGCCACCCCGAGGTCGGTGAAATCGAGATCACGTTCGACGTGTTCGAGATGCCCGGCGAAACGGGCCTGTCTGTCTGCACCTACAGCGTCGATGAGGGCTCCGAGTCCGCCGACAAGTTCGCACTGCTCGCAAGCTGGGCAGCAACCCAGGAATTCGACACGAAGCACCTAGGGCTCCTTGGTCGCCAACTTCTTCACACTTGAGGCAAGTTTTCGTGGAGGCGTAGCCTGGGTTGGCCCGCTCCACATCTGCAGACATGGGCTCTGACCAGCCACTTGAGGTGGCACGGCCGGTCGTCCCGGCGGCCGGACCTTGGCGTAGCGGGTGGCGGGAGCTTCTCTCTGGCCCGTGCCTGGAGGCCGGTGTCGGGTCGGCCGCTGTGCTGGTGTCGGCCGGCGTCGAGCAGGTCGGCGACTTTCGTTGAGGGTGAAGCCGAGGCGTTGTGCGGTCTTGATGATCCGCAGCAGCGAGCAGCAGGACGTTTCACGGGCCGTCAAATCCCGCGCAGTCTCCTCCACATGCTTCGCGCTGTCGAGCTGCAACCGCAGATGCTGCGGCGACCGCCGGTCGGCACCCCGGACAGCATCGCGGAAGAACTGATTGAACTCAGCAAGCCGCAGCGGCCGTTCGGCCGTCGGCAAGGTGCACGCATCCGGGACCCAGGAGTCGTCTGTCGTGACGTGTCGGTCGCTCATACTTCGACGGTAAGCCTGTACCTAGGTACCAGATGCAAGCCCCGACAACAGAAGCATCTAGGCCGTCGAAGGTCGGACAAGGCCAACCAACGATGATCGTTGTCGACGGGATGTGCGCAAATGGTGCAACGTGACCCGGACGCGGCCCGGGCGCAGGTGGCTCCTTAACGTTTGCTACTCCTAGCGATGCTCACCCACGAGACGTGTGGGAATGAGCCTGGTGTCTCGCTCGTCGGTGGTGCCTACCGCGCCAGAGCAAGGTGGCAGCGGCGAGAACGGTGGCAGCGGCGGACGCCACAAGGATTGCGCTCTTCGCGGCGTTGAGCAGCCCTTCGTTGTTTGGGTAGGCGAGTTCGCTGATGAGCAGAGAGACGGTGAAGCCGATCCCGGCGAGCTGAGACATGCCGATGATGTCGGGCCACCCTAGGCTGGGGCAGTTCGGCCACATTGAGTTCTGGTGGTCAGCCACGTGCCGCCGGCGATGCCGATGACCTTGCCGACGACGAGACCGAGGAACACGCCAATCGCCACGGTGTTGCCGAGCAGATCTCCGAACGACCCGAACGCAACCCCGGCTGAGAACAGCGCGAAGGTGGGCAGCGCCAGATCGTTCGTCCATGGCCGCAGCAACTGCTCAGCGCCGCCGTGGCCGGGTGGGGCCCGATCGTCCCTGCTGGAGCGGTTTACCCGCCTTGGTCGGATGGTGTGCGTGGTGACGGCGGGGTTGGTGCTTCTGGTGTCGTTCCTGCCCTTGACCGGTTCGGGCACCGCACTGTCGACCCGCCTGGTGCTCGGCCTGATGCATCTGGCGGTCGCCGCTGTGTTGGTGCCGGTGCTGGTGTTGACGAGCCAGGCGTCCCACGAGGACGCGGTGACCGTTCATCGGAGCAAGACGGCAGTCCGCCGCTGACGGACGCGCTGTGGTCGGCAACCGGCTCGGCGGGGGTCAGGCGGTTGGGCCGGTGTGGTGGTCGAGCTTTGCGCGGAGCGTGCCAGCGAAGCCTTCGGCCAGGGCGAGTTGGTCGCGTAGCGCGGTGACGCGGGTGGTGGCGGCGGTGTGGAACATGCCCAGCCGGTCGAGCAGCTCGCTCTGGTCGGTGGCGGTGTCGAGGGCGTCAAGGACGGTGAGGAGATCCCGCATCTCGTCGAGGGTGAAGCCGAGGGGCTTCATCCGCTTGACCACGGCGAGACGGTCGAGGTCGGATTCGGTGTACAGCCGGAAGCCGCCTTCGCTGCGCGCGCTGGGGACGATCAGGCCGGCTTCCTCGTAGTGGCGGATGGTGCGGATGCTGAGCCCGACCCGTTCGGCGGCCTCCCCGATCTGCATCAAACGAGCCGAGGCCGGGCCGGAGGCGTGCTCCGGCCCGGCGCTGCGGCTGGCAGCGGCCATCAGTGGCCGACTCCGAGCTGCCCCGCGAGGGTGTCGTGGATGCGGGCGCTGGGCGTGTTCAGCTCGACGATCTCGACGGTCTTGCCCCGGGCGGCGTACTTCGTGCTGATCGCGTCCAGCGCGGCGACGGAGGAGGCGTCCCAGACATGGGCGTGGGTCATGTCGATCACCACGTTCTCAGGGTCGTTCGTGTAGTCGAACTGCCCGACGAGGTCGTTGCTGGAGGCGAAGAACAGCTCACCATGCACGGAGTAGATCCGGGTGGTGCCGTCCGGGTCAAGGACGCTGGTGACCTCGACCAGACGGGCGACCCGACGGGCGAAGATCACCATGGCGGTGAGCACACCGACGACGACGCCGACGGCCAGGTTGTGGGTGGCCAGGGTGGTCGCGACGGTGGCCAGCATGACGATCGTCTCGCCGTAGGGCATCCGCTTCAGCGTGGCCGGGGCGACGGAGTGCCAGTCGAAGGTCGACACCGCCACGATGATCATCACGGCGACCAGAGCGGCCATCGGGATGACCGCGACCACGTCACCGAGCGCGACGACCAGAACCAGGAGGAACACGCCGGCCAGGAAGGTCGACAGCCGGGTACGCGCACCGGACGCCTTCACGTTGATCATCGTCTGACCGATCATCGCGCAGCCGCCCATACCGCCGAAGAACCCGGTGACGATGTTGGCGACGCCCTGGCCCCAGGATTCGCGGGTCTTGTTGGAGTGCGTGTCGGTGATGTCGTCGACGAGCTTGGCGGTCATCAGCGACTCCATCAGCCCGACCAGCGCCACACCCAGGGCGTAGGGGGCGATCAGGCTGAGGGTGTCGAGGGTCCAGGGCAGCTGCGGAACACCGAGGGCGGGCAGGCTGTCCGGCAGGGCGCCCTCATCCCCGACGGTCGGCACGGCTACGCCGACGACCACTGTGACGACGGTCAACACGACGATCGCGACCAGCGGCGCAGGGACCGCGCGAGTGAGCCGGGGCAGCCCCACCATGATCGCCAACGCGACCGCGACGAGTGCAAAGACCAACCACGGCACGCCGATCAGGTGCGGGACCTGCGCGGCGAAGATCAGAATTGCGAGGGCGTTGACGAAGCCGACCATGACACTACGCGGGATGAACCGCATCAGCTTCGCTACGCCAAGCACCGCGAGGAGGACCTGGATCGCGCCACCGAGGATCACCGCCGCGATCAGGTAGTCCAAGCCGTGCTCCTTGACCAGCGGCGCGACGACCAGGGCGATGGCACCGGTCGCGGCGGAGATCATCGCCGGCCGACCGCCGCACAGCGCGATCGTGACCGCCATCGTGAACGAGGCGAACAGGCCCACCCGAGGATCGACCCCGGCCAGGATCGAAAAGGAAATCGCCTCGGGAATCAGGGCGAGAGCGACGACCAGGCCGGCGAGGACCTCGGTGCGGAACACCTTCGGTGACAGCCAGGACGGACGGGACAGGCGCGGCCGGACGACCGCGGACAGCACAGAGGACATGGAGCCATTTCCACTCGGGCGCACTCGGTCGGGCGCACAGCAACCGCCCCGGGGTCGGGGCAGACGACTACGAAACGATCAGCGACGGCCGCGCCGGATCCGGATCCTGGACCTCATCGGCCAAGACGCGGCACGGTCGTCAAGGGAACCTTCGGTCAGACCCTGACGACCTCGACAGACCCTACCCTTCCGTAAGGGGAGAGTCGGGGATGCGTGGTGATCATCACCTTGGCCCGTTTGATCTGGCGGTTGGGCCGTTTCTGGGCCGCCTGCCCGGGGCTCCCAAGTGCTGGCCAGAGACGACCGACCACGACCAGCCCTCAAAGAATCGATAGGTCGACCGCCGTGCACAGGGGCTGACCTGATGGGACGGAAGGGTTGACCTGTACGCCGGAATGAGCCCTTGATCTTCGGCATGCGATCGTGGGGCGGCCGTGCTGGAGGTCTCTCTACCGGCGAGACTCCTACTCCGCCCAAGGGCGCTCGGAGTGCTAATGCCATCACAGGGATTCGGCCCTGTGTCGGTGGAGCGCAGTGGCGGTGAGAGTGCGAGCCGAATCGTGAGAACGGCATGCCGCCAGAGCAGTGTTGGCAGGGGTGACGGGCCGCTCGTCGGTGACTTCGGTCCTGCAAGGCGACCCACTTCCGTTGCCGCCACCCGGCGACGTCGACGCACCTGACTAATTGAGCCCGACCCCTGCTTACCCGTTTCGATGGGAGGCGCTGCTCGGGGCGGGTTTAGACGGGGACTTCGGCGCTGAGCACGATGGTGCGTTCCTCGGGTAGGTGAAGGAACTCGGCATGGCTGGCGGCGTTGTGGGCGAGGGCGATAAACAGGCGTTTACGCCAGATGGCCATACCGGGCTGACGGGTGCACCGCAGTGTGATCCTCGAGACGAGGTAGGAGACGTGATCGAGGTCGATCGTTTGTGCGAGGGGGTGGGCGGCGGCGCGGTCGCAGGACCTCGGGGAAGTCGGTGGGGTCCTGAAAGCCGAAGACGGCGGTGATGTGGATGATGCCGTCATTGGGGTCGCCGAGGTCGTCGATGGTCAGTCGTTGATCCCAGGGAATGTGCGGGACGTTCGCGGTGCGGCCGGTGATGATCACGATTCTTTCGTGTCGTACGTGGTTGTGCGCGACGTTGGCGCGTAGTGCCAGGGGCGTTGTCTCCTTGTTGGGGTACGGCGGTGCCCGGCACCCATGGGATGTCTGTGGCGTGGAGGGTGTCGATGAAGTCCCGTAGTGGGCCTTCCCGTTCGATCCGCCGGGCGGTGACCAGTTCGGCTCCGCGCCGCCAGGTCAGCAGGATCGTAAACAGGATGATCGCGATGAGCAGGGTCAGCCAGCCGCCGTGGGTGACCTTGGCGAGGTTCGCGGTGAAGAAGGTCAGCTCGATGCTGCCGACGACGACCGCGAACAGCGCGACCTGCCAGGTGGTCCAGTGCCATAGCACCCGCGCGACGACGAGGAACAGGGTCGTGGTGATCAGGAATGTGCCGGTGACCGCCACCCCGTAGGCGGCGGCAAGGTTCGTGGATGAGCCGAACGCGAACGTCACCAGCAAGACTGCGGCGAACAGGGCCCAGCTCACTCCTGGGGCGTAGATCTGTCCGTACTGGCGGCGGGAGGTCTGCCGGATGCGCAGGTGCGGAAGGAAGCCCAGCCGCATGGCCTCCCGGGACACCGAGAACGCTCCGGAGATCACCGACTGGGACGCGATCACGGTGGCCACGGTGGCCAGGACGACCATCGGCAGTTGCGCCCAGCCTGGTAGCAGCAGGAAGAACGGATTGTCCCGGCTGTCCGGTGCCCGGAGGATCAACGCGCCCTGGCCGAGGTAGTTGAGTGTCAACGCGGGAAACACGATCGCGAACCAGGCCCGGCGGATCGGGGCGCGGCCGAAGTGACCCATGTCGGCGTAGAGCGCTTCGGCACCGGTGATCGCCAGCACCACGGCACCCATCGCGACGAACGCGATGACCGGGTGGCCCACGATGAACAGGGCCGCATACGTCGGTGACAGCCCGGCCAGAACGCTCGGGTGACGCCACACCTCGGCCGCGCCGGCCACGCCCAGGCAGGCGAACCAGAGCACCATGATCGGCCCGAACACAGCCCCGACCCGTCCGGTGCCCCATCGCTGGCCGGCAAACAGCAGGGTGAGGACCGCCGCCGACACCGGCAGCACCACCACCGCCCACTGCGGGGAGATGACCTCCAGCCCTTCCACCGCCGACAACACCGAGATCGCCGGGGTGATCACACTGTCGCCGTAGAACAGGGCAGCGCCGAGCGCCCCGAGCGCCAACACCGCACCGGCGCGCCTCCCGCTGTCCTTGAGCAGCGCCTTTCGGGCGAGGGCGGCCAGGGCCATCACCCCGCCCTCGCCCTCGTTGTCGGCCCGCAGGATGAAGACGACATATTTGACCGACACGATCAGGATGATCGACCAGAAGACCAGCGAGATCACGCTGAACACGTCGGGAGCGTCCGGCACCAGGCCACGGTCGAGGGTGAAGACCGTCTTCAGCGCGTACAGCGGGCTCGTGCCGATATCGCCGTACACCACACCCAACGCGCCCAGCAGCAACCCCAGCCCCGCCGTCCGGCGACCCGCCAGCGATGTCTGAGACGCGGTCCCACCGTCCTCCGCCGGCCCCTCGCCTTGCGGAGGCTGCTCGTTGTTCGCTTGCTCTGCCACCCCACAGGCATACCAACCCGCACACCAGTCCCCGCACCGGAACCATGAAACGCGCCGATCTGGTTCGGCCTTGTTTGACCAGGTCGGCTCGTTCGCCGCCCGCCAGGCCGGTCGCTGTCACACGACTCTGGCCTGCCGAATTGCCCTCCATAGTCGGCGACGGGAGGGTCGCCGTGGCGCTGCGGGAATGCAACCACCTGCCAGTTCGCGCGGCAGCCAGTGTTCATGCAACCAACACGGGTGGACCCGATGTGGCGGAACCGAACCGCATTCACGCTGTTCGGGGGCTTGCGGTAACGATGTCGGTGGTTGCGTCGGCGCAATTCGTAGCGGTATAGCGCTGTCTCGACGTGGCCGAGGCCTGATCGTCTCCTACTGTTCAGGGGTGAACCGATAGCCCATGCCCGGGTCGGTACGCAGATAGCGCGGCCGGCTCGGGTCGGGCTCCAGCTTGCGCCGCAGGTTTGCCAGGTGCACGCGCAGGTAGTTGGTCTCAGTCTCGTAGCGCGGCCCCCACACCTCGTGCAGCAGCTGCTGGTGGGTGACGAGCCGATCCGGGTTGCGTGCCAGCACCTCCAGCAGGTGCCACTCGGTCGGGGTCAGGCGAACCTCCGCCCCGGCGGTCGTGGTGACCCGTTTCGCGGACAGGTTCACGGTGAACGCCGCCGTCGTGACGACGGGGAAGGTCTGCTCACCGGCAGCGGCTCGGCGCAGTGCGGCCCGCATCCGGGCCAGCAGCTCACCCATCGCGAACGGCTTGGTCACGTAGTCGTCAGCCCCGGCGTCCAACGCGTTGATCTTCGACTGCTCGGTGAGCCGGGCCGACAGCACGATGATCGGGGCGGCCGACCAGCCACGTAGCGCCTGGACGACGCTGACCCCATCCATGTCGGGCAGGCCGAGGTCGACGATGACCAGGCCGGGCGGCGTTCGCTCAGCGGCCGCCAGCCCGCTGGCCCCGTCGGTAGCGACGGCGACCTCGTAGCTGCGGGCCGACAGGGCGATGCGCAGCGCCCGCGCCAGTTGACGATCGTCGTCGACGACGAGGACTGGGGTCACTGGGCTGCCGCCTGCGGCAGGATGATCGTCATCGTCAGTCCTCCGCCCGGGGTGTCGGTCGCCGTCAGGGTGCCGCCCATCGCCTCAGTAAAGCCGCGGGCGATGGCCAACCCCAAACCTAGCCCGCCCTCGGCGGACCGGTCGTCGAGGCGCTGGAACGGGGCGAAGACACGCTCGCGGTCCTCGGCCGGTATGCCGCGACCGTGATCGACCACCTGCAACGACAGCCGGTCACCGGAAGCGTGGCCGACCACGCGCACCGAAGGCGATTCGCGCACGGCGTTGGCGACGAGGTTCGCCACGACCCGTTCCAGCAGCCCCGGATCGGCGTACGCGAAGGGCAGATCGTCCGGCACGTCGACCTCGACCGTGGCCGGCCCCTGATGCAGCAGCGCCGCGGCGACCATCTCGTCTACGGCGACCGGACGGCTCTCGACTATCAAGGCACCCGCCTGCAGGCGGCTCATCGCCAGCAGGTTCTCTACCAGGTCGGACATTCGGTCGGCGGACTCCTCGATGGTCTCCAGCAGCTCCGCCTGTTCGGCCGGGGCCAACTCCAGGTCCGGGTCGCGCAGGCTGGACACCCCGGCCTTGATCCCTGCCAGCGGCGTACGCAGATCGTGGCCGACCGCCGCCAGCAGGGCCGCCCGCAACCGGTCGATCTCGGCCAGCTCCCGGGCGCGGGCCGCCTGGTCGGCCAGGCGCTCCGCGTCCAGGGTGCGGGCGGCGGCCGCGGCCAGCCGGGCCAGGAACCGGGGATCGGGAGCGAACAGGTCCGGCCCCTCGACGACCAGGCGCAGATTCGGCCGAGCTGTCACGGACAGCGACGGCACTCCGGTCGGTTCCCGTCCGGCTACGGCGACGATGTGCTCGGCGCCGCTCGGATCGGTCTCGATCAGCGCCGCGCTGTCCATGTGCAGCGCCTCGCGTACCCGGGAAAGCAAGGCGTGCACGGAGCCGGCGCCGATCGGCTCGGCGCTGATCCGCGCGAGCACGGCCGCCTCGACGCCGGTGCGGGCCGCGGCCGCGCGCTGGCGGGCGGCCAGATCTACCGCGACGCTGACCGTGATCGCGACCGCGACGTAGACGACGAGCGTAATGAGGTGATCCCGGCTCTCCACGGTGAGCGTGTGATACGGCGGGACGAAGAAGAAGTTGACCAGCAGGTCGGAGGCGACCGCAGCGGCGAGCGAGGCGGTCAGCCCGCCGACTACGGCAGCCGCCACCACGACCACCAGGTAGAGCAGCACGACGCTGGCCAGCGCGAGGTCGCCGCGCACCGGCACCAGCAGTGCGGTGAGTCCGGCCAGCCCGGCGGCCGCCAGTAGCACGCCGGTGAGCATCCGCTGGTACGCCCGCCGCGACCTGTCCCGCATACCGCCCAAGTTATCGGCCGACCTGGGCTGGAGCATGAATCTCCGGCTCGGTGCGGCTCGACTCCAGCTGCCACGGCACGCTGGTCACCATGACGCCCCGCTTGTAGAGCAGTCGGGCCTTCAGTCGCAGCGCCGACTGGTTGTGCAGCAGGTGCTCCCACCAGCGGCCGACGACGTACTCGGGGATGTAGACGATGACCAGGTCACGCGGGTGCTCCTTGCGCAGGCTGTCGATGAAGGCCAGCGCTGACCCGGTGATGTCCCGGTATGGGGAGTCCACGATGGTCAGCGGCACCCGGATGTCGTGCTCGTCCCACTCCGCCTGCAGTTGGCGCACCTCCTCTGGGGTGATCGCCACGGTCAGCGCGGTGAGCGTGTCTGGCCGGGTCGCGCGGGCGTAGGCGAGCGCCCGGATCGTCGGCCGGTGCAGGCGGGAGACCAGTACTACCGCGTGGATGCGGCTGGGCAGCACCATGCCGCCCGGTTCCGGCGCCAACTCGGTGGCCACGCGGTCGTAGTGGCGGCGGATCGCCCGCATCATCGCGAACAGCACCGGGATCGCGATCACCACGAGGTACGCGCCGTGGGTGAACTTGGTGATGGTGACGATGACCAGGACAAGGCCGGTGAAGACGGCGCCGAACGCGTTGATCAGCCGGGATCGGTGCATGCGCCGCCGCCGTCCGGGGTCGCGTTCGGTGCGCAGCAGCGTGTTCCAGTGCCGGACCATGCCGGTCTGCGACAGAGTGAACGACGTGAACACGCCGAGGATGTAGAGCTGGATGAGGCTGGTGACCGAGCCCTTGTACGCGTAGATCAGCGCACCGGCGATCAGCGCCAGCAGCAGGATGCCGTTGGAGAAGGCCAGCCGGTCGCCGCGGGTGTGCAGCTGACGGGGTAGGTAGCGGTGCTCGGCCAGGATCGAGCCGAGCAGCGGGAAGCCGTTGAAGGCGGTGTTGGCCGCGAGGATGAGGATCAGGGCGGTGGCCGCCTGGATGTAGAAGAACATGGGAGAGCTGGTGCCGCCGAGAATCGCCGCCGCGAGCTGCGCGATGACGGTCCGCTGCGCCGAGGTGGCGCAGTCGCCGGGGAACCCGATCAGGTCGCACGTGTTTTCGACGTAGCGCACCTTCGAGATCAGCGCCAGTGCGGTGATGCCGCCGAACATGGTGATCGACAGGGCGCCCATCAAGAGCATGGTCCCGGCCGCGTTTTCGCCCTTGGGCGGTTTGAACGCCGGTACGCCGTTGGAGATGGCCTCTGCGCCGGTCAGCGCGGTGCAGCCGGAGGAGAACGCGCGCAACGCCAGGAACAGCAGGGCCAGGCCGGTCAAGTTGCCGTGTCCGGGTTCGGGCGTGACGGACCAGGCGGCGCTCTCGGCGACCGGAGTGTCGCCGAACGCCATCCGGATGACCCCGGTAGCGATCAGCGCGAGCACGCCGACGACGAACATGTAGGTCGGCACCGCGAAGATCCGGCCCGATTCGCGCACGCCACGCAGGTTCATCGCCGTCACCAAGGCGACGAAGCCGAGGTTGATCGGCACCCGCCAGGGGTTCAGATCGGGGAACGCCGAGATGATGTTGTCGACCCCGGCGGCCACCGACACCGCCACGGTCATGATGTAGTCGACCAGCAGCGCCGCCGCTACGACCAGACCGGCCGAGGCTCCGAGGTTGCGGGTCGCCACCTCGTAGGAGCCACCGCCGGACGGGTACGCCCGCACGACCTGCCGGTAGGAGAGGACAACCACCGCCAGCAGCACGATGACGGCCAGCCCGATCCACGGGGCCAGGTACAGGTAGGCCAGCCCGCCCAGCGTCAGGACCAGCAGAATCTCCTGCGTGGCGTACGCCACCGAGGAGAGCGGGTCGCTCGCGAAGACGGGCAGTGCGATCCGCTTGGACAGCAGTTGCTCGCCGAGCCGGTCGCTGCGCAGCGGAGCGCCGACCAGTAGCCGCTTCAAGAACTCGAACACGGCTCCAACGTCACGCGGCCGCCGGCAAGATCCGTAGATCTTGACATCTTCTTAACGCGCCGACGGGTGATCTTCACGCAATCTTGGCGACCCTGCATCTGGGTCGTGGTGCCGACCCGCGCGGACGGCTATCGCCTCGCGCAGCAACCCGAACCCCAACGCCCGCGCATCCAGCGCCGGTGCCGGCTCCGCAAAGAAGATCCATACGTCCGCGGTGGTTCGAGGCAAGGTGGCGTGAACGGCGATCCATGCTGCTCCGTGGCTGCTCGGACGCCGGAAAACTGGTCCGGACGTGCAGGGACTCGTTCGGATTCCGGGGTCTCATCTGGCGGCGTGCAGTGATCGACAAAACCTGATGTAGGGCCTGGACCTGCCGGTATCTATGGGGACCCGCGCGGACCGGGAGGGACCGGGGCGGACGATCGACCAGCCCGATCATGCCCATAGACAAGCATCGGTCTCCGGATCAGAAGGTTAGGGGTTCGAGTCCCTTCGGGCGCACAGATGATCAAGGTCGTGACATGCGGAAACGCAGGTCACGACCTTGACTGCTTCTAAGCCTTGGGACGGATCTTCCCAAGATTTGGAATCTGGTGCTCCGATGGTGCTCCGTTGTCGCTGTGCCGTTCTGGCGAGGGCTCGTGCCGGTCCGTGCTGACCAGTGGTTATGCGTGTCGCCTGGTCTGGATCATGATTCCAGTGTTGGCGCACCGGTGCGGGGCCTCTGCCCACTGTGGTCGGGGTTGTGGATCTTCGCTGTCGGTATGGTTGCAGGGCGGTCGGCCGCCGCTGGCCTGGCGGTGATGTCGGGCAGGTGTCCCGGTCAGGGCGAGCGACGGTGGTGACGGTCGTGAGGCCCCACCCATCTGATTTCCGGACTTCCGACCGGGCTGCCCGAGTGGTTCACCACGGGGTCCCGACAAGGCCGGCTCCGACCGCCCACCGTGCCGCCCGCCCGCCCGGCCAGCCTGTTCACTCCCGGCGGCGACCGCCTCCGGCGGACCGGCCGTCGCCGCCGATCGCCGGTCACCTCGGCCGGCCACGCCGCCGCGAGCGTGGACCGGACACCGGCCAGGCGGGACCGGCCGCCCGCCGATAATTCAGGGGCTGGGCAGTCGAGCAGTCTGTGGCACAGTCAGGCCGGGTGGACTAAGCTATTAGCTAGCCGGGGAGGTGGAGCCATGTCGGCGGAGGCCGTGCACTACAACATGCATGATGCGAAGACGCACCTGTCGCGCATCATCGAGCGAGTGGAACGCGGCGAGGAGATCATCATCGATAGGGCGGGGACCCCTGTGGCGCGAGTGGTTCCACTGGTGCGTCGGGTCAACCGCACCGCCGTCGGCTCCCTTGCCGGGCAGGTAGACCTGTCGGGCGACTGGGACTCGCCACACACCAACGCCGAGATCGCTGCCGACTTTGGTATCGGCGAATGACCCTGCTGCTGGACACCCACATCGCGCTGTGGGCCATCACCGGCGATGCCACCCTTGGCGAGGAATTCCTTGACCGGCTGCGTTATGACCCTGACATCTTCCTGTCCCCGGTCAGCCTGTGGGAGATCACTATCAAGCAGACCGATGGAAAGCTCGCTGGACCGGCGGACCTCGCCGAACGGGTACGGGATATGGGCCTCCGTGAACTGCCGGTGACTCACGCTCACGCGATCGCTGCCGGGCGCCTCCCATTCCATCACCGTGATCCCTTCGACCGCATGCTGGTGGCACAAGCGGTCACCGAAGGCTTGACGTTGGTCACCCGTGACGTGTCGATCGCGCTGTACGACGTGGACGTCCTCAAGGTGTGACAGCCCGTTTCGCAAGGCCAGCAAACCAGGTTCGATGCTGTCCATCCCACTTAACCCGCACGATCCGGGTGACGTCGTCACCCGGTCCGGCGAGTATCCCGGGTTGGCGATGGCTGGCCGCTCAGCGAAGGGCACGCAGCCGGCGGTTCACTTCCTCCATGTCGAAGGTGTCCGGGGTGAACTGGCTGGCATCGGCCAGTCCCAGCCACTCCAGGCGTTCTTCGTGCTCGGGGTGTGCGGGGTCGGTGAGTACCTCGACCAGCTCCTGGTATCCCCAGATTCCCCCGCAGTCATCGGGCGGGGCGGCCCGCTTCCCGCCGGTACACCTGGGATGGTCTGTCGACGGGTCCGGGGCGAGCACCTTCTCGACCAGGATGTCGTGTACCCAGTCGTCCCCGAAATCGTAGGTGTATCGGAATTTGTCCTTCGCCTCGGGCGCGACCTGCTCCAGCGTCACCGACCCGTCCGCCCGGTGCCCCAACTCGCGGTCGGCGCGCCCGAAGTCGCCGTACGCCGTCTCGAACACGTGCATGTGGCCGCCGTGCCAACCGAATGCCGCAAGGATGGTGTCGTGCAGCCGGGCCAGGCTGATGTCCGCAGGCACCAACAGCCGCCGCCAGATGGGTGGTTTCGCCCCACGTAGACTCACCTTGAGCTGATACACCTGTGCCGGGCCGGCGGTCTTTTTCCGTTTGGCCGGAAGCTTCGCCGGCTGCGCCCGCCCTGCTGTCAGGAAGTCGAGACCGAGATCGGAAGGGTCGCCCGAACGGTTGACGAGTTGGGCGAACTGCTGCAGTACCGCCATCGCGTCCCGGCCACCAGCGCCGTGCCCGGACACGACCGCCCCCTTGGGCTTACGCGGCTGCGGGAGAGCAGCCAACCGGGTACGGACCAGCACCGCCAGCACGTCATACCCGGGCCCGTCCTCCTCGTCGACAAGCTCCGGCGCGTCCTGGCTGCCATCGTCGCCGTTCTCGGCGTCGTGCACGGCACGCGCCTGCATCGCCTGCTCGACGTACCAGCGGAACTCAGGCGCGCCCAGCTTCTGGGTCTTGATGGTCAGGCCGTCGCGCCGACCGCTTTCGCGGATGTCCTTCAGCGCCACCGGCAGGTCCGCCCCGTCCACGACGAGGATGCCGTCGGCGGCGCCGCAGTCGTCGTGATCCACCAGGACCATGACCGCGTGCTCGTGCCCCGCCCGCTGGAACGAGCCGACCAACACCGACATGGTCCCCTCGGTGTCGTACAGCCGAGTGAAGGGGCCAGAGTGCAGCGGCTGCTCCAGCTTCCGGGCCCAGGCCGGCGCGGGGACTCCGTCGACGGCCAACCGGCCGGCGGCTGCCACGGCGGCCTCTGCCACCTGCTCGGGACCGGCACTGGCCGCGGCGCCGATCGCGGTCAGCAGCGTCAGGGCCGCATCGTTACCGCGTGCCTCGATCGCCGGGATAAATGCCTGGGCGAAAGCGGGTACGGTGTCGTCACCGCCGGCCACCGCCATCGCCACGAACAGTGCGCCGGCCAGCTCCGCCTCCAGCGGATCCTCGCAACCGGCCAGGTCGGCGGCACCGTCCACCAACTCGGCGAGCATCTGTTCGGGATCCAGCTCCCCGCCTGAACACGCGGGACAGTCGCACTTCTCCTCCACGTTGCCCACCACGACGAGGTCGGAGCGGCGACCGGATGTCGTATTCTGCTTGCCTCGTGGGCCACGGCCGGCAGGACTCATCGGCCCAGTCTGCACCACCCACGCGCTGGCCTGTCCGCAGGGCTCTGTTGCGTTGGTCGTTGGCAAGATCGAGGCAGGCTTGACCAGTGAAGCTGTCGAACCGTCCTCGCCCCTGGCTACCGCCGAAGTCCGCGTTCGCCGGGTTCCGGTTCCCACCCGAGGTGATCATCGTCGCGGTCCGGTGGTACCTGCGGTTCAACCTGTCCTACCGCGACGTCGAAGAACTGCTGGTCGAACGCGGCGTCGAGGTCGACCACGTCACCGTCTACCGGTGGGTGCAACGGTTCACCCCGCTGCTGGCCGGCGCCGCCAGATTCCGCCGGCACGCGCCCGGCGACAGGTGGCACGTCGACGAGACCTACATCAAGGTCAACGGCGTGTGGCGCTACGTCTACCGTGCGATAGACCAGTACGGGCAGGTCATCGACGTGCTGGTCTCGACCCGCCGCGACGCCGACGCGGCCCGGCGGTTCTTCCGACGCGCCATCGCCACGCTCAAGGTCAAGCCGACCGAGGTGGTCACCGACGCCGCCGCGGTCTACCCCGCCGTGCTCGACGAGTTGATCCCGCACGCATGGCACCACGTCGAGCAGCACGCCAACAACCCGATAGAGGCTGATCACAGCCAGCTCAAACACAGGCTGAGACCGATGCGTGGGCTGCGGAAGGACAACACAGCCCAGGTGGTTATCACCGGGCACGCGTTCATGCAGAATCTCCGGCGCGGCCACTACGAGCTCGGTATCGACGCTCCGCCCGCTCAGCGGGTCGCGGCTGCATTCACCGAACTCGCCCGGGCGATCTGACACGAGACCAGCCCTCGGGGCTCAACACGTCTGTCGATCCGGCAACGCAACAGCACCAGGCCTCCACATGATGCAGCGCCCTCGATGGGCACGACCACGTCAGCCGGAACATGCGAGTTCAGGAGTGGCCGCAGCCGGTGACCAGCTCGTAGCGACGGTCGCGCCTTGTAGGTGTGCTCCTCCGCTAAGCTGATCACGTAGGCGGCCAGTTCGGAGCGGATAGCGAATCCGACCTTCGTCGTCCTTCTGCTGGTGCTGGCCGGGCTGCTGGTCGTCGCCGACCGGGGTGGCGGCCAGGGCCCTGCGGTACCGGATCATCACCCCGGAGAGTTGCCCCGCGGTAGCCGCCCCACGCCGACCTGCCCGCAATCGCGGGCGGCGAAATCACCCGCGGCGTCAGCCTCCGGCACTGCGGCCGTCCCGCGGTGGCCCAAGACCCTGGCCTGGGTACGGGACTCCCGCAAGACGCGTCCCGTCCTTGTGCGATGGCGCGATATGTTGACCATGAGATGCCCCCCGCGCTGGTCATCGCCCAGGTCTCACCTTCGTTTGCGGGGCCGTCAGTCGTCCTCGCGGTGAGCCGCGATGCGAGATAGCGGGACCCGACGCGGGTATGACGTGAGGGGAGAACCGGCCGCTACGAGTCGAGCGTTAATCGGAGGACCGCTGTGGGTGAGCAGCCCCTGATACCGCCATCGGATCTGCTCTCCAGCGTGTCCCGGGCGCTGCGGGTGCTGGAAGCCGTCGGTGGCACGCCGCGCGGTCTGACCGTCAAACAAGTGGCCAGCCGGTGTGGCCTGAACTCCGCGACCGTCTACCACATAGTCCGGACACTGACCTACGAGGGCTATCTCGTTCGGCGCGAAGACGGCACCTTCACTGCCGGCCTGCAGGTAGCCCACCGATACCGGGACCTCCGCGAGGCCATCCGCCCGTCTGCCGCGGTGACCGACGAGCTGCGGCGCCTGGCCGTCGACACCGGATACACCCACTGCCTCGCACAGTTCGTCGACGGCAGGATCACGCTCACCGCCGTCGCCCCCGGTCCTCGGACTGCCCACCACGACCAGCTGGTCCCCGGATTCCACGAGGCCCCGCACGTCACCGCCTGGGGCCTCGCGCTGCTGTCCACGCTCACTCCCACCCGCGCGAGCTACCTCAAACAGGCCCCAACGTCCAACCTTGGCACCTCCACTGTCAGCGACGTCGAGGCGTTGAACCCGACGCTGACCACCGCCAACCGGGGCCGCTTGCACAGCGAGTCGGGCCACTACCATCCGGCCACGGCCACGGCTGCTGTGCTCGTCTCGACCGCGGGTCAGCCGGCAGCTTTGGCGTGCGTCCTGTCGACGGCAGACCTCCAGCGCACCGAACACACCGTACGCAAGCGGCTGGTCACCGCGGCAACGCGTATCACCAAAACGCCGCCCACCTAAGCCATCGCACGACTCAGGTTGTCCCTCGGCCGCTATCCGCTCCGCCGGCGTCTCTCACCCAAACCGCGCCGGCAGGACCGTCCGCCCCCTCCGCGTGGGTGAACACAGCCGGGCAAGACTGGGGACCATCACAGATCGATCGGATCAGGAAACGATCCCGGTAAGGTCACTGCCGGGGGCGGGCAGTGACTGGACGACGCCACGGTCGGCCGGACGCCGTCGGGTGACCGTGGCACTCGACGAGCACGGGCAGGCCGCGAGTCAAGGGATGACACCCGGACGAGGGTCACCACCAGGTGCGTCACCCGGAGGCGAGTCAGGACGCGGTGATCGCCTCGGTGAGGTCTTCGCTGGTGTCGGCATCGAGGTCGCCGACGGGGCCGAGAATGGCGACGCCGTTCATGTCGACGTCCGTGCCGATGCGCGACCGTGCCACCCGCCAGCTCTCCCTGATGCCCCTCTGGCTGGCCGCCGAGGCTACTGACAGCCAGCCCGAAAATCTATGCTGAAACGACTAGACATCCTTAGTGGTGCGGGGTACTCTTCTTCGAGTCGAGAACAGAGAGCCACAAGATGCAGGCGGACCGCCCGGCCGTGAGGTCACGACGGGCGGCGGGAAGCGGGAACGAGTTTCACCGTTTCCTTTCGGCAGTAGAAGCACGTCAGCCCCGACGTGATGCGCGACGGGGCACCACAGGTGGGGCCAAGGCGTCTTCAGGGCTCCATCTGATGTTTGCCGTACGTGTAGGGGCCATGAAGTCGCGTGGGCTCCGACACCGGTGGACCGCACGTCAGCAAGGGAAAGAGAAGGCAGAGGAAAGGGAGGGCCGTACACCGTTGGATCGCCCGCCGTTGGCCGTCAATCCAGGCCGGGCGGACACCGCAGTTTCCATCGAACGAGAGGTGGTCTCCGGTCACGCTTATGCGATCCTCGCACCCGAAGCCGTCAGTGACGGCTGGTGCGGATACGACAAGCCGACGTTCCTGTCGGCAGATGGTGTTCTGACCCGTAACCCTGGGCCCCGGCGCTTACGCGCCGGGGCCCTCGACGTGGAGGTGACATGGGCCAAAGCCCTGATGACATGTTCGGCGACGAGGACTACCCCGCCTACACCATCGGCCAGGCCGCGGAGATGCTCGGCACCTCGCAGGACTTCCTGCGCCGCTTGGACGAGGCGAAACTGATCGACCCGCACCGCTCCGCCGGCGGCCACCGCCGCTACTCCCGCTACCAGCTACGCCTGGCGGCCCGAGCCCGGGAGATGGTCGATCAGGGCACCGCCCTGGAGGCCGCCTGCCGGATCATCATCCTCGAAGACCAACTCGAGGAAGCCCTGCGACAAAACCAGAAGCATCATGGGGCGCAGCGACACGACTGACCGCCCCCGCCCTCGTGTGAGGTCGTCTGCGTACCGCTGGTGTCGGTGAGTCGGCGGCCGAGCCGGTGGGCCGTCCGAGCGAACTCATCGTCCCGGCCTCGACCATGGCGGCCGTACTCCTGTTCGTGGCGCCTTCCGGCACCCCGGCCATCGGACGGGCCGGCCGCCCGGGACGCGCGCTGCCGCAGCCGGTGCAGGCGCAGTACGTGCGGTTCTGGACCGACACCGCGCTCGGCGAGACGAAGACTGGCGTGCAGGCCGCCGAATTGCAGGTCTTCTCGAAGACCGCCACCGGGGTCGAGCCGCTGCCGCCGTCCCCGCCGGACGCGCCGGTGACCGAGACCGGGGTGATCGCCGCGGGTAACCCGTCCACCGGCACGGCCGACGACGCCACCGCGTTCAAGACGGCCTGCGCGGTGCCGGCCACGCCAGCGCAGGGCGCGGACGGTTGGGTCACCAAGCTGCCGGACAGCTTCGGTGACGGAGCCCACGAGGTCCGTGTTCACAGCGACACCGTCACGCCGTACGACTTCGACCTGTACTTCTACGACGAGTCGTGCACCCTGCTCGGCTCGGCGGCGTCGTCGGCCGCGGACGAGTCCGGCACCATCCCGAGCGGAGCCCGCTACGTCCTGACCCAACTGTGGCTCGGCGCCGCAGTTCCGGGCACCCCCACCGTGACGGACACCAGGTGAGGTAGGGGCACAACCTGGCCCCAACAGTCTCCTCCTGAAATTGTCCGCACCGCCTGCCGGGTGGTGGCTGCCGGATGCCTGGCAGCCACCACCCGGCGTCACATCGCCCCGCCGCACACCGGAACCATTGCCGGACCTCCGCGGGAGATCTGGCGCGCATTGGCCGGAGGTGCCTAAGCTGCGGCACTGGTCCCCAGACCATTGCTAACGCGTCCGGCCACCAGAGTGACCAGGTCGGGTCGGGTGTGTTCCTGGGTCTTCGCCCAACACCCTCGTCCCGGCCCGGTCCTGCCGGAAACCGAACTCGCTCCCCACTGTCAGGAACAGCCCCGATGACGACACCGACGCCGTCCCACGGCCGCCCGCACGAGATGTCGCTCGACGACACCGCAGTCCTGCCGCTATATCCCGCGCCTCCCGCGCCGGTCAAGAGGAAGGCATTGCCATGGCTGATCGCTGCCGCCGCCGTTGTGGTCGGGCTGTGTTGCGGCGGCGCGGTGATCAACGCAGCGGACAACGACTCCGACACGGCGCGGCCCAGTGCCCGTAACACCACGCCTAACGCCACGCCCGGCAACCGCCTCGTTGACGCCGATACCCGTCCGACCCCTGCACCAGTGGAGCCCACCGCGCCGGCTCCCCTTGCGGGGGACAGCAGCGCCAAAACCACGACCGCGGCGCCGAAGGCGACCGTCAAGCCGACGGCCACGCGCGCCAGCAGTCCACGACCGGCCCCGACCAGCACCAGGCCAATGCCGCCACCAGTGCCGGTGACGGATCCTCGGTTCGGCACGTGCAAGGAGGCGAACGCGGCCGGCTACGGCCCATACCGCAGGGGCATCGACCCGGAATACGCCTGGTACCGCGACCGGAACGGCGACGGCCTGGTGTGCGAACGGCGGTAACGGCTCCACGATCAGTACCGCCGACGGCAGATAGCTGACTCCATGTCACGCCGCGCCGATCGGGGCCCGCGGCCGTGAGGCTGTCCCGTAGGCGACCTATCGGCGCCACGTCCGCGCTGGGCACGGGGAAGCGTCGAAGGGGTGGGGCCAGACTGGCGGGAGCGGGTCAGGCCCGTCCAGGCCGACGACCGCTTCTCGCCCATGACCAATGCGGGCCAACGTAGGCGAGGAACGCCGAGATCGTTGGCCGCGCCTCCGCGATCGCGCGTAGTTGTACTCAGTGGTTCCGGTACCGCCAGCGGTGGGTAGCCTGCGAGAGTGACCGGCGACGCTGAGGCTTCCGACCCGGGACATCCGGCGCCGGCCCTCGTCGCTGCCGTCGTTCCGATCATGTCGCAGGACTTCACCAGCGCGACGGTTGGCACGCTCCGACACGCACTCCAGGCGCAGGTGACCGCCGCGGGACTGACCGGAGATGCCGGCGACGACTTCGTCCTCGCCGTCCATGAACTGATCACCAATGCCGTGCGCCACGGCGGTGGCCACGGCCACCTCGAGCTGCGCCGCCAGGCCGACGTCTTGATCTGCGAGGTCACCGACCAAGGCGCGGCGCCGGGCAGCCTGCGGGTGCGACTGCCCGCGGTCGATACCGCCGGGGGCCGCGGACTGTGGCTCGCCCACCAGTTGACCGACGGCCTCGTCCTCACCCGCCGGCTCAATGGGGTGACTGCCACCGTGACCGCCTGCCTCGAGCCGACTACTGGCACCGACACCCCCGCGCCCACCTCGCCACCCGGCGGCGAGATAAACGGCCCCATGCCGGACAACCAGTAATGAACAAGCCGACCTGGAAGACCAGGTCCGCGTCGAGCACGACCTCACGCTCGTGGCGGCCTGCCGACGACCATTCGCTGGTCCGCGCCGGCTTCCGCACCTTGCTCAAGCGCGCCGACGAGGGGATTTGGCGCGTATCCCGCTGTCGCGAGCCCAGCTCACACACCCCGGTACCCAGCTCACCGTGCACGATCGTTAACTCAGACCTGGTAGGTGCCGCGCCGACGTGCGAAGGCTAGGGCCCGCCCGGCAACCCGGAGCATCCCGCCACTGTCGGCTGCCGACCCCCGCGCCTCATGTCAAAGGTGGTGGCTCGTCACCGCGTTTCGGTGGTCAGAGCCTGCAGGACACCGGTGACAGCGAGGACCCGGTGCACCTGGGCCTCGGGATTGACCACGGCGAAGCGGCGACCGGCTGCCCTCGCCAGGTTCTGGGATGTTACGAGGGCCGTGATCACGGTGGAATCGATGAAGGTGACCTCGGCAAGATCGACCTTCACCTCGTTCGCAGCATTGATTGCCTGCTCTAACAGGCGGTGCAGCTCGCCGGCGCCATTGATGTCGATCTCGCCGGACAGCACGATGGTCCTCGCGTCACCGTCGGTTCGGACCTCATACTGCCAGGTCGAGTCTGGATTCACGCGCACTCGCCTCTCATCCGCAGGTAGATCCACCCTATAGCTCTGCCGGCTTGACGCCGTCGAGCTCGGCAGCCGTCCGCTGCCGGGTTGCCTGGTAGGGCACGCGCGCAAGTTGCCTTCGGTCGTTGTGCGGATAATGCCAATCCCGCGTGTCGGAAGGTGACCCGCCGACCGCATCCGGCAACAATCAGCGGTTATTGCCTGAGGTAGACCGACAAGTCGGGAGGGGTGCCCGTGATGCGGTGCCGCAGCCGACGACTCGCTCAGGCGACGGTGCGCGGCATGCTTCTGCTCGGTGGCGTCATCGCCACCTGGGGCGCTTGCGACACGATCATGAACGATCCCGCCTACGCCGTCGACGAGCCAGGTCCGGGCATCGTCGGCAACCTGCTCGGCGGCGCCGGGGCGGTGGTCGACACTGTCCTTCCACGCC
>NZ_QGKS01000164.1 GCF_003172935.1 Micromonospora sicca | reverse complement strand
AGTTGGGGATGGCCGGGGCGAGGGTGTAGTCTTGCCAGGTCGACCAGACTGCCCCCGTTCCGACGTGCGGGCGGTCTTGAAGCGGAGCGCCTGCTCCCACCCGAGTCGCCCCTGACGGTGGCCGGGTCCGGTCACCGGTTCCGGGGACATCCCGGTTCCGGATGCGCGATCATGTGATCGTGCCGACCGGTCGAGCGGGCCCTGGCATGCGCCGGGGCCTTCTGCTTTCCGGGCGGCTCCCACCCGGGGGCCCGCGGGGTCGGACACGCAGGAGAACCGACTCGAGGAGGCCCCATCAGCGTCGAACCACGCGTGAACGAACAGATCCGGGCACGTGAGGTCCGACTGGTCGGCCCTGAGGGTGAGCAGGTGGGCATCGTCCCGCTGGAGCGCGCCCTGCAGCTGGCCGCGGACGTCGACCTGGACCTGGTCGAGGTTGCGCCGATGGCGCGCCCGCCGGTGTGCAAGCTCATGGACTTCGGCAAGTTCAAGTACGAGAGCGCACTGAAGGCGCGCGAAGCGCGGCGTAACCAGCAGCAGACCGTCATCAAGGAGATGAAGCTCCGGCCGAAGATCGACCCGCACGACTACGAGACCAAGAAGGGTCACGTGGTGCGGTTCCTCAAGGCGGGCGACAAGGTCAAGGTGACGATCATGTTCCGCGGTCGCGAGCAGAGCCGCCCGGAGCTGGGTTACCGGCTCCTGCGCCGGCTCGAGTCCGAGATCACGGACCTGGGATACGTCGAGGCCGCTCCGAAGCAGGACGGTCGAAACATGATCATGGTTCTCGCCCCGCACCGGGCCGTGAAGGCCTCCGCGGTCGCCGCCACGGCGTCCCGTGGTGGACCTCGGGAACGGGCCGCGGAGGAGGCCGGTGCTCCGGAGGCCGGCGAGACCCCGGAGGCCGGCGAGACCGCCGCAGCCGGCGAGACCGGCCCGACCGCTGACACCAGCGGCCAGTAACAGGGAGAAGACGTTCCACATGCCGAAGATGAAGAGCCACACGGGTACGGGCAAGCGGGTCAAGGTGACCGGCACGGGCAAGATCGTTGCCCAGCAGGCCGGCCTCCGCCACAAGCTGGAGAAGAAGTCCTCCACCCACACCCGGCGGCTGACCGGCACGGTCGAGCTGGCCAAGGCCGACGTCAAGCGAATCAAGAAGCTGCTCGGCCGCTGACGCGCGCCACCTGAACCGAAGAAGGAGTTGAGATGGCACGCGTCAAGCGGGCTGTGAACGCCCACAAGAAGCGTCGTACCCTGCTGGAGACCGCGAGCGGTTACCGCGGTCAGCGCTCCCGGCTGTACCGCAAGGCCAAGGAGCAGGTGCTGCACTCGATGCAGTACGCCTACCGGGACCGTCGCGACCGCAAGGGCGACTTCCGGCAGCTCTGGATCCAGCGCATCAACGCTGGCGCCCGGGCCAACGGCATGACCTACAACCGGCTGATCCAGGGCCTGCGCCTGGCCGGCATCGAGGTCGACCGCAAGATCCTGGCCGACCTGGCCGTCAACGACGCCGCGGCGTTCGCCGCGATCGTCGAGCTGGCCCGCGCCGCCGTGGCGGCCGAGGGCACCGGTGGCGCCGCGGCCCAGGCCGCCTGATCCACCCACCGCAGATCGAGGCGTCTCCCATGCAGTCACCATCGCGCGGGAGGCGCCTCGACGCTGTCTCCGGCCCGTTCACCCCGCGTACCCCCAGAGTGGTCGCGGCTCGCCGGCTGCAACGCCGCCGGGACCGCGAGGCCACCGGCCGGTTCCTGGCCGAGGGTCCGCAGGCGGTCCGCGAGGCGCTGGCCCGCGCCGGGACGGTCACCGAGCTGTTCGGCACGCCCGCCGCCCTCGACCGGTACGCCGACCTCGCGGCGCAGGCCGCCCGGGCCGACGTACCGGTCTCCGAGGTGACCGACGACGGGCTCGCCGCGCTCGCCGAGACCGTCGCCCCGCAGGGCCTGGTCGCCGTCTGCCGGCAGCTCGACGTCCCCCTGGAGACCGCCCTGTCCCGGGGCCCGCGGCTGGTCGCGGTGCTCGCCGAGATCCGCGACCCGGGCAACGCCGGCACCGTGCTGCGCACCGCCGACGCCGCCGGCGCCGGGGCGGTGGTCTTCGCCGGCGACGCCGTCGACCCGTACAACGGCAAGTGCGTGCGCTCCTCGGCCGGCAGCCTCTTCCACGTCGACGTGGTCCGCGCCCCCGACCCCCGCCAGGTGGTCGACGCGCTGCGGACCGCCGGGCTGTCCGTTCTCGCGACCACCGGGTACGGCGACAGCGATCTCGACGATCTGGCCGACGCCGGCCGGCTCGCCGCCCCCACCGCGTGGCTCTTCGGCTCCGAGGCGCACGGGCTGCCCGAGGAGCTGACCGGGGCCGCCGACGCCCGGGTCCGGGTGCCGCTGTACGGGCGCGCCGAGAGCCTGAACCTGGCTGCGGCCGCCGCCGTCTGCCTGTACGCTTCAGCCAGAGCGCTGCGCCGACCCTGAGGTCGCGCGGCCACCACAGCAGGGGGTCGTCCACGTGATGAACGCGCCACGGCGTTCGTTTAGCCAGCCCGCCGGTGTCGGCGGGCGGCGGGCCTGACCCTTCCTCCTGCGCGTAACTCCCACCGGCGGGCTGCGGCACAGCCGCGCGTCCGTAGACTCGCTTCGCCGCCCGTGAGGGCCGGCGCCGCCGTGAGGGAGTGCCCGTACGCCATGAGCTACCGCAACGATCCGTACGACCCGAAGCAGGTCGCCCTGCTCGACCCGGACGCCCTGGCCGCGGCCGTGGCCGACGCCGAGAAGGCGTTCGCCGCCGCCGCCGACCCGGACGCGTTGACCGCGCTGCGCCCCGCGCACCTCGGTGACCGGTCCCCGGTCTCCCTGGCGCGGCGGGAGATCGGCGCGCTGCCGCCGGCCGCCAAGTCCGACGCCGGCAAGCGGGTCAACGAGGCCCGCCGCGCGATCGAGGCCGCGTACGCCGCCCGGCAGGAGACCCTGGAGCGCGAGCAGGCCGAGCGGGTGCTGGTCGAGGAGCGGGTCGACGTGGCCCTGCCGTACGACCGCCGGCCGCGCGGCGCCCGGCACCCGTTGAGCACCCTGATGGAGCAGATCAGCGACTTCTTCGTCGGGATGGGCTACGAGGTGGCCGAGGGGCCCGAGGTCGAGCTGGAGTGGACCAACTTCGACGCGCTCAACATCCCCGCCGACCACCCGGCCCGCGGCCTGATGGACACCTTCCACATCGCACCGCCGGAGGGCGCCGAGAGTTCGGGCCTGGTGCTGCGTACGCACACCTCGCCGGTGCAGGCGCGCACCATGCTCACCCGCAAGCCGCCGATCTACGTGATCGTGCCCGGTCGGGCCTACCGCACCGACGAGCTGGACGCCACCCACGCGCCGGTCTTCCACCAGGTCGAGGGCCTGGTGGTGGACAGGGGCATCACGATGGCCCACCTGCGCGGCACGCTGGACCACTTCGCCCGGGCGATGTTCGGGCCGGAGGCGAAGACCCGGTGGCGGCCGCACTACTTCCCGTTCACCGAACCGTCGGCCGAGTTCGACGTCTGGTTCCCAGAGCACCGCAGGGGGCCGCAGTGGGTCGAGTGGGGCGGCTGCGGCATGGTCAACCCGCGGGTGCTGCGTGCCTGCGGCATCGACCCGGAGGTCTACTCCGGATTCGCCTTCGGCATGGGCATCGACCGGACGGTGATGGTCCGGCACGGGGTCGGCGACATGCGGGACATGGTCGAGGGGGACGTGCGGTTCACCCGCGCGTTCGGGGTCTAGACGGCGCCACGAGCTAGGGAGACGGTGGTTTAAGAGTCATGCGAGTTTCTGTCAGTTGGCTGCGGGAGTACGTCGACCTCCCCGCCGACCTGCCCACCGGCGACCTGGAGCAGGCGCTGGTCGACCTCGGCATCGAGGTCGAGTCCATCGTCGACCTGCGGGAGACCGTCACCGGGCCGCTGGTGGTCGGCGAGGTACGCGAGATCGAGGAGCTCACCGGCTTCAAGAAGCCCATCCGCTTCTGCCTGGTCGACGTCGGTGACGCCAACGGCACCGGCGAGCCGCAGGAGATCGTCTGCGGGGCGACGAACTTCGCCCAGGGCGACAAGGTGGTGGTGATCCTCCCCGGCGGCGTGCTGCCCGGCAACTTCGCCATCGGGGCGCGCAAGACGTACGGGCGCAACTCCAACGGCATGATCTGCTCGGCCAAGGAGCTGGGTCTGGGTGACGACCACGCGGGCATCATCGTGCTGCCCGAGGACACCCCGGCCAAGCCGGGCGACGACGCCCGCCCGGTGGTCGGCCTCGACGACACCGTGGTCGAGATGGAGATCACCCCGGACCGCGGGTACGCGCTGAGCGTGCGCGGCATCGCCCGGGAGCTGTCGCACGCCCTCGGCGTGCCGTTCCGCGACCCCGCCCTGGTCCCGGTGCCCGGCGCCACCGAGCGGCCGGCGTACCCGGTCGAGGTGCGGGACACGGTCGGCTGTGACCGGTTCGCCGCCCGGATGGTCCGTGGGATCGACCCGACGGCGGAGACCCCCGGTTGGCTGTCCCAGCGGCTCACCGTCGCGGGCATCCGCAGCATCTCGCTGCCGGTCGACATCACCAACTACCTGATGCTCGAACTCGGCCAGCCGATGCACGCCTTCGACGTCGACCGGATCAGCGGGCCGCTGGTGGTCCGCCGCGCCGAGCCGGGGGAGAAGCTGACCACCCTGGACGGGGTGACCCGCACTCTCGTCCCCGAGGACATGGTGATCTGCGACGACACCGGCCCGATCTCGCTCGCCGCGGTGATGGGCGGCGAGACCAGCGAGGTCCTCGCCGCCACCACCAACGTGCTCTTCGAGGCCGCGCACTGGGACCCGGCGATGGTGGGCCGGACCGCCCGCCGGCACAAGCTGTTCAGCGAGGCGGCGAAGCGCTGGGAGCGCGGTGTCGACCCCGCCCTCCCGCTGGTCGCCCTGGAGCGGGCGGTGCGGCTGCTCACCGAGCACGCCGGCGGCACGGTCGGCGCGGAGATCCTCGACATCGACCACGTCCGGCCGCGTACCCCGGTGACCCTGCCGGCGGAGCTGCCGTCCCGGCGGGTCGGGGTGGTGTATCCGCCGGAGCGGGTGATCGAGCTGCTGGAGCAGGTCGGCTGCACCGTCACCCGGGGCCCGGACCGGCTGGGCGAGGACCCGGGCGAGGTCGGGGTGGCCGCCGGTACCGGCGACGTGCTCACCGTCACCCCGCCGAGCTGGCGGCCCGACCTGACGGACCCGGCCGACCTGGTCGAGGAGGTGGTCCGCCTCGACGGGTACGACCGGGTGCCCTCGCTGCTGCCGGCCGCGCCCGCCGGCCGTGGCCTGACCTGGCAGCAGCAGCGCCGCCGGGCGGTGGCCCGCTCGCTCGCCGAGCGCGGGTACGTCGAGGTGCTCGCCCACCCGTTCGTCTCCGCCGAGCTGGCCGACCAGCTCGGCCTGCCGGCGGACGACCCGCGGCGGCGGGCGGTGCGGGTGGCCAACCCGCTGTCCGAGGAGGAGCCGCTGCTGCGGACCACCCTGCTCGGCCCGCTGCTCGGCATCCTCAAGCGGAACGTCGGCCGGGGCCTGCGGGACATCGCGATCTACGAGATCGGCACGGTGTTCCACCCGCGCCCGGGTGCCGGCGCCCCGCCGGCCATGGGCGTGGACCGCCGGCCCACCGACTCCGAGTTCGCCGCCGCCGACGCGGTGGTGCCGGACCAGCCGCGGCACGTCGCCGTGCTGGTCGCCGGCGACATCGAACCGGCCGGCTGGTGGGGCGCGGGCCGGGCGGCCGGCTGGGCGGACGCGGTGGAGGCCGGCCGGGCCGTCCTCGCCGCCGCCGGCATCCCCGCCGACCGGGTGACCGTCCGGTCCGCCGAGTACGCCCCCTGGCACCCCGGCCGCTGCGCCGAGCTGCTCGTGGACGACGCGGTGGTCGGGCACGCCGGTGAGCTGCACCCGGCCGTGGTGGCGACGCTGGAGCTGCCCCGCCGGACCAGCGCCATGGAGCTGAACCTGGACGCGGTGCCCGCCGCGCCGGTGGTGACCGGGCCGGCCATCTCCACCTTCCCCCCGGCGCTCATCGACGTGGCCCTGGTGGTGGACGACCCGGTTCCCGCGGCCGAGGTGCAGCGGGCCCTCACCGAGGGGGCCGGCGAACTGCTGGAGGACGTCCGGCTCTTCGACGTGTACGCCTCCGACCAGCTCGGCGCGGGCCGCAAGTCGCTCGCGTACAAGCTGACCTTCCGGGCCCCGGACCGGACGCTGACCGTGGACGAGGCGGTGGCGGCCCGGGACGCGGCCGTGGCCGAGGCGGCCCGCCGCTTCGGCGCCACCCTGCGCGGCGCCTGACCGGCACCTGCTCACGGCCCCGATCCGGCGCGTCCGGGTCGGGGCCGGCTGGCCACGGTCGTCTCTCGCCCCTCGTGATCCGGCCGCTGCGCAGCGTCACGGATCGTCCGAAAGGCCAGCGGTGACGGCATCTTCGGCTACCCACGGCTCACCTGCGAGCGGTTAGCCTGCTTGGATTCCGGCCATCGCCGGGATCACACCCCCGCCACCCCCACGGGAGTCCAGCCATGTCCGAGGATCCGGCTCCGCCGCCCATCTCCGTCGACGTCTGCATCGTCGGCGGCTGCGGTCGGGTGGGTCTGCCGCTGGGCATCGCGTTTGCCTCCCGCGGCCTGTCCGTCGTGCTGTACGACATCAACGCCGACGCGGTGGCCACGGTGAACGCCGGCATCCTGCCCTTCGCCGAGCCGGGCGCCGCCGAGGCGCTCGCCGAGGCGGTGACCGCCGGCCGGCTGCGGGCCAGCACCGACCCGGTCAGCGTGGGTGCCTCCGAGCACCTGGTCGTGGTGGTCGGAACCCCGGTCGACGAGCACCTCAACCCGGACCTGGGTGCGGTGCCCCGGGCGCTGGAGCGCTGCGCCGAGCACCTGCGCGACGGGCAGCTGGTGGTGCTGCGCAGCACCGTCTACCCGGGGGTGACGGCGCTGACCGAGAAGCTCCTGGTCGGCAAGGGCATCCGCGCCGACGTGGCGTTCTGCCCGGAGCGGATCGCCGAGGGCCGGGCGATGACGGAGCTGTTCACGCTGCCGCAGATCGTCGCCGCCCGTACGCCGCACGCCCTCGCCCGGGCGGAGAAGCTCTTCCGGCACCTGACCGAGGAGATCGTGCCACTCGAGCCGGAGGAGGCCGAGCTGGCGAAGTTGTTCACCAACACCTGGCGGTACATCAAGTTCGCCACCGCGAACCAGTTCTGGATGATGGCGAACGACTTCGGGCTCGACTTCGCCCGGATCCGGCACGCGGTCGCGCACGACTATCCGCGCGCCGCCGATCTGCCGATGCCCGGTTTCGCCGCCGGCCCCTGCCTGTTCAAGGACACCATGCAGCTGGCCGCGTTCAACCGGAACAACTTCGTGCTCGGCCACTCCGCGATGCTGATCAACGAGGGGCTGCCGCTCTACCTGGTGTCCCGGCTGGAGGACCGGTTCGATCTGGCGGACCTGACCGTGGGCATCCTCGGGATGGCCTTCAAGGGCGGCAGCGACGACCCGCGGGAGAGCCTGGCGTACAAGCTGCGCAAGATCCTGGCGTTGAAGACCCGGGAGACGCTCTGCACCGACCCGTACGTCGCCGACGACCGCCTGGTCGAGCTGGACGAGGTGCTGCGTCGGGCGGACCTGCTGGTGATCGCCGCTCCGCACGAGCAGTACGCCCGGCTGGAGACCGACCTGCCGGTCATCGACATGTGGGGCCTGACCGGGACCGGGGTGCGGGTGTGACGCCGCGGGTGTCGGTGATCGTGCCGGTCTACAACGAGGGCGAGGCGATCCTGCGCTGCCTGGAGCGGATGCTGCGCGAGACGCTGCTCCCGGCCGAGGTGCTGATCGTGCACGACATGCCGGAGGACATCACCGTCCCGTACGTGGAGCAGATCGCCCGCACCGACCCGCGGGTGCGCGCGGTGCTCAACACCTACGGCCGGGGCCCGGCGAACGCCATCCGGTTCGGCATCGACGTGGCCCTCGCCCCGGTCGTGGTGGTGACGATGGCCGACGGCTGTGACGACCCGCGCCAGATCGACGAGCTGGCCCGGCTGGTGGACCGGGGCGTGGTGGTCGCGGCCGCGTCCCGCTACATGCCGGGCGGCCAGCAGGTGGGCGGGCCGCGGCTGAAGCGGATGATGTCCCGCTGGGCGGGGCGCAGCCTCTACACGTTCGCCCGGGTCGGCACCCGGGACGCCACCAACAGTTTCAAGGCGTATGACACCGCATTCGTCCGCGAGGTGGGCATCGAGTCGCGGACCGGCTTCGAAATCGGGCTCGAGCTGACCGCCAAGGCCAACCGGCTGCGCCTGCCGGTCGCCGAGATACCCACGATCTGGTTGGACCGGCCGCTCGGGGAGTCCCACTTCGACCTGGGCCGGTTCCTCCCCGGTTACCTGCGCTGGTACTTCTTCGCCTACGGTCGACGGCTGAGCCGGGAGAGGCTGGCGGCCCGGGCGGCCGGCTCGCGGTCGTTCGCGACGCCGACGCCCCGCGCGCCGCAGGACAGCACCGAGTACGAGAAGACCGCATAGGAGCGCACGTGGCGAAAGTCCTGGTAACTGGTTCGGCCGGCTTCATCGGCGGCTACCTGGTGCAGGAGTTGCTGGGCCGGGGCCACGAGGTCGTCGGGATCGACAACTTCTCGAAGTACGGCCCGGTCACCCACAGCTACGACGACCACCCCCGGTTCCGGTTCGTCGAGGGCGACGCGCGGGACGTGGACCTGCTGACCACGCTGCTGGACGGCTGTGACCACCTGGTCGCGGGCGCGGCGATGATCGGCGGCATCTCCTACTTCCACGCGTACGCCTACGACCTGCTCGCCACCAACGAGCGGATCATGGCGGCCACCTGCGACGCGGCCATCCGCGCCCATCGGGACGGCCGGCTGGCGAAGGTCACCTACCTCTCCTCCTCGATGGTCTTCGAATCCACCGAGCACTGGCCGAGCAGGGAGGGCGACGAGCGGCGCATCCCACCGCCGCTGTCGTCGTACGGGTTCCAGAAGCTGGCCGTGGAGTACTACGCCCGGGCCGCCTGGGAGCAGTACCGGCTGCCGTACACGATCGTGCGGCCGTTCAACTGCGTCGGCGTGGGGGAGGGGCGCGCGCTGGGCCAGGTCGAGGTGCTCTCCGGCAACGTCAAGCTGGCGATGTCGCACGTGGTGCCCGACCTGGTGCAGAAGATCGTCAAGGGGCAGGACCCGCTGCACATCCTCGGCGAGGGCGGCCAGGTGCGGCACTACACCTACGGCGGGGACCTGGCCCGGGGCATCGCCACCGCGATCGAGCACCCGGCGGCCCACAACGACGACTTCAACCTCTCCACGGCCGAGTCGACCAGCGTGCTGGAGCTGGCCGAGCTGATCTGGCGCAAGATCAAGGGCCCGGACGTGCCGTTCCGGCACGTTTCCGACGAACCCTTCCGCTACGACGTGCAGAAGCGGGTGCCGGACGTGACGAAGTCCCGCGAGGTGCTCGGCTTCACCGCCACCACCTCGCTGGACGAGATGCTCGACGAGGTCATCCCGTGGGTGACCCGGGCGGTCGAGGAGGGCCGCCTCTGACGTCCGCCGTTCGTCCCCGCACGGCCCGTGTCGCTCGCCGCGGCGCGGGCCGTCGGCGTCTCTGCCGGGGTGATCGCGATCACGTCCTCATTTCCATGCAATGGGACGCATGAACTTGCAGCGCAGCCCCCCGCAGACTAGCCTTCAGTGCATAGTCATGCGGAGGTGGGTATGGGCATCCGAGTCGCGGTCGCCGGGGCCAGCGGTTACGCCGGTGGCGAGCTGCTGCGCCTGGTCGCCGGGCACCCGGAGTTCGATCTGGTCACCGCCACCGCCCACGCGCAGGCCGGCCGGCCCGTCACCGCCGTACACCCGCAGCTCGCGGGCCTGGACCTGGTGCTCGGGGCGACCGACCCGACCGCCCTGGCCGACGCGGACCTGGTCTTCCTGGCCCTGCCGCACGGCGAGTCGGCGGCGCTCGCCGCCGCCCTGCCGGAGACGGTCAAGGTGGTCGATCTCGGCGCCGACCACCGGCTGCGCGACGCCGCCGCCTGGGCCCGGTACTACGGCGGCCCGCACGCGGGCGCCTGGACCTACGGCCTGCCCGAGCTGCCCGGCCAACGGGCCGCCATCGCCGCCGCCACCCGGGTGGCCAACACGGGCTGCTACGCCGTCGCCACCACCCTCGCGCTCGCGCCGCTGATCGCCGCGGGCGCGGTCCACGCCACCGACGTGGTGGTGGTCGCCGCCTCCGGGTCCTCCGGCGCCGGCCGGGCCGCCAAGGCCCACCTGCTCGGCAGCGAGGTGATGGGCGACCTGTCGCCCTACAAGGTCGGCGCCCACCAGCACGTGCCGGAGATCAAGCAGGCCACCGGCGCGACCAGCCTCTCCTTCACCCCGGTGCTCGCCCCCATGCCGCGCGGCATCCTCGCCACGGTCACCGCCGTGCCCACCGGCGACGCCGACCCGCACGCGGTGCTCACCGCGGCGTACGCGGACGCCCCCTTCGTGCACGTGCTGCCCGAGAGGACGTGGCCGCACACCGCGGCCACCGCCGGCGGGAACTCCTGCCACCTGCAGGCCGCGGTGGACCTCGACTCCGGCCGGGTGATCGTGGCCAGCGCCGTCGACAACCTCGGCAAGGGCGCGGCCGGCCAGGCCGTGCAGAACGCCAACCTGATGTTCGGCCTCCCCGAGACCACCGGACTCTCCGTTTGGGGGATCGCCCCGTGACCGTCACCGTTCCCCGGGGCTTCCGGGCGGCCGGGGTCGCCGCCGGCCTCAAGACCAGCGGCGCCGCGGACATCGCCCTCGTCGTCAACGACGGCCCCGACGCCGGCGTGGCCGGCGTCTTCACCGCCAACCGGGTCAAGGCCGCGCCGGTGCTCTGGAGCCAGCAGGTGGTCCGGGGCGGCGTGGTCCGCGCCGTGGTGCTCAACTCCGGCGGCGCGAACGCCTGCACCGGGCCGGCCGGATTCCAGGACACCCACGCCACCGCCGAACACACCGCCGCCGCGCTCACCGCCGGCAGCCCCCGGCTGATGCTCGGCGCCGCCGAGGTGGCGGTCTGCTCCACCGGGCTGATCGGCGAGCGGCTGCCGATGCGGAAGCTGCTGCCCGGGGTGCGCAGCGCCGTCCGCGGGCTCGCCCATGACGGCGGCGCGGCGGCGGCCGAGGCGATCATGACCACCGACACCCGGCCGAAGACCACCGTCGCCAAGGGCAGCGGCTGGACCGTCGGCGGGATGGCCAAGGGCGCCGGGATGCTCGCCCCCGCCATGGCCACCATGCTCTGCGTCCTCACCACCGACGCGGTCGCCGGGCCGGAGACCCTCGACGCCGCGCTGCGCGCCGCCACCCGGGTCACCTTCGACCGGATCGACTCCGACGGCTGCATGTCCACCAACGACACCGTGCTGCTGCTGGCCAGCGGCGCGTCCGGCATCGAGCCGACCGGGGCTGAACTGACCGCCGCGGTCACCGCCGCCTGCCACGACCTGGCCCAGCAGCTCATCGCCGACGCCGAGGGCGCCACCAAGCAGATCGCGATCGACGTGGTCGGCGCCGCCGACTCCGACGACGCCGTCGAGGTGGGCCGCTCGGTGGCCCGCAACAACCTGGTCAAGACCGCGCTCTTCGGCAACGACCCGAACTGGGGCCGGATCCTCGCCGCCGTCGGCACCACCTCGGCCGCGTTCGAGCCGGACGGCGTGGACGTCGCGGTCAACGGGGTCTGGGTGTGCCGCTCCGGCGCCGCCGCGGAGGATCGGTCCAAGGTGGACCTGACCGGGCGGGACGTCACCATCCGGATCGACCTGCACGCCGGCGACGCGGCCGCGACGATCTGGACCAACGACCTGTCGCACGCGTACGTGCACGAGAACTCGGCGTACTCCACATGAGTCTCTCCGCGGACCTCACCCGGGCCCAGGCCAAGGCCGAGACGCTGATCGAGGCCCTGCCCTGGCTGGCGAACTTCTCCGGCGCGACCGTCGTGGTCAAGTACGGCGGCAACGCCATGGTCGACCCCGAACTCCAGCGCGCCTTCGCCGCCGACATGGTCTTCCTCCGGTACGCCGGCCTCAAGCCCGTCGTGGTGCACGGCGGCGGGCCGCAGATCTCCGCCATGCTCGGCCGGCTCGGCATCGCCAGCGAGTTCAAGGGCGGGCTGCGGGTCACCACCGCCGAGGCGATGGACGTCGTCCGGATGGTGCTCGTCGGCCAGGTCGGCCGGGAACTGGTCGGGCTGATCAACGCGCACGGCCCGTTCGCCGTCGGCCTCTCCGGCGAGGACGCCGGGCTCTTCACCGCCGTGCGCCGCCCGGCGTACGTGGACGGGGAGCCGGTCGACGTCGGGCAGGTCGGCGACGTGGAGTCGGTGGACGTCTCCGCGGTGGCCGACCTCATCGCGGCCGGCCGGATCCCGGTCATCTCCACCGTCGCGCCGGACGTCGACGGGGTGCTGCACAACCTCAACGCCGACACGGCCGCCGCCGCCCTCGCCGCCGCCCTCGACGCCCGCAAGCTGGTCGTCCTCACCGACGTCCCCGGCCTGTACGCGGACTGGCCGGACACTGCCAGCCTGGTCAGCGAGATCAGCACCGACGACCTGGCCAAGCTGCTGCCGTCCCTGGAATCGGGGATGGTCCCGAAGATGGAGGCCTGCCTGCGGGCGGTGCGCGGGGGAGTGCCCGCCGCGCACGTCGTCGACGGCCGGGTCGCCCACTCCACGCTCCTCGAAGTGTTCACCTCGGAAGGATTCGGCACGATGGTGGTTCCGTCATGAGCACGCTGGTGGAGCGCTGGTGCGCGGCCATGATGGACAACTACGGCACCCCGCCGCTCGCGCTGGTCTCCGGCTCCGGCGCGGTGGTCACCGACGAGGCCGGTCGGGAGTACGTCGACCTGCTCGGCGGCATCGCGGTCAACGCCCTCGGCCACGCCCACCCGGCCGTGGTGGCCGCCGTGTCCAGGCAGGTCGCCACCCTCGGTCACGTCTCGAACCTCTTCGTCGCCGAGCCGCCGGTGGCCCTGGCCGAACTGCTGCTGGCCCTGGCCGGGCGCCCCGGGCGGGTCTTCTTCGCCAACTCCGGCGCCGAGGCCAACGAGACCGCGTTCAAGCTCTCCCGGCTCACCGGCCGCACCCACGTGGTCGCCGCGCGGGGCGGCTTCCACGGCCGCACCATGGGTGCGCTGGCGCTCACCGGCCAGCCGGCCAAGGCCGATCCGTTCCGCCCGCTCCCCGGCGAGGTCACCCACGTCGCGTACGGCGACGTGGCGGCCCTCGAAGCGGCCGTGACCGACGCGACCGCAATGGTGATCCTGGAGCCGATCCAGGGCGAGAACGGCATCGTGGTCCCGCCCGCCGGCTACCTCGCGGCGGCCCGGCGGATCACCGCCCGGCACGGCGCGCTGCTGGTGCTCGACGAGGTGCAGACCGGCGTCGGCCGGACCGGGCACTGGTTCGCCCACCAGGCCGAGGGCGTCGAACCGGACCTCGTCACGCTCGCCAAGGGGCTCGGCGGCGGCCTGCCGATCGGCGCCTGCCTGGCCTTCGGCCGGGCCGCCGAACTGCTCGGTCCCGGCTCGCACGGCACCACCTTCGGCGGCAACCCGGTCAGTTGCGCGGCCGCCCTCGCCGTGATCGCCACCATCGCCAACGAGGGGCTGCTCGATCACGTCAAGCGGGTCGGCGAGCGGCTGCGCCGGGGGATCGAGGCGCTCGGACACCCCCTCGTGACCGACGTCCGCGGCGCCGGGCTGCTGCTCGGCATCGTGCTCGCCGAACCGGTCTCCGGCCCGGTGGCGACCGCCCTGCGTGACGCCGGCTTCCTGGTCAACCCGGTGCAGCCCGGCGTGGTCCGGCTCGCCCCGCCGCTGATCCTCACCGCTGGGCAGGCCGACGCCTTCCTCGCCGCCCTCCCGGCGGCGCTCGACGCGGCCACCCCCGCCGCCCCGGGCGAGGCGGGACCTGCTGGCAAGCAGCGCCTGGCGGGGCCGGCCGCGACCGGCATCTCGACCCCGGCACCGACGACCACGAGCAGCGCGGAGGTCAGCGCATGATCCGGCACTTCCTGCGGGACGACGACCTGACCCCGGCCGAACAGGCGGTGGTGCTCGACCTGGCGGCCCGGATGAAGGCCGACCGGTTCGCGTACCAGCCCCTCGCCGGGCCGCGGTCGGTGGCGGTGCTCTTCGACAAGCAGAGCCTGCGCACCCGGATCTCCTTCGACGCCGGCATCGCCGAACTGGGCGGCCACCCGCTCGTGGTGGACACCCAGGTCACCCACTTCGGCCGGGGCGAGACCCTCGCCGACGCCGGCCGGGTGCTCTCCCGCTACGTCGCCGCGATCGTGCTGCGCACCCACGGCGACGACCGGATCGCCGAGGTCGCCTCGCACGCCACCGTGCCGGTGGTCAACGCGCTCACCGACGACTACCACCCCTGCCAGCTCCTCGCCGACCTGCTCACCGTCCGCGAACGGTTCGGCGCCGTCACCGGGCGGACCCTCGCGTACGTGGGGGACGCGGCCAACAACATGGCCCACTCGTACCTGCTGGCCGGCGCCACCGCCGGGATGCACGTCCGGATCGCCGGCCCGGTCGGCTTCCAGCCCGATCCCGAGATCGTGGCCCGGGCCGAGAAGATCGCGGCCGGCACCGCCGGCTCGGTCCGGCTGCTGACCGACCCGGTCGAGGCCGCCCGCGGCGCCCACGTGCTGGCCACCGACACCTGGACCTCGATGGGCCAGGAGGACGACGGGCTGGACCGGATCACCCCGTTCCGGCCGTACCAGATCAACGCGGCGCTGCTCGGCCACGCCGCGCCGGACGCGATCGTGCTGCACTGCCTGCCCGCGCATCGGGGTGAGGAGATCACCGACGAGGTGCTCGACGGGCCGCGGAGCGCGGTCTTCGACCAGGCGGAGAATCGCCTGCACGCCCAGAAGGCGCTGCTCACGTTTCTCCTGGAGGCATCGACATCATGACCGCCCCGCTGACCCGTACCGCCCGGCACGCCCGGATCGTCGAGCTGATCCGCGAGAAGGCGATCCACTCGCAGACCGAGCTGGCCGACCTGCTCGCCGGCGACGGCATCCAGGTCACCCAGGCCACCCTCTCCCGGGACCTCAAGGAACTGGGGGCGGTCACCGCGCGCGGCGGCGACGGCCGGGGCGTCTACCTGATCCCCGAGGACGGCCGCCGGCCGCTGCGCGACGCCGAGGCCGCCCCGGCCCGGCTCGTCCGGCTGCTGCACGAGCTGCTCAACGGGGTCGACTCCAGCGGCAACATCGCCGTGCTGCGTACCCCGCCGGGCGCAGCCCAATACCTGGCCAGCGCGTTGGACCGAGCGGGCCTGCCCGAGATCGTCGGCACCATCGCCGGCGACGACACCATCCTCGTCGTGGCCCGCGAGGCCCTCGGCGGGGCCGCGCTCGGCGACAAGCTCGCCGGCTGGGCCCGCCGCGAAGACAACGTTGAAGGGAGCACAAAACCATGACCGAGCGGGTCGTCCTGGCGTACTCCGGGGGTCTCGACACCTCCGTCGCCATTCCCTACCTGGCCGAGCGGACCGGCGCCGAGGTGATCGCGGTCGCGGTCGACGTCGGGCAGGGCGGCGAGGACCTGAACGCCATCCGGCAGCGCGCCCTGGACTGCGGCGCCGTCGAATCCGAGGTGGTCGACGCGCGCGACGAGTTCGCCGCCGACTACTGCCTGCCGGCGATCCGGGCCAACGCCCTCTACATGGACCGCTACCCGCTGGTCTCCGCGCTGTCCCGGCCGCTGATCGTCAAGCACCTGGTCGCGGCGGCCCGCAAGCACGGCGGCACCATCGTGTCGCACGGCTGCACCGGCAAGGGCAACGACCAGGTCCGCTTCGAGGTCGGCCTGGGCGCGCTCGCCCCCGACCTGAAGATCGTGGCCCCGGCCCGGGACTTCGCCTGGACCCGGGACAAGGCGATCGCCTTCGCCGAGGAGAAGGGGCTGCCGATCGACGTGTCGGCCAAGTCCCCGTACTCCATCGACCAGAACCTGTGGGGTCGCGCGGTGGAGACCGGCTTCCTCGAGGACATCTGGAACGGCCCGATCGAGGGCCTCTACTCGTACACGTCCGACCCGGCCGAGCCGCGGGACGCCGACGAGGTCGTGATCTCCTTCGACGCCGGCAACCCGGTCGCGATCGACGGCGAGACCGTCACCCCGTACCAGGCGATCCTGGAGCTGAACCGGCGCGCCGGCGCGCAGGGCGTGGGCCGGCTCGACATGGTCGAGGACCGCCTCGTCGGCATCAAGAGCCGCGAGGTGTACGAGGCCCCCGGCGCGATCGCGCTGATCACCGCCCACCAGGAGCTGGAGGCGGTCACCGTCGAGCGCGACCTGGCCCGGTTCAAGCGCGGCGTCGACCAGCGCTGGGGCGAGCTGGTCTACGACGGCCTCTGGTTCTCGCCGCTGAAGAACTCCCTCGACGCGTTCATCGCCGACGCCCAGCAGCACGTCTCCGGCGAGGTGCGGCTGACCCTGCACGGCGGCCGGGCCACCGTCACCGGCCGGCGCTCCGAGTCCAGCCTGTACGACTTCGGCATGGCCACCTACGACACCGGCGACACCTTCGACCAGTCCCTGGCGAAGGGCTTCGTGCAGCTGTGGGGCCTGCCGAGCAAGATGGCCGCCGCGCGGGACGCCCGGTTGGGCGGCTGAAGATCGTGGGCACCACAATGGGCGGGGTGGACGACAAGAGCCTGACCGAGAACAGCGCCGCCACCAACCGGACGAGCCTGTGGGGCGGCCGGTTCGCCGGCGGCCCCTCCGAGGCCCTCGCACGGCTGTCGGTGAGCGTCCAGTTCGACTGGCGCCTCGCCCCGTACGATCTCGCCGGGTCCCGGGCGCACGCCCGGGTCCTCGCCGGCGCCGGCCTGCTCGATCCCGAGGAGCTGGGCCGGATCCTGGCGGCGCTGGACGACCTGGAGGCCGCCTGCGCCTCCGGGCAGTTCCGCCCGACCGTCGACGACGAGGACGTGCACACCGCCCTCGAACGCGGCCTGCTGGAGCGGCTCGGCAGCCTCGGCGGCAAGCTGCGCGCCGGGCGGTCCCGCAACGACCAGGTCGCCACCGACCTGCGGCTCTACCTGCGCGACCACGCCCGCGGCGTGGCCGCCCGCCTGGTCGAACTGGCCGAGGCGCTGGTCGAGCAGGCCGGGCGGCACGTGGACACCGCCGCGCCCGGCATGACCCACCTGCAGCACGCCCAGCCGGTCACCTTCGGGCACTGGCTGCTCGCCCACGTGCAGCCGCTGCTGCGCGACCTGGAACGGCTGCGGGACTGGGACCACCGAGCGGCGATCAGCCCGCTCGGCGCGGGCGCGCTCGCCGGCTCGGGCCTGCCGCTGGACCCAATGGCCGTCGCCAAGGAGCTGGGCTTCCGCACGTCCTTCGCCAACTCGATGGACGCCGTCGCCGACCGGGACTTCGTCGCCGAGTTCCTCTTCGTCACCGCGATGATCGGCGTGCACCTGTCCCGCCTCGGCGAGGAGGTGGTGCTCTGGACGTCGCACGAGTTCGGCTGGGTCGAGCTGGACGACGCCTTCGCCACCGGCTCGTCGATCATGCCGCAGAAGAAGAACGCGGACATCGCCGAGCTGGCCCGGGGCAAGTCCGGCCGCCTGGTCGGCGGGCTGATGAGCGTGCTCACCATGCTCAAGGGCCTGCCGATGACCTATGACCGGGACATGCAGGAGGACAAGGAGCCGGCCTTCGACGCGGTCGACACCCTGGAGCTGCTGCTGCCGGCCCTCGCCGGGATGATCTCCACGATGACGGTCCGGGTCGACCGCCTGGTGGCCGCCGCGCCGGTCGGCTTCTCCCTCGCCACCGAGGTGGCGGACTGGCTGGTCCGCAAGGGCGTGCCGTTCCGCGACGCGCACGAGATCACCGGCAAGCTGGTCGCGCTCTGCGTGGCCCGGGACTGCGCCCTGGACGAGGTCTCCGACGCCGACCTGGCGACGGTGAGCGAGCACCTCGACCCGTCGGTGCGCGACGTGCTGTCGGTCCGCTCCGCCCTCGCCGCGCGCACCACGCCCGGCTCGACCGGCCCCGGACCGGTCGCCGACCAGCTCGCCGCCGCCGCCGACAGGCTGTTCGGCTGGCGGGAGTGGGCCGCCGAGCGGGTCGTCCCCCGCTGAGGTCGCCGGGTCGGCGCGGGTGGCCCCACCCGCGCCGACCCTCAGCCCGTCGGGCGCTCCCGCTTCGGCAGCTTCGCCACCACCGCGTCGTACGACCCGTCGACGGCGTCGATCAGTTCCTCGTCGCCGATCCCGGCGTCCAGGCGCAGCGTGTTCCAGCCGGACCGCCCGATGTACGGCGATGCTGTCGCGTCCTCCGGGAACCGGTGCAGCCACTCGTCGGCGACGTCCCGGTTCGGGCCGCACTTCACGCCCACCCGCGCCTCGCCGTCGGGGGAGCCGAGGAACGCGAAGATCCGGCTCCCCACCTTGACCACCTCGTCGCCCTCCCACGGCTGGTCCAGCCAGGCGCCCGGCTTGGCCAGGCAGTACGCCAGCATCTCCTCGCGCGTCATCGCGTCCTCCCGTCGCCCGCTTGCGGGCCCAGTCTCGCGCATGCCTGCGACGCCGCCGCTCAGTCGCCGGTGCCGGTCCGGACGGTCAGCCGCTCGTAGCGCTGGCGGGCCGCCTGGGCGCTGCCCAGCCCGAGCCCGAAGGCGATCGCCTGCCAGGTCAGGCCGCGGCCGCGGGCGACCTGCAACAGACCCGCCTCCAGGGCGTCGACCTCGGCGCGGACGTGCGGGATCAGGGTCAGCGCGGCCATCAGGTCGGCCTGGTCGACCGGCTCCTCGCCGGGCTCCAGCTCGGCCCCGCCGGCGAGGGCCATCACCAGCGTCGCCGCCTCGTAGGCGTCCGGCACGTCCGGGTGGGCGTACCGACGGCGGCGGGCGTCCGTGCCGGCGTGCCGCTCGGCGATCCGCAGCAGCGCCGCGTAGTTGCGGTGCGCGCGGGCCTGGGCAGCATCCGGAGCGGTGAACGGGTCGTTGTCCAGCGTGACCATGTGTTCCATCAGAGCCGCTTGAACACCCCTTTGTCAACAGTTTGTTGAAAGCAAGTCGTGCTCATCTCCGCGGCGCCGACTAGGGTCGAGCCATGACCGCCGCTGACCCCGTGACCACCGCCGACCTCGTCGAGCTGCTCGCCGGCCCGGTCGTGCCGGCCGCGCGCGGGCTGCTCGGCTGCCGGCTCGCCGCGGGCGGGGTCACCGTCCGGATCACCGAGGTCGAGGCGTACGCCGGCACGGCCGGGGACCCGGCCTCGCACGCCCACCGGGGGCGCACCCCGCGCAACGCGGTGATGTTCGGGCCGGCCGGGCACGCCTACGTCTACTTCACCTACGGCATGCACTGGTGCGTGAACGTGGTGACCGGCCTGGACGGGGAGGCCTCGGCGGTGCTGCTGCGGGCCGGCGAGGTGGTCGACGGCCTCGACGCCGCCCGGGCCCGGCGCCCCGCCGTACGCCGGGACGTGGACCTCGCCCGTGGGCCCGCCCGGCTCTGCGCGGCGCTCGGCATCGACCGCTCCGCCTACGGCCTCGACCTGCTCGGCGACGGCCCGGTGCGGCTGCGACCGCCCCTCGAGCCGGTGGCCGAGGCGGCGATCGAGGCCGGCCCGCGGGTCGGCGTCACCGGGGCGCACGACGTGCCGTGGCGGTTCTGGATCTCCGGCGATCCGACGGTGAGCGCCTACCGGCGGCACGTGCCCAGGGTGCGACGCTGAGCCCCGGCGTGGCCGGGCGGAAATGTGTCGGAGGGCGTGGCCATAATCACTAGGCCCGAGTCCACGGGTGGCGGCTTCCGCCTGTCCCGGCTTTTCGCCGGATCGCCGCCCGGACCCGGCCATCTGCCCGCCGACGGATCGGAGGACCGTCATGGCAACGCTGCTCGCGATCGGCACCGGCAAAGGTCTCTTCCTCGCCACCAGCAACGACGGTCGACGCGGCTGGGAGGTGAGCGGGCCGCACTTCCCGATGACCGGCGTCTACGCGGTGGCCGTCGACAAGCGCCCCGGCACGCCCCGGGTGCTCGCCGGCACGACCAGTTCGCACTTCGGGCCGAGCGTGGCCAGCAGCGACGACCTGGGCGCCTCCTGGCAGGAGCCGGACCAGGCGCCGGTGGCCTTCCCGGCGGACACCGGCGTCAGCCTCGGTCGGGTCTGGCAGCTCACCCCGGCCGGCGCCGATCAGCCCGACGTGGTCTGGGCCGGCACCGAGCCCTCGGCGCTGTTCCGCTCCGACGACGGCGGCCGCAGCTTCACCCTGGTCCGGGCGCTCTGGGACCACCCGCACCGGGAGCGGTGGGGCGCGGGCTTCGGCGGCCAGGCGGTGCACAGCGTGCTGCCGCACCCCCGTGACCCGGCCCGGATGGCGGTGGCGATGTCCACCGGCGGGGTTTACCGCACCGAGGACGGCGGGGCGAGCTGGGCGCCGGGCAACACCGGCATCCGGGCGTACTTCCTGCCCGACGAGTGGCCCGAGTTCGGGCAGTGCGTCCACAAGATCGCCCGGGACGCCGGCGATCCCGAGCGGCTCTACGCGCAGAACCATCACGGCGTCTACCGCTCCGACGACGACGGTCGCACCTGGACGTCGATCGCCGCCGGCCTGCCCAGCGACTTCGGCTTCCCGATGGTCGCCCACCCGTCCCGGTCCGGCACGATCTACGCGTTCCCGCTGACCGCCGACGCGCAGCGCTACCCCGTCGATCACCGCTGCCGGGTCTACCGCTCCATCGACGCCGGCGACAAGTGGGAGCCGCTGACCGTCGGGCTGCCCGAGGGGCCGTTCCACCCGTCCGTGCTGCGCGACGCGATGTGCGTGGACGACGCCGACCCGGCCGGGGTCTACTTCGGCACCCGCTCCGGCGAGGTCTACGCCAGCCGGGACGAGGGGGACTCCTGGTCCCTGGTCGCCGCCCACCTGCCCGACGTCCTCTGCGTCCGCGCCGCGGAGCTCTGAGTGGTCACCGTGCTGCTGCCGGGCCCGCTGCGCGGCGAGGCCGGCGGCGCGAGCCGGCTCACCGTGGCCGCCACCGGCACCCTGCGGGGGGTCCTCGACGAGCTGGCCGGGGCGTGGCCCCGACTGGCTCGCCGGATCCGCGACGAGCGGGGCGAGCTGCGCCGGTACGTCAACGTCTACGTCGACGGCGAGGACTGCCGGCACGTCGGCGGACTGGACACCCCGGTCGGCGACGGCGCCGAGGTGCAGGTGCTTCCCTCGGTGGCCGGCGGCTGACCGGTCCGCCGGGGTCCCGCGTCCCGCCATGATCCGCTAGGGTCTCCGGCGGACGAGGGGAGCGGCGCGGTGACGTCCTACGAGTGGGGGCGATTGATCGGACGACTGATGTGCCAGTCCCTGATGCTGGCGCTGATCGTCGGCGCGATCGTGCTCGTCGTGATCCGGCAGCGACGCCGGCGCCGCCCGCCGGTCCCGCCCCACCCGGCGCACGGCTGGCAGCAGCCGTACCGGGGCCAGCCGTATCCCGGCCAGCCATACCCGGGCCAGTCGCAGCAGGGTGGCCCACCGGCCGATCCAGGCCCGGGTTGGCAGCAGCCGCATCCGCAGCAGGGCTGGTCGCCGCCGCATCCGGGCCAGCCGTACGGCGGCCCGCCCCAGCCCGGCGGCGGCCCGCAGCCGCCGTACCCGGGTCCCCAGCCGCCCCGGGCCTGATATCGCACCGCGGAGGTCTCCACCTGTGCCCGGCACATCAGGATCCGGGTGGTGCTGGCGCCGGTGAGGTCGCCGGTGAAGGTCTTGGTGATCCGGGCCTCGCCCAGCACCGCCCCGTCGGCCTCGTCGTACGCTTCCTGGTCCCAGCTGCCGAGGGTGAAGCTGCCCTCCGCGCGTCCGGTCATGCCCTGATCCTCTGCCCCGAGGCTGACATCCCCCATCAGGTACGGCCGGCGTTTCCGGCCCGGTCCGCGGCGTGAGGTGGGCCACCCGCGGGCAGGCCCTCCACGGAATAGTTGCTTTGGCAAATATGTTGTGCGGGACGATCCGGGCCACGGCGGTCCGGCGGCACGCGAGGAGCTGGTCATGCAGTTCGGAGTCTTCACCGTCGGCGACGTCACGGTCGACCCGACCACGGGGCGGCTGCCGTCCGAGCATGAGCGGATCAAGGCCATGGTGGCCATCGCCCTCAAGGCCGAGGAGGTCGGGCTCGACGTCTTCGCCACCGGCGAGCACCACAACCCGCCGTTCGTGCCCTCGTCGCCGACCACCATGCTGGGCCACATCGCCGCCCGCACCGAGCGACTGCTGCTCTCCACCTCCACCACGCTGATCACCACCAACGACCCGGTGAAGATCGCCGAGGACTACGCGATGCTCCAGCACCTGGCCGACGGCCGGGTCGACCTGATGATGGGCCGCGGCAACACCGGACCGGTCTACCCGTGGTTCGGCCAGGACATCCGCAACGGCATCCCGCTCGCCATCGAGAACTACGACCTGCTGCACCGGCTCTGGCGGGAGGACGTGGTCGACTGGAAGGGCCGCTTCCGTACGGCGCTGCAGTCGTTCACCGCGACGCCGCGCCCACTCGACGGCGTGCCGCCGTTCGTGTGGCACGGCTCGATCCGCAGCCCCGAGATCGCCGAGCAGGCCGCGTACTACGGTGACGGCTTCTTCGCCAACCACATCTTCTGGCCGAAGGAGCACACCCAGCGGATGGTCGGCCTCTACCGCCAGCGGTTCGCCCACTACGGCCACGGCACGCCCGAGCAGGCCATCGTCGGGCTCGGCGGGCAGGTCTTCATGCGGCGCAACTCCCAGGACGCGGTCCGCGAGTTCCGGCCGTACTTCGACAACGCCCCGGTCTACGGGCACGGGCCCTCGCTGGAGGAGTTCACCGCCCAGACGCCGCTCACCGTCGGCAGCCCGCAGCAGGTCATCGACCGTACGCTCGGCTTCCGCGAGTACGTCGGCGACTACCAGCGCCAGCTCTTCCTGATGGACCACGCCGGTCTGCCGTTGAAGACGGTGCTCGAACAGCTCGACCTGCTCGGCGAGGAGGTCGTCCCGGTGCTCCGCAAGGAGTTCGACGCGCTGCGTCCCGCCCACGTACCCGAGGCGCCCACCCACGCCTCGCTGGTCGCGGCCCGCGACGCGGCGGACCTGACCGGCGCGGAGGGCGGCCGATGACCCGGCGCACCCTGGCCGTGGTCTCGGCCGGCCTCGGCCGGCCCTCCTCGACCCGGCTGCTCGCCGACCAGCTCGCCGCGGCCACTCGCGACGAGCTGGACCGGCGCGGCGCCGCCGTCGAGCTCCACCCGATCGAGCTGCGCGAACACGCCCACGACGTGGTGAACCACCTGCTCACCGGCTTCCCCTCGCCGGCGCTGCGGGAGGTGCTGGACGCGGTGGCCGGCGCCGACGGGCTGATCGCCGTCACGCCGATCTTCAACGCCTCCTACAACGGACTGTTCAAGTCCTTCTTCGACGTGGTCGACTCCGACGCGCTGGCCGGGCGGCCGGTGCTGATCGGCGCCACCGGCGGCACCGCCCGGCACTCGCTCGCCCTGGAGCACGCGGTCCGGCCGATGTTCGCCTACCTGCGCGCGCTGGTCGTGCCGACGGCGGTCTTCGCCGCGCCCGAGGACTGGGCCGGCGAGGGAGCCGACGCGGCCCTCCGCGCCCGGATCCGGCGGGCCGCCGGCGAACTCGCCGACCAGGTCGACCGCCGCCCGGCCGCGATCGGTCCCGCCGACCCGTTCGCCCTCACCACCAGCTTCGAGGACCTGCTCGCCGGCCGCGACCCCGCCTGAGCCGGATCGCGACCCGACCTGAGCCGCGGCCGCGGTCACGCCCGGGCAGGCCCCGGTCCGGGGCCAGAGCCGGCCGCTACCCGGCCTGAGCGGGCAGCCACCTGGGCCCCATCCGGCCGCCACCCGCCGTGCCCGCGCCCACCACGGGCGCGGGCTCAGTCGGTCGGCTCGTACGGGTGGGCGACCAGCACCGGGCAGTGGGCGTGCTGCAGCAGCGCATGGCTGACCGAGCCGAGCAGCAGCCCGGCGAAGCCGCCCCGGCCCCGGGAGCCGACCACCACCAACTCGGCTTCCCCGCTCGCCTCGATCAGCGCCTGCTCCGGCTTGGCGGCCCGCACCGGTCGCTCGGTCACGGTCAGCCCGGGATGGTCGGCCCGTACCCGGCCGGCCACGCCGGCCAGCAGGTCGGCCGATCCGGCCTGCTCGGCCGCACCCGACTCCGCCACCTCCTCGGGCAGACCCCCGGGCCGGCCGTCGGGTCGTACGTGCATCAGCACCAGGGCCCTGTCCCGGCGTACCGCCTCGTCGGCGGCCTGCCGGACGGCGAGCGCCGCCGACTCGGAGCCGTCCACCCCGACCACCACCGGCCCGCCCGCCGGGATCGGCTCGTCGGCCGGCCGGACCACCAGCACCGGGCAGTGCCCGTGCTGGGCGACCTGGCCGCTGACCGAGCCCAGCAGCAGGCCGGCGAACCCGCCGTGCCCGCGGCTGCCGACCACCACCAGCTCGGCCCGGCGGGACTCCGCGACCAGCGCGGCGCCCGGCCCGCCGGCCACCTGGCGCACCTCCACGCGCAGGCCGGCACGGCGCTCGGCGAGTTCCGCGGCCACCTGCTCCAGCATCTTCTGCGCCGCCTCGGTCGGCGCCGGCACCCCGATGTCGTACGGGTTGAGCGGCACGCCGTAGCCGAGCGGGTGCAGGTAGCCGTGCACCAGGTGCAGCGGCCGGGACCGCTGGACCGCGGTGCGCGCCGCGTGTTCCGCGGCGACCAGGCTGGACGGTGATCCGTCGACGCCCACCACGACAGGTCTATTCATCAGCTCCCCCAGAGGTCGATCAGGCCATTGTCGACCTACCCGGCGCCGCCGGTCCGCATTTGTCCCGCGCGGCCCCGGGAGCACTCCCGACTCGCACGATCGTCGGCGCCGGCCGGCGACGCGGCCGACGCGGGCGGGGTGTGCGGCCGGTCAGGCGGAGTCGCTACCCCCGTGGTGCCGGACGACGGCGGAGCGGGCTGCGCGCGTGGTGCGGCACGGCGTGGCTGACGGAGCCGAAGGTGCAGCGCAGCACACCGGGGTCGAGTTCACCGCAGCAGGGGTGCGCCAGCTGATGGCGTCGGACGAACCCTAGCGTCCGTCGCTGCCGGCGGTGGCCGGCCCGGCCAGGGCGTACCGGCGGACGACCAGCTCGTCCACCTCGAGCCGGCCGATGCGCAGCTCCCGGATGGCCGCCCGGCGGACCGCGAGCCGGCCGATCGCCAGCGCACCCACCGCCACCGCGCCGAGCGCGGCCGCGGACAGCGCCAGCGACCCGGCCGCCGTGGCGCCCAGGGCCCGCGCGCCGGCCAGGTGCGCGCCGGTGGCCGAGGCGGCCGGGTCGCT
>NZ_QGKS01000304.1 GCF_003172935.1 Micromonospora sicca | reverse complement strand
GCTTACTACGCGTCTCGTGGGCTCGGAGATGTGTATAAGAGGCAGGGCGGGGCGGTGGCGTCGCCACCGGCGGGCGGCGCGGCCGGCGCCGACCGGCCGGCCGCGGTGACCAGGGTCAGGTTGTTGCGCTGGAGGATCTCGTTGACCGGTTGGAAGAAGGTGACGCCGCCCTGCGTGCAGTCCCCGGACCCACCGGAGGTGACCCCCTGCGCCTGGTCGCCGGAGAGCCACGCGCCGCCGGAGTCGCCTGGTTCGGCGCAGACGTTCGTCCGGGTCAGCCCGGTGACCGTTCCCTCCGGATAGTTCACCGTGGCGTTCTTCGCCTGGATCACGCCGCAGCGAGTGCCGGTGGTCGAGCCGGAGCGGCAGACCGAGGCGCCGACGGGGGCCTCGGTGGAGCCGTTCACCGGCACCGTGCCGCCGTTGAAGTCGTTCACCACGCCCTGCGGCGTCCACTCGCCGTTCACCTCGACCACCGCCCAGTCGTCCGCGGGGAACGACGAGGCGGCGAAGGTGCCCTGGGCGATCCGGTTCGCGCCGGTGGTCCGTTCGCCCGGCCGGCCGCAGTGCCCGGCGGTGACGAAGCCGCCCACCACTGAGAAGCCGACCGAGCAGCGGCCGGCGTTGTTGATGAAGAACGCGTCGCCGCCGCGTACGTCGAACAGCGGGCGGGGCGCCTCCGCGACGGCCCGCACCCGGATCGACCCGGCGGGCACGCCGCTGGCCTCGGCGAACCGCCGGCCGGCCGCCTCCGCACCCGGCTGGGCGAGCACCACCACCGAGTTGGTGGCGACGTCGACGTACCAGCCGGAGACGTCCGGGCCGGCCTTGCCGCCGGCCGAGTCGAGCCGGCTCTTCACCGCGTCCAACTCCCGGACCCCCCGGTCGACCTGCTTCGGCACCGCGCCGGCCGCCGTCACCTGCGCCGCCCGCGCCGGGTCGGCCACCGCCACGGTCAGCGTCGCGCCGTCGGCGCTGAGCCAGCTGCCGCCGTAGTCCTCGCCCAGCTCGCCGCGGAGCCGGGCGACCGTGCCCGCCGCCCACCGCTCGGTCCTCAGCCGCTTCGTCGCCTGCTCCCGGCTCAGCGAGAGGTCGCGGCTCATGGCGTCCACCACCTCCGGCGCGACGCCGTCGGACGCTGCGGGCGCGCCGCCGCGGGACGCCGTGCCCTCCCCGGCGAACGACGGCAGGGTCACGGCCGCCGCCGCTCCCACCGCCGCCACCAGTACGCCGATGGCTGTGATCCGTCTGCGGTCCATCCGCCACGCTCCTCCCGGCCGGCGCGGGGTACGCCTGCCGGAGCGGAGTACGGAGACGAACGCCGATCGGTTGAAGTGACCGTCGACGATCCACCGAGCGTGGTCGGGCGACGCCGGGACGTACCCGGAGAGTGACGACGCCGGCCCACCGCGGACGGTGGACCGGCGTGCGGAGCGGCTGGGGTCAGACCTCGACCACGGTCGGGACGATCATCGGCCGCCGCCGGTACGCGTCGTTGACCCACCGTCCGACGGTGCGCCGGACGATCTGCTGGAGCTGGTGCGGGTCGGTGATGCCGTCCGCGGCGGCCCGGTTGAGCGCGTCGGTGACCAGCGGGATCACCGGGTTGAACGCCGCCGGATCCTCGGAGAAGCCCTTCGCCGACAGCGTCGGACCGGCGACCACCTTGCCGGTCACCGAGTCGACCACCACGGTGGTGGCGATGAAGCCGCCGTCGCCGAGGATCCGCCGCTCGGTGAGCAGCGACTCGCTGACGTCGCCGACGGCGAGACCGTCGACGTAGACGTACCGGCTCCGCACGTGCCCGACCAGGCTGGCGCGGCCCTCGACCAGGTCGACCACGTCGCCGTCCTCGCAGAGCACCACCCGGTCCGGGGCGACCCCGGACTCGATGCCGAGGCGGGCGTGGGCGCGCAGGTGCCGCCACTCGCCGTGCACCGGCATGAGGTTGCTCGGGCGGACCATGTTGAGCAGGTAGAGCAGCTCCCCGGCGGGGGCGTGGCCGGAGACGTGCACCTTGGCGACGTCCTTGTGCACGACCACCGCGCCGGCCCGGGCCAGCCGGTTGATCACCCGGTAGACGGAGGTCTCGTTGCCGGGCACCAGCGACGAGGCCAGCACCACGGTGTCGCCTGGGGCGATGGTGATGTGCCGGTGGTCGCCGCTGGCCATCCGGCCCAGGGCGCTCATCGGCTCGCCCTGCGAGCCGGTGGACATCAGCAGGATCTGCTCGGGCGGCAGCGTGGTCGCCTCCTCGATCCCGATGACCAGGCCCGCCGGGATGTTGAGCAGGCCGAGGTCCCGGGCGATGCCCATGTTCCGGACCATGGACCGGCCGATCAGGGCCACCTTGCGGCCGTGCTCGACCGCCGAGTCGAAGACCTGCTGCACCCGGTGCACGTGCGAGGCGAACGAGGCGACGATGATCCGCCCCTTGGCCTTCGCGAAGATCGAGTCGAGCACCGGCCCGATCTCCCGCTCCGGGGTGACGAAGCCGGGGATCTCCGCGTTCGTGGAGTCGGACAGCAGCAGGTCGACGCCCTCGGCGCCGAGCCGGGCGAAGCCGGCCAGGTCGGTGATCCGGCCGTCCAGCGGGAGCTGGTCCATCTTGAAGTCGCCGGTGTGCAACACCAGGCCGGCCGGCGTGCGGATGGCCACCGCCAGCGCGTCCGGGATGGAGTGGTTGACGGCGAAGAACTCCAGCTCGAACGGGCCGAGCCGCTCCCGGCCGCCCTCCCGCACGGTCAGTGTGTACGGCTGGATCCGCCGCTCGGCCAGCTTCGCCTCGACCAGGGCGAGGGTGAACTGGGAGCCGACCAGCGGGATGTCCGACTTGTGGGCGAGCAGGTACGGCACGGCGCCGATGTGGTCCTCGTGACCGTGGGTGAGCACGATCGCCTGGATGTCGTCGAGCCGGTCCAGGATCGGCCCGAAGTCGGGCAGGATCAGGTCCACGCCCGGCTGCTCGACGTCGGGGAAGAGCACCCCGCAGTCGACGATCAGCAGCTTGCCGTCGTACTCGAAGACGGTCATGTTCCGGCCGATGGCGCCGAGTCCGCCGAGCGGGATGATCCGCAGGCCACCCTCCGGCAGCGGCGGGGGCAGTTCACCCTCGAAGTGCGCCTCGGTCACGCGTCCACCTCATTCTGCGACGCCGTCACGCGGCGTCCGTCGTGTCGTTGGATCATCAGGGCAGTTCCAGGCCCGCCGCCGCGCAGTCCGCGCGCAGCTGGGCCAGTTCGTCGGTGGTGGCGTCCACCAGCGGGGGTCGTACCGGGCCGGCCGGCAGGCCCTTGGCCGCCAGGCCCGCCTTCACCAGGATCACGCCCTGGGTACGGAAGATGCCGGTGAACAGGGGCAGCAGCCGCCGGTGCAGGTTCAGCGCGGTCGTGGTGTCCCCCGCGTCGTACGCCTCGATCATCTGCTTGGCCAGTACACCGGTGAAGTGCGTCGACGTGCCGACCAGGCCGACGCCGCCGACGGCGAGCGCGGGCAGGGTCAGCGCATCCTCCCCGCTGTAGTAGGCCAGGTCGCTGCGGGCGAGCACCCAGGAGGTGGCGGTCAGGTCCCCCTTGGCGTCCTTGACCGCGACGATCCGGCCGTGCTCGGCGAGCTTCACCAGCGTATCGGTGGCGATCGGCACGCCCGAACGGCCCGGGATGTCGTAGAGCATGATCGGCAGCCCGGTGGCGTCCGCGACCGCGGTGAAGTGCCGCAGCAGGCCGCTCTGCGGCGGCTTGTTGTAGTACGGGGTGACCACCAGCAACCCGTGTGCGCCGGCCTTCTCCGCCGACGCGGCCAGCTCGATGGTGTGCCGGGTGTCGTTGGTGCCGACCCCGGCGACGATCCGGGCCCGGTCGCCGACCGCCTCCACGACGGCGCGGATCAGGGTCTCCTTCTCCGCGTCGGTGGTGGTCGGCGACTCGCCGGTGGTGCCGTTGACCACCAGCGCGTCGTTGCCCTGCTCGTCGACCAGGTGGTTCGCGAGGCGTACGGCGCCGTCGAGGTCGAGGGACCCGTCCGTGGTGAACGGGGTCACCATGGCCGTCAGCAGTCGCCCGAACGGGCGCGACGCGCCCCGGTCGGGGGCGGCAGGGTGGTCGTGCGTCATGTTCACAACCTAGCGGACGACCACCGGGGCTCCGGCGGGGAAGGGCGCAGGAGTCACTCGGCGTGCGGGCTGGCCGCCACCTCGGTGCCGTCCGGCAGGGTGGAGGTCACGAAGTCGGCGAAGACGTTCGGCGCGACGCCCTTGAGCTGCCGCAGGCACTCCACGGCCAGCTCGCGGATCTCCACGTCGGCGTGCTCGGTGGCGCGCATCTTGATGAAGTGCCGCCAGGCCCGGTAGTTGCCGGTGACCACGATCCGGGTTTCGGTGGCGTTGGGCAGCACCGCCCGGGCCGCCTGCCGGGCCTGCTTGCGGCGCAGCGTCGGGTTCGGCTCGTCGGCGAAGCGCTGCTCCAGGCCCTCCAGCAGCTCGTTGTACGCCCGGACGCTCGCCTCGGCGGCCTCGACGAACTTCTTGTGCAGCTCCGGGTCGTCGGCGATCACCGCCGGCTCGACCATGGCGGCGTCCCGCTCCGGCACGTACCGCTGGGACAGCTGGGAGTACGAGAAGTGCCGGTGCCGGATCAGCTCGTGGGTGAACGAGCGGGACACTCCGCTGAAGTAGAAGCTCACGGAGCCGTGCTCCAGCACCGAGAGGTGCCCGACCTCCAGGATGTGCGCCAGGTAGCCGGCGTTGGTCGCGGTGGCCGGGTTCGGCTTCTTCCAGCTCTGGTAGCAGGCCCGGCCGGCGAACTCGGCGAGCGCCTGCCCGCCCTCTGCGTCGGTCGACCACGGCACCTCGTCCGGGGCCTGGAACTGGGTCCACGCGATCAGCTTGACCTGAGGCTGCACCATCTCCGGCATTCCTGGGACTGTAGTGGCCGGACGCCCGGTGGCGAAACTTGGACGCGCGGACGTGAAAGCGCCCACCATCAGCGAATCCCGGACACGTCCCGGTCGCGGCGACCGACGGGTGTCCAAGATCTCCCAGCGCGGGCAGCGCGGGCAGCTCTCTGTTCGTCCGCCTATGGCCGCGCCAGGCAGGAGGCGCCGCGACGGGCAGGACGGGCCGCGAGGCGGAGTCGGGCACGGATCCCGGGCCCGGGGCCGGTCAGACGTAGAGCGCGGTGAAGGGCGCCCAGGGCAGGTTGCGCAACACCGAGAAGGCGAGCCAGGCGGCCAGGAAGCCGCCGATCACCTTGGGGCTGAGCCGCAGCTCCGGCAGGCGCCAGCCGAACGCCTGGTTCCCCGCCCAGGCGACGAAGAGGTAGGCGAGGAACGGCAGCGAGAAGACGAAGAGGAAGTGGTGCCGGGCGGCGGCCGGCAGATCGGCGTGCAGCACGTACCAGAGGGCCCGGGTGCCGCCGCAGCCCGGGCAGTCCAGGCCGGTGGTGAGCTTGAGCAGGCAGGTCGGCCGGGCGTCCGGGTCGCTGTGGGTGGGGTCGCTGACCAGCGCGTACGCCATGCCCATGCCGACGCAGCCGAGCGCGGCCAGCGGCACCGCCCAGCGTGGGGCGCGCTCGTGCAGGCGGATCACCAGCCGGGTGAACCGGTCCGGCTCGACGGGCTGGTAGGCCGCCGGCTGCGGCCAGCCGCCGGCCGGGACCTCGCCGGTGGGCCAGGCCGCCGGCCCGGGCTCCGCGTGCCCGGCGCCGGGAACCGCCGGGGCGGTCAGGGCCGTCGGGGAGACACCGTCGGGGACCTGCTGGCCCGGCTGGGTGGCCGGCCGGTCGACGCTCGTCACGCGCTCACCGTACACCGGCGACGCCCGCCAGCACGGCGGCCAGCGGCACCGCGAGGTCCCCCGCCGCGGGCGGGGCCACCGCGTCGAGACCGAGCCATCCGGCCAGCCGGTACAGCTCGGCGGCCAGGGCCACCGCGGTCTCCCCCGGGTCGGCCCCGGGTTCGATCCAGGCGGCCGGCACGAGCAGCACGCCCGCCTTGCGGTCGGCCTTCAGGTCGACCCGCGCGGTGAACCGCTCCCCCTGCAGGAACGGCAGCACGTAGTAGCCGTGCACCCGGTGCGGGGCGGGCACGTAGATCTCGATGCGGTAGCTGAAGCCGAAGAGCCGCTCGGTGCGGGCCCGCTCCCAGACCAGCGGGTCGAACGGGCTGACCAGGGTGTTGTTCCGCACCCACCGGGGCAGCCGGGCCTGCGCGTGCAGGTACGCCGGCTGCCGCCAGCCCGGCACCGTGACCGGCGTCAGCTCCCCCGCCTCGACCAGCTCGGCGACCGCCCGCCGGGCGCCGGCCAGCGGCAGTCGGAAGTAGTCGCGCAGCTCCGGCTCGGCGGCCACGCCGAGCGACCGGGCGGCGACCGACACCAGGGCGCGCCAGGCGTCGGCGTCGCTCGGCGTGGGCGCGTCGAGCACGGCGGCCGGCAGCACCCGCTCGGGCAGGTCGTAGCGGCGGGCGAACGAGGTGGTCCGCTCGGCGGCCGTCACCTCACCGGCCCAGAACAGGAACTCCAGCGCCCGCTTCACCGCCGACCAGTTCCAGCCCCAGTTGCCGGTCTCCCGGGGCGCGTCGTGCTCGATCTCGGCGGCGGTCAGCGGGCCCCGGGCGGCCACCTCGTCGCGGACCCAGGCCACCAGCTCGGGCTGCTCCTGCGCGATGCGGCGCATGCCGCCCCAGGCCTCCTCGCGGGCCTTCGCCATCCGCCAGCGCAGGACCGGCTGCAGCCCGACCGGGATCAGCGACGCCTCGTGCCCCCAGTACTCGAACAGCTCACGGGGGCGGCGGTAGGCCGCGGCGTCCAGCAGCGTGGTCGGGTACGGCCCGAGCCGGCTGTAGAGCGGCAGGTAGTGCGCCCGTTGCAGCACGTTGACCGAATCCATCTGGATCAACCCGACCCGGTCGAGCACCCGGCGCAGGTGCCGGCGGGTGGGTGCACCGCCGGGCGCCGGGTCGGCGAAGCCCTGGGCCGCGAGGGCGATGCGCCGGGCCTGGGCGAGCGAGAGCGATTCCGGGACAGCCATCGTCGGGCACCCTAATCCACCGGTACGACGCCGGAGCGGACGCTGGACCGATCGCCCCTGAGGACATAGAACGGACGGATGCTCACCATTCGCCGCGAGGAGCCGGACGACGCCGAGGCGATCGCCCGGGTGCACGTGCGGAGCTGGCAGGCCGGCTACGCCGGGATCATGCCGGACGAGGTGCTGCGCCGGCTCAACCCGGCGGCCTGGGCGCAGCGCCGCCGGGACCTCGGCACCGCCGACCCGGAACACCCGTTCACCACTCTGGTCAGCGCGGACGAGGGTGCGGTCACCGGCTTCGCCACGTTCGGGCCGTACCGCAACGACCAGGACCGGGCCGACCTCGACCCGGCGTACGGGGAGATCCTGGGCATGTACGTGGAACCGGCGCGCTGGGGCGACGGGACCGGCCGGGCGCTGCTGGCCGCGGCCCGCGCCGGGCTGGCCGAGCGGGGCTGGACCGAGTACCGGCTCTGGGTGCTGGCCGACAACGTCCGGGCCCGCCGCTTCTACGAGCGGGCCGGGCTGTCACCCGACGGGCTGGAATCCACCTACCCGGTGCCGCTCTCCGGCGGACGTGACCCCGTCGGTCTTGTCGAGCTGCGGTATACCGCCCGGCTCGGCGAGTGACCCGGCCGGCCCCGGCTCCCGGCCGGGCCCGCCGTGGGTCGGCGTCGTCCAGCGCCGGATCGGCAGGCCGAGCAGCAGGGCCAGGCTGATCCAGACGTAGGTGTTGCTGCCCAGGAAGCCGTCCACGCCGCTGAAGTCCTTCTCCCAGGCCCAGACGATCCGGCTGATCAGGAAGCCGTACCCGATGATCGCGGCGGCCAGCAGGACGCGGCGCCGGCGGCCCCGTGCGGGCACCGCCATGGCGTTGTCCACCAGCAGGATCAGTCCGGGGATCAGCCAGACCAGGTGGTGCACCCAGGTCACCGGGCTGACCAGGCACATCATGGCGCCGGTCAGCGCCAGGCCGGTGGCCTCGTCGCCGACGGCCACCGCGGCCCGGGCCCGCCAGGCCCAGACGGCGAGGGTGGCCAGCACCAGCGCCAGCCAGGCCAGCGTGCTCGGATGCTCCGGGTCGAGCCGGGCCACCACCCCGCGCAGCGACTGGTTGGAGACGAACGCCAGCTCCCCGACCCGGCCGGTGTTCCACAGCGCCTCGGTCCAGAACTCCCGCGAGGCGTCCGGGAAGAGCGCGGCGGCCAGCAGGCTCGCCCCGGCGGCGGCGGCCATCGCGGTGAACGCGGCCCGCCAGCGCCGGGTGACCAGCAGGTACACGATGACGACGCCCGGCGTCAGCTTGATCGCGGTGGCCAGGCCGATGCCCACCCCGGCCCACCGGTTGCCGGCCGGAAGCAGCCGCAGCAGGTCTACCGCCACCAGGAAGAGCAGCAGCGTGTTGACCTGGCCGAAGTTGACCGTCTCGCGCATCGGTTCGAACGCGGCGGCCAGGCAGAGCGCCACCGCGAGGGCGAACCAGCGGGTCCAGCCGGCCCGGCGGGCGATCGGGTCGACCAGCCACCAGATCAGCACCGCGCTGGTCAGCACGCTGGCGGCCACGCTCACCGTGATCGCCGCCGGCCAGGGCAGGTACGCCATCGGCAGCATCACCAGCGCGGCGAACGGCGGATAGGTGAAGCCGTACTGGGTGCCGGCCTTGAGGAAGTCGTAGATCTCCCCGCCGTCGTGCACCCAGAAGGTCAGCGCGCCGTAGTACACCTTCAGGTCGAAGAAGCCGTGCCGCATGGCCGCGACGGAGAGGAAGGCGGCCACCGCCACGGCGAGCACCAGCACGCCGGCGACCTGCCCGTACGTCCGTCTGGCACCCTGCGCCACCGTCGCCCCCCTCGCCCTGCGTAGGCTCACGTGCCATGGCTCTCGGGTACGTCCGCCCGGCGCGTCCCGAGGACGCCGGCGAGATCGCACGAATCCAGCTCGCGACCTGGCGGGTCGCGTACCGCCGGATCCTGCCCCGGCACGTGCTCGACAACCTGGACGAGGCGTACCTCGCCCGGCGGTGGAACGCGGCGGTGCAGGAGCCGCCCTCCGGCGCGCACCGCGTGCTGGTCGCCGTCGAACAGGCCGAGCAATCGTATCTGGTGGGATTCGCCGCATCCGGTCCGGCCGACGCGGAGGCGCTCGCCCCGGGCGAGCCCGCCGAGGCGCTCGCCGACGGTGTGGTGGCGGTGACCGACCTGCTGGTCGAGCCGCGCTGGGGTCGACGCGGGCACGGCAGCCGGCTGCTCTCCGCCGCCGTGGACCTGTGGCGGGAAGACGGCTTCACCCGGGCGGTGGCCTGGGCGTTCGACGGGGACGAGGCGACCCGGGAATTCCTCACCAGCACCGGCTGGGAGCCGGACGGCGCGGCCCGGGCGCTGGACGTGGACGACATGCTTGTCCCCCAGCTCCGGCTGCACGTCGCGGTGCCCACCGAGCCGGCGACCGGGCCGGCCGCCGAGGCCTGATCGTCCCGCCGCCGCCACGTCGGCGGTACGCGCTGTCGGAGGATCGGCCTACGGTGGCTCCATGACCACGGCGACCGCGAGGACGACCGGCGACCTGGAGGAGTTCCGGGTCGAGCTGACCGGCTACGCCTACCGGCTGCTCGGCTCGCCCTTCGACGCCGAGGACGCGGTGCAGGAGACGCTGCTGCGGGCCTGGCGCGGCCTCGACCGCTTCGACGGCCGGTCCAGCCTGCGCACCTGGCTCTACCGGATCCTCACCAACGTCTGCCTGGACCAGCTTCGCGGCCGTGGACGGCGGGCCCTGCCGATGGATCTCGGCGCCCCGTCGGCGCCGGTGGCGGCGTCGCTCGGCGAGCCGGGGCCGGTCGGCGACTGGCTGGAGCCGATCCCGGACGCGGCGGTGCTGCCCGGGGACCCGGCGGAGCTGGCGGTGGCCCGCGAGTCGGTCCGGTTGGCGTTCGTGGCCGCGTTGCAGCACCTGCCGCCCCGGCAGCGCGCGGTGCTGATCCTGCGGGACGTGCTGCGCTGGCACGCCGACGAGGTCGCCGAACTGCTCGGGGCCAGTGTGGCGGCGGTCAACAGCGCCCTGCAGCGCGCCCGGGCGACGCTGGCCGACGTCCCCGAGGCGGGCCGGCACGCCGGGGCCGACCTGGACGACGAGCACCGCGACCTGCTCGACCGGTATGTGGACACCTTCGCCCGGTACGACATCGACGCCCTGGTCGCGCTGCTGCGGGAGGACGCCGTGCAGTGCATGCCGCCGTATCCGATGTGGCTGCGCGGGGCGGTCGACATCGGGCGGTGGTTGGTCGGGCCGGGCGCCGGCTGCCGGGGCTCCCGCCTGGTGCCGATCGCGGCCAACGGAGGCCCGGCCGTCGCGCAGTACCGGCCCGATCCGGATGGCGGCCACCGGGCGTTCTCGATCCAGCTGCTGGAGTTCTCCGGCGGGCGGATCTCCCGGCTCACCCACTTCCTTCAGCCGGGCCTGTTCCCCCGCTTCGGGCTGGCGCTCCGCCTCGATCCCTGACCCCCGCTCTGGCAGAGGGCCCGGGCAGCGGAAGCTGGCGCGGACGGACGCTGGCCAGGCCCCCTTTGGTGGGAGCCCGGCCAGCGTCCGTGGGTGGGTCGGGGTCAGCTGGAGTAGCCGCGTTCGGCGACCCAGTCGGCGACCTTCTGGTCGCTCATCCAGTAGTGCCCGTCCCGGGCGTACGGATCGGCGATCTGCAGCGTCTCACCGCCGTTGCGGTACCCGATGATGGTCAGGTAGTGCCCGTCCGGGTACGTGTGCGGGACGCCTTCGGTGTCAACGGCCGTGCCGGTGATGTTGGCTACCACACCGCGCTTGGCGTCGATCGCCTCGACCACGTCAGCGCGCAGCTTGTCGACCTGCTGCGCCTGGGCGGTGGGGCCGTTGATCTCGGTGGTCTCGTAGCCCCCGCCGGTCACGTCGTTGAGAACTCGGGTGGTCTCGCTGGCGGAGCTGGTGCCGGCCTTGGTGGTGCCGAGCTTCTTGGCGACCTGTTGCTGACTGAGGATCTTGCCCTGGGTGGACAGCGCGATCCTGGTCGCGGCCGGGGCGCAGAAGTAGGAGTTCGGCTGGCGCTGGTAGTCGTGCGCCAGCACCCGCTTGCCCGCGTCGGTCGGCGCGGGCTGGGCCGCGTGGACTGGCCCGCTCTGGGCGGGAAGGGCCTCGGCGGCGGTCGCCGGACCGAGCATGGTGCCGGCGACCAGGAGACCGACGGACAGACTCCGGCTGAGCGTTGCGTTCATGTCAAGCTCCCATCGGTTGGCGCCTCCAGGGACCGGAGACGCAAGCACGGTTGGGATGAGATCGCCCGTGGTACGCCGGAGGTCGTCCGCCTCCGGCCGATCCCGGATCTCCCGGGCTCTCGATCGGCTTCCTCGGGCGCTCAACAGCCGGTTACCCGACCGGGGTCCGCGAAAACGGCACAGCTTACCTGAGTAGGAGGGAAATAGGGGCAGCTTCGGGAGATGCCCGGGGCCCGGATGGTTGTTTTTTTCTGACGACTCGCTCCGCCGTGCCCGTCTGCGGCAATCCGCAAATCCTGAGTCGGACTCATGTTAGCGTCGAGTAGTCACTCAATGTGACCTGCGCCTCATGGGCGCACCCATGAGTGCCCGATCGTCATCCCAGGAACGAGTGACGAGACCGACGCGACGGCCTCCCGTCCCGTCCGTCCACCCGCGCGAAGTCCACCCTGAGGAGGAATCGTGCAGGATCGGTCCGACAACCCGGGTCGCACGCGCTGGGGGCGCTTCCTCGCCCTCCTGGTGCCCACTTCCGCCGTCGCCGGCGCGATCGTGCTCGGCATGTCGAACGGGGCGATGGCCGCCTCGTTCGCGGTCTCCGGCCAGACGTTCAAGGTCTCCGCCTCAGAGTTGCGCGGTGAGGGCTTCGTCCAGTTCGGGGGCATCGCCCAGGAGGTCGACGGGACGAAGCATCCGGTCGCCGTCACCGGCATCCGGAAGGCAGAGCTGTTCGACCTGTGCCAGTCGGTGAAGACACCCGGCGTCCCGGTGGTGCTCACCATTACCGCCGGTGGGGGCGGCAGGCCCGCCACCGCGAAGGACCTGTTGATCGACGTGGAGTCGCTGGAAGGCGACGTCGTGTTCCAGAACATCAACATCGGGCAGGACGCGTCGACCCTCCAGGGCGGCCCTCCGGGCGCGACAGGCGACCGGAAGGCCTTCGGCCAGCAGGCCGAAGCGGTGAACATCAAGAACCTTCGACAGGTGGCCCGTGCCACCCATGCGGGCACGTTCAACCTGACCGGACTGAAGCTGAAGGTCAACGTCGGGTCGGCTGCCAAGGAATGCTTCTGAGCTGACCGCTGGGCTCGCGGGGAGCACGCCCGTGAGCCCAGTCCCGTCAACCGGCAGGAGGCACGATGTGACAACTGTCCAACTGCCACGACGCGGCCGCCCTGGGCTTGCGTGGCACGGCTTCCGCCGCTGGCGACGGGCCCGCCCGTTCTGGGGCGGCCTGCTCACCGCACTGGCCGGTCTGGAAATCTTCGGCACGACCCAGATGTCACTCAGTGGTCTCACCTTCCAGATGGGGCCGACCGGCTTCCTGTCCTGGCTGATACCCGCCATCCTGGTCACCTGCGGGCTGTTGATCTGGTTCAGGCCGCAGCAGCGGATCTTCTACGCCGTGGTCGCCGCGGTGACCGCGCTCTTCTCCTTGATCGGGGTGAACCTCGGCGGCTTCTTTCTGGGTCTGATGCTCGGCGCGGTGGGCAGCGCACTCGGCTTCGCCTGGGTGCCGGGGGCCGCACCGACCGTCCCGCCGGGTGGCGGGTCGGCCGCCGACGGCAGTGAGCGGCACGAGCCGGCTCCCGACGAGGGCGCCCCTGACGGACCGACCGACGCCGAGGACGGGCGTGACGAGTCGGCCGAGAATGAGCCGGCGGCGCGGGACATGCGGACGCGCGGTGCGGACCCTGACCTGCTGGACCGGGAGACAGCCGGCAACCCGCCGCTCCCGAGCAGCCGGCCCTCGTCGAAGAGCTGATGTCGGAAGCGGACGGCACCGGGCCGCGGCTGGCGCGGCCCGCGTCCGCCGGGTGTGACGAGGCGACGGCGCCCGGGAGGGCGACAATGGCGACCTCCGCACCGTCGACACGATCGTGGTGGGCCGCCCGCCGAGCCGGCGGGTCCGCGGCTCCCAGGATGCCCGGGCAGTCCGAGCCGCGGCTCTTCGCGGCGCTGCTCGGGCTGCTCGGCCTGTCTGCCGCCGTGGCGCTCGCCGCCCCGGAGCCGGCGCGCGCCTGCGCCCCGGCCGGTTCGGCGCGGGCGGGGACCGCCGCCCCCGAGCCCTCAGCTCCCGATACCGGCTGCGCCACCCCGCCCCCGCCGCCGAGCGGCGGGGGCGGGGTGGGGCGGATGTGGCCGTGGCTCGCCGCCGACCCGACACAGCCGCTGGCCGCCGGGAGCCGATGGAAGCTGACCGGGTCGGCGGTGACCATGACCGGCCTGCGCCTGGACGGCATCGTGGACCTGCCCACCGCCGAGGGCAGCCTGAGGGCGTTGAAGTTCACCATGGACCAGGCGGTCGTCGACGACTTCCTGCTCCGCTCCACCGGGCCGGCGGACCGGACCACGCTCTTCGCGGCCGATCGGATGACCCTGCAGGGGAAGGTCGCCCTCTACACGACCCGCTTCGCCGGCCGGATGGTCGGCATCGAGATCATCCTGACGCCGGACCTGCCGTTACCCGACGGCATCCCGGCCACGCCGCCCAGCCCGATCACCTTCACCGACACCGCCGTCGACCTGGCCTTCGTCGGCAGCGACGCCCTCACCGCCGGGCCGACCCTCAGGGTGGCCATCGACTGAGCCGCCCGGTCGGTGGATCGGGCTCAGAGCCGGCGGGCGGTGCGCCACCGGTCCGGCCAGTAGCCGGTGCCGTCCAGCAGGGGTGCCCCCGAGAGGTCGCCCATGGTCGGACCATCCGTCTGGGATCGGCTGGAGATGAACCGGTGATGCCCGCCGTCATCGACGCCGAGGTAGATACCTGAATGATCGATCTGGCCGGTCGGTATTGGCTGGGCATTGAAGAAGACCAGGTCGCCGGGGAGCAGGCGGTCCATCCCCCGGGCCCGCTGACCCGAGTTGGGCATCAGCTGGACGCCCGGTCCGAACTCGGCCATCGCGAACGCCCGGCGGGGAAGGCCCTCCCCCGGCGTGTTCGTGCCCCGGAGCGGATAGCCGAGCCGGTGACCGTAGACCATCCGCAAGTAGCCGGAGCAGTCCAGAGCGAGCTGGCGCTGCGGCTCGGGCACCCCCGCCTTCCCGTCGAGGAACGACCACGGCAGGCCCAGGTAGTCGAAGAAGTCGGAGCGCTCCTGGCGACCATCCGGGTCCGCCGGATCGATCGGCCCGAACGACGCGTCACCGGAATACTGCTGTCCCTGGTTGTCCTTCTTCACTGGGGCCCCGTCGACGTACTCGAACGCGATCGCCAGCACGTCCGGCGAGCGGTCCTTGCGGGCGGCGCCGAGCCAGTCGACGAACCACTGCTCATGTTCGGCACCGGCGTGCCACGCCTGCGGCGCCAGCCGAACCCACACGTTGCTCTCGACCTTGGCATCGGTGAAGCGGGGCTCCTCGAAGGTTCGGGACGGGCCGTAGATGTTCGCGGTCCGCGCGCCGTCGGTCATGATCGCGACCGGCTGTCCGGAAGAGTCCAGGATCTCGGTGCGATCCGGGCCGGTCGACCGCTGGTAGGTGTATCCCATGGCACCGCGCGTCGGGCCACCGGCGGCCTTGGCGGCGCCCAGGGTCAGCTCCGGTTGATCCGAGGGCGACGGCCGTACCACGACGTAGGTCGCCATGCTCAGCGCCACCACCACGGCCAACATGGCCAGGGTGAGCAGTGGAGTCCGACTGCGAAGGTACCTCAGGTACTTCATGCCTGTTCTCCTTTCGCAACTCGGTTCCGCAATCGGTCAGGTCACTGGCACGAAACCGGCGACGACGCCGCTGTACGCGACCCCGAAGGTGATCCCGGTGACCACGAGGGTTGCCAAGATGGTGGCCCGGGGCGGCTGGCGCACCAGTTGGTACGCGATGAGGCCCGGGATGACGAAGCCCAGCGTCTGGTGGGCGAACAGCAGCGGGAGGTCACGCTGGACGATGACGAACAGCGTCAGTTGGAGTACCACGCTGACCAGCACGATCGCCGCGAACAGCCGCTTTCCGTAGAGGATCACCACCCGTTGCAGCACCCGGGCGATGAGGTAGGTCAATACGGTCACCGCCACGACGATGACCGCCTGGAGCTGGTCCTCGATGAGGGTCAGCGCGATCCAGCCCGGCGTGATCATGCCGCCGGGTGAGAGGTTGGTGGTCAGATAGCACAGCAACGCGAACACCAGTCCGATGCCGAGGCTCGCGGTGGCCAGTTGGGCACTGAGTTCTCCGCCGAAGGTCATCGTTGCGTCCTTTCCCAGGTCGGCAGGCGAAGCGTGGAGCCGGACTCCGAGCCGTCCTCGCAAATCCACCCCGGCAACCTCGCCAGCTCGTGGAGCAACACCTCACCCTGCCCGTGAATGTTGCCGACGGCGACGATCGAGGAGTCGTCCGGCGTCGCCGCGGTGACGCCTTCGAGCAGCCGGCTCGGATCCGGCTTGCCGCCGAGATCGACCACCCGGTCCTGGAGTTCCGCCGGAATGGCCGTCCGCGCGCTCTTGGTCACCTCTCCGATCAGGATGATGGTCTCGGGCCGTACCCGACCGCTCAGCTCGCCCATCTGGCCGTTGCGTTCGATCCGGTCCGGTCGGCAATTGATCACCATGGTCAGCGGGCGGGTGATGAGGTGCTGGCCCTCCAGCTGCTGGATGTTCATGAAGGTCGACTCGGGGTCGTTGGCGGCGAAGATGTTCGCGAACCGCATGCGCTTGTCGCCGTGCATCACCCGCGCCACGGACAGCACGCCAGGGTCCGGCGGCGCCTCCCACATGCCCTTGAGTGCGCTGTGCCGGTCGACGCCCAGTTCTTCCGCAACGGCCAGCGCGATGGCGACGTTCTCCTTGAAGGTGATCCAGCCGAAGCCGTCCATCTCCTGGTCGGTCACCGACTCGGGGTCGACCGCGACGAGTCGGCAGTCCCGCCGCTCGGCCTCCTCCTGCAGGATCGCCAGCCGCTCCCGCTCTGCGGTGACGCAGACACCCCCGACCGGCATGGACCGGCTCAGGGACCGGGCGACATCGTCGAGGGTGGGGCCCATTTCGGTGAGATGGTCCTCGCGTACGTTGCACAGCACGCCGATGTTCGACCGGATCAACTTGCTCTGGTTGACCTCCTGCAGCGCCGGCATCACCGCCATGCACTCCATGACCAGGACGTCCGGGTGGTACACGGCGGCCCGCCGCACGATGCCGATCTGCTCGGCCACGTTCGCGATGCCGAACTTGCGGTGCACCGGCTCCTCGGTCGCATCGGGGAAGATGAAGCGGGCCGCGGTGCCGGTGGTCTTGGCCACCACCACCCGGCCGCCGCCGCGTAGCGCGCCGGCACAGAGCCGGGTGATCGAGCTCTTGCCCCGGATGCCGTTGACCAGGACCCGGTCCTGGATCCGGTCCAGGTTCCGATAGTGGTTGCGCTGCTCGACGACTCCCGCGACCAGCAGAGCCAGGGAGCACATGACGAGCACGATGTAGAGGTACGCCACGTCAACCCCTTTCGTCTCGATCGTCGGGACGATGATCGGCGCCATCGCCGGGTGGTGACGCGGCCCGATCGGCATCAGGCGGCTGCGGGACCTCGGGGAGGACGATGGTGAGGTCCTCCTCCGCGCCGCGCAGACGGGTCGCACCGCCCAACCGGCTGGAGCCGGTGTGCCGGACCTGACGGCAGATTTCGAGACACATCGCCAGAGCCCCGATGTCGTCGTGCCGTTGCGGCGGGATCGGCTGCTCGACGGAGCCGTCGTTGATCCGGTCGGCCTCGGTGGCGAGCCGTCGCAGTGGCCGGGCGAAGACGAAGTACTGCCACACCTGGCTGAGCAGCACGCCCCCCGTCGCCAGGCCGGCGACCAGCAGAGTCCACCGGCGCCCGTCGCTCTGCGGCAACCGCAGCCCGGCCAGGTCCTGCTCCACCACGAGCGACCACTTCAGCGGAGCGACCGTGTTGGGCTTGTTCAGACCGGCCGCGGCGATCAGCGCCGGAGCCCCGGCGGGCGTCTCCGCCATACCGACGGTGCCACCCCGCAACGCCTCGGCGGCCGCTGCCCGCGCCGTTCCCTCCAGCTCCTGGAAGGCGCGGAAACCCTGCGAGTCGAAGACGGTGCGCAGGTCCTCGTCCACCACCCGCACCTGCCCGTCCACCGCACGCAGCATCTCCAGCAGGTAGTCGATGTTGAACTCACCGACAACGGCGACCCCGTTGGTGGCCACCCGCCAGGCGTAGACCACCGGAACCCGCGAGGTCTGGTTGTCCAGATCGATGCCGCTCTCACCCCGCAGCGGCTCGTTCCGCAGCGGATCACGTCCCGCGGAGCTGACCACCGATCCGTTCTGGCCGAGGATGTAGAGACCGCGGAAGCGGTTCTTGTCGGCAATCTCCTGCTCGAGGACCGGGGTCATCTGCGCCGGGTCGCCGGCCTCGGTCGCCTGGGAGATGCGGACCACGGTCTGCAGACCGTTGTTCAGCGCCTTGCCCATGACGGTGCTCGCCGCCTCGGCTCTGCTCTCCTCGTCCCTGACCAGCTGGTCGGGTATCGCCGGCTGTGCGGTGCGGAGCGTGTAGCCCACCGCCGCGGCAGGCCAGAGCAGAGCCGCCACGGTCGCCAGGCTCAGGACAAGCGTCGCTGTCGGGCGCCACCGCCAGCGCCACCACCTGCGCGGGGCGCTGGGAGCCGAGGCGTCGCCGGAGGTGAAGGCCAGCGCGCGGGCGATCCGATGCGCCTCGGCCACCCCCAGCCAGTGCCGCTTGGTGGAGGTGTCGCCACAGGCGTTGGCCCTGGCCTGCTGCAGCAGCGACCTTACCGGGCGGACCACCGCCAGCCGCATCAGCAGGAAGCCCGGCACCGCCAGCGCCAGCAGCGTCAGGCCGAGCAGGAAGCCCTGGAGGGTGGAGGTGCCTCCCGTCTCGTCCGCGACGATCAGGGTGGCCACCGTCGCCCCGGTTTCCCCGACCGGCGCGGAGGAGACGACGAGTTGCTTGTCCGGCCACTCGGTCACCCGGATCGGGTGACCCTCGCTCGAGCCCGACTGTGCCAGATTGCGGAACACCACCGGCAGGTGGACCTCACTCACGGCGCTGACCCCCTGCATCAGGGTGCTCTTGCCGTCCGGTGTGATGACGAAGACGCCCTGCCGTGCGGTGGGGTTGAGCCGCAGCTCGTCGACGTTGATCGGTTGCACCGCCAGCAGGGTCCGCGCGTCGTCCAGCTTGCTGCTACGCACCAGTGCCGGGCCGTCGTCGGTGGTGATCGGGATCGTGTCCTTGTCGGGCAGCACCGGCGGTAGCTGCCCGAACGGCACACCGGTGCCGGCGGTCGCCAGGGGGCGGCGGGAAGCGTTCTCGACGATCGCCACTCCGCTCCAGTCCGTACCATTGCCGACCAGCTGTTTCACGAACTCCGCATCCGGCACCGACGGGGGACGGCCGGCCACCCGCTCGTCAAGATCCTCGATGGAGTGGTTGATGGTCAGTCGCATGCTGGAGGCGACCTTCAACACGTTGTCCTGCTGCGAGTCGATCACCGCCGGAGGCACGGCGCGCTGACTGTGCACCGCGAACCCCAGCACGAGGGCCGCGGCCAGCACCATGGTCGACCAGAGATACACCAGCGACGGCTTACCGGAGCCCGCCGGGAAGCCGGCGGCCGGCAGCTGCTGGTCGAGGGCTCGCCGCCGCCAGGCGACCACCTGCTCCTGTGACGGCGAGCCGCCTGCGGCCGCTACCGGGGCGCGTCCGCGAAACGTCTCCTGGCCGGTCCGCCGCTCGGAATCCGGCTCCTGCCCACTGCTTTTTTGTCCCATGGCGACCCCTTCCCTTCCGCGGGCATCGGAAGTTGCACGGTCAAAATCAATTGTCGAGCGAGGCAGGGTGAGGGAACTTCACCCTGGCGGGATGAACCCGAGCCGGCGGCGGAGCCTCACGTTGGCCACCGCGGCTGTCGGGGCGGGCAGGCAGATGGAGCGCGCCGCGGTCGGGCCGGCCGCTTCCGGCGGGGAGCCGGTTCAGCGCCTCACGTGCAGCCCGGCGGCGAGCGCCCCACGGCTGTCGAGGTATCCGGTGATCCGATCCATCGTGGCGGTGTAGCGGGCACGCCGGCGATCACCGGCGGGCAGGTGCTCAAGGGTGCGAGGCAGGTCCACGACGCGGATGGTCGGTTCGAGGGAGAGCCAGATCGGGATCGCCTCGGCCCGGGTGGCCACCCACCGCCCGTCGGGCCTCTCGGTGAAGGTGAACTTGGCCAGCACCCCCTCCCGATTGGCGTCCTTGGGAAAATCGTGGCGGGCGAGGGTGTTTCCGACGCCGTAGGCGATCCACTTGTCGCCGGCCCGCTCGAAGGGCTGCACGACGTGGGCGTGGTGACCGATGATCAAGTCGATGTTCGGGTCGGCGATGAGCTGCCTGGCCCAGGACTGCTGCTCGCCGTCGGGGGGGTGCTGCATCTCCGTGCCCCAGTGGGCGGAGAGCACGATGATCTGGGCGCCGGCTTTTCGAGTGGCGGCGGCGGCGGCACGGATCGCGGCGACATCGATGCGGTTGGCCAGCCACGCCTTGCCGGCCGGCGGCTCCAGGTCGTTGAAGTTCATCGCCCAGGACAGATGGCCGATCTTGACGCCGTTGACCTGGTACATCGTGGGCGTGGCCTGTTCGGTCGCGTTTCGGAAGGTGCCGGTGTGGCGCAGACCGGCGGCGTCGAGGGCGTCGAGGTTGTCGTACACGCCCTGCTCCCCCTGGTCCAGTGCGTGGTTGCTGGCGGTGGAGCAGGTGTCGTAGCCGGCGGTCCGGACCGCGGCGGCCAGGTCGGTGGGAGCCCTGAAGCGCCGAAAGTCCTTGGGCTCACCGGGCCCCATCGGGGCCTCCATGTGGCAGATGGCCAGGTCGGCCGATTCGACGGCGGGACGGATCGAGGCGAAGATCGGGTCGAAGTCGTAGCCGGAGCGGCCGGCTGCCCTGGCGTCGGCCCGCGCCTGCCGCCAGGTTGGCGGGTGGACCAGGATGTCCCCCGAGCCCAGGATGCTGACCTGGCGCGGCGTGCCCGCCTCCGGCGCGGCGGCCGCGGCCGGCTGCGGGGACAGGCGCTCCGGGACGGCGTCGGCGGGCTGCGCCCACCCGCCGGCGGGGGTGACGACGAGCGCGGTGACGAGCACGACACGGACGGCGAATGCACGCATCGGCGGTCCTGCTCCTTTCCTGGGCTGGATGGCGCGGCGGAGTCGAGCACGCCGTCGCCGCGCCCCCGCCGAACCGACCGGTCAGTCGTGTCCCGGCGGATCGGCGAGCTTCGCGGCAGGCGCATACCCCTCACCGGCGGTGCTAACGCCCGGTCGCGGCGCCGTCCCGGCGCTGGTCCGCCGCGCCGAGGAGCTGCTTTCCTCGGACCTCGATCGCGGTGAGGCCACTGTCCAGTGCCATGACTCTCGGGCAGGGGTGCTCGCGGGTCACGAGGTCAGGCAGGTTCAGGGCGATTCGCCTGTTCGCTTCGAGCTCGGAGGGCGCATCCCGCTTCCCGTCACACTTGCGGGTGATGTCCTGTCCGCTGTAGTGGCCCTGATCGAGTGCCTGGGCCGGGCTCATGCGGTCGACGAGGACGCCCACCAGGGTCTGGGTGACGTAGTCAGGAATGTGCGAGCCGCCGGCGGCGCCGATCACGAGCTTCAGCTTCTTCCCCTCGCGGTCGAGCACGAGCGTCGGTGCCTGCGAGGCGGTGGGCCGTTTCTTCGGTTCCTGGACGTTCACCGGCTTGCCGGGCGAGACCGACAAGGTGTCCGTGAAGTTGTTCAGCGCGTTGTTCAGCATCATGCCCCGCGCCTCCAGGTGTGACCCGAAGTGACTGTTGTTGGTCGTGGTCATGGAGATGGCGTTGCCGTCCGCGTCGACGATGCTGGCGTTGCTCGTCGGGTCGCCGACGTCCGTGGTGGCGGGTTGGTCGCTGATCGACGGTGCGGGTGGCGGCACGTTCGGAGGGGTGCCCGGTTCCACCGGATGGATCGCCCGGTCAGGAGAGTAGAGGGCGAACCGGTTGTCCAGATACTTCCCGTCGAGCAGCCCGGCCACGGGCACGTCGTGGAAGTCCGGGTCACCCACGTACGCCCGGCGGTCGAAGTTCGCCAGGCGGCTGACCTCGATGGAGAGGTGGATGCGGTCCGCCGAGGCGGGCTTGGTCCTCGCCACCTGTCCGCGTTCGAGCATCCCGAGCATCTGCAGGGTGGCCACTCCGCCGAACGCTGGCGGCGCCGCGGTGCAGACCGACAGGCCGAGCGCGTTCCGGCACACCTCGGGGCGCTCCACCGCGGTGTAGTCGGCGAAGTCCTGCGGCGTCATGAGACTGGGGATCACCACCGGACCCGCGGTGTTCCCCTTGAGCTTGAGGGGCCCCTTGGCCGCGTGTGCCGCGATCGCCGGGGCGATCTTGCCCGCCGGGTCGTAGAACGCGTCCGCGCCGCCGTCGCGGATCTCGCGCAGCACCTGAGCGATCTCGGGGTTGCGCAGCATCGTTCCGACCGGCTTCGGCTCGTCGCCGTTGCAGTAGCGGGGGCGCAGGTCGGGGTAGTTGCAGCGCTTCCGCCCGTTGAAGCGCTCCTCGAAGCCGTCGTGCAGGCTGGCGGACATCGGAAAGCCGTTCGCGGCGAGCCGGATGGCGTCGTCGAAGAGCTCATCCCACGGGAGGGCACCGTATTCGCTGTGCACCGTCGAGAGCACCCGCAGGGTGCCCGGGACACCGAACGACCGTCCGCTTGCCCCGGCCGCGTTCGGGAACCGATCCGTCCTGAGCGCAGTGCGTTCCTGCTCGGTGGGAGTCCGGACATTCTCGGTCACCTTCTCCGGGGCTCTGGCCAAGCCGTCAAAGAACCGTATTTTCTCCTTGTCGTCGTCCCAGTAGTTGATGAGCGTGCCGCCCGCCAGCCCGGAGGCGTGCGGCTCCACCACGGCGAGCACGGCCTGCACCGCTACTGCCGCGTCCGCAGCCCGGCCGCCCCGCGCGAGGATCCGGCAGCCGGCCTCACTGGCCAGAGGATGGGCGGCCGCCACCATGAACTTCGTACCCACCGCATCGGTCTTGCGGCCGCTGGTCGCATTCGCGCAGACGTCCGAGGGCGCGATCGCTCCCGCTCCGACGGGCACCGTCGCGGCTGGCACGGCGAGCGCGAGCACCAGGGTGGAAATCAGGTGGTGCAGCTTGCGTGCGGACATCTCACAACCCTTTCGGCACTGTTGCAGAAACGGGGGCGCCACGCTCAAGAAGCTCCATTGCAGGCGGGGTGCGGCTGCTCCGGGACATGTCGCTCGGGACCTGGCCCACTCGACGAGGATCCGGCCGGCGGCCACCGCAGGTCGGCCGCCCGGCCCACGCAGGTCGTGGGCACGCCAACGGCCGAGCAGAAGCTGACACCGCTATCATCCTGGCCGCCCGAACGGTGGCGCAGGGCATCGCTGGAAGTCGTTGCGGGCGGGACTGCTGTGCCAGCGGTGCGCAGCAATGACCCAGGAGTCGTCGGCGTCCCGTCATCCTCGATGCCCAGGAACCGATGCACCTCGGCCCACAGGGCCGCGGCGTCCGCATGGTGCCCGGCCCTGCCGCCGATACCCGTTACCGCCCGGGCGTCGACACCGTGCCGGACCCTCCGGACCTGGGTGAGCACGCGGGTGAGCCTGCGCGCCCACCGTCGGGACGACCGGTTTCCGGCGGGGTCGGCCAGCAGCGCCGCCGCCGTCGTGCTGGCCGGGCGGAACCGGGCGCACCGCGGCCCCGCCCCGTCGTTGCGGGCCCGCGCCCCGGTCAGCCGGCCGCGCCCGCCGCTGCGTTGTGGCGCACGGTCTCCCGCTGGTGGGCGGACCGGTGGCTCAGTCGAGCAGGGCGTCCAGGCCGACGGTGAGGCCGGGACGGTTGCGGACCGCGCGCACGGCGAGCAGCACGCCCGGCATGAAGGAGGCCCGGTCCAGCGAGTCGTGCCGGATGGTCAGCGTCTCCCCGGTGGTGCCGAACAGCACCTCCTGGTGGGCGACCAGACCGGCGGCGCGCACGGCGTGGACGCGTACCCCGTCGATCTCGGCGCCACGCGCGCCCGGCACCTCGTCCTTGGTGGCGTCCGGCACGGGACCCAGGCCGGCCTCGGCGCGGGCCGCCGCGATCAACCGCGCGGTGTGCGTCGCGGTGCCGCTCGGGGCGTCCAGCTTGCGCGGGTGGTGCAGCTCGATGATCTCGACGGACTCGAAGTGCCGGGCCGCGCGGGCCGCGAACTGCATCATCAGCACCGCGCCGATGCCGAAGTTGGGGGCGATCACCACGCCCACGCCGGGCTTCCGGTCCAGCCAGCCGCGCACCCGCTCCAACCGCTGCTCGGTGAAGCCGGTGGTGCCCACCACCGCGCTGATGCCCTGGTCGATGCACCAGTGCAGGTTGTCCATGACGACGTCCGGGGTGGTGAAGTCGACGATCACCTCGGCGCCCGCGTCGGAGGCGTTGAACAGCCAGTCACCCTGGTCGATCATCGCCACCAGGTCCATGTCGGAGGCCGCGTCGACCGCCTTGCAGACCTCCATGCCCATCCGACCGCGCGCACCCAGCACGCCGACCCGGATCGGCTCGGCCGGGCTCTTCTCCTGCTCGTCAGTCACGGGGCACAACCTATCCCAATCGGGACGGCGTCACCCGTCCGGACCTCCCCACGTCCCACCCACCGGCCAAGGTCCACTCCGGCTGCGCCGGATCGCGGCCTCCCGCCATGACGGACGGCGCGAGCTGCCGCATCCCACGCCGGGGTCACCGGTGGGCGGGGCGGTGGCGGGCAGGGATCAGGCGGTGAAGTCGTTCGCGCCGAAGGGGCCGACCACCGCGAGCGACATCGGCCGGGCGAGCAGTTCGGCGGCGAGCGCGTTCGCGTCGTCCAGGGTCACCGCGTCGACCCGGGCGAGCAGCTCGTCCACCGGCATCAGGTCGCCGTAGAGCAGCTCCCCCTTGGCCAGCCGGCTCATCCGCGAGCCGGTGTCCTCCAGGCCCAGCACGAAGGAGCCCTTCGACATGCCCTTGCCCCGGGCCAGCTCGTCGGCGGTGATCCCGTCGGCGGCCACCCGGGCCAGCTCGGCCCGGGTCAGCTCCAGCACCTCGTCCACCTTGCCCGGCGCGCAGCCGGCGTAGACCGCGAAGAGGCCGCTGTCGGCGTACTGGCTGGCATAGGAGTAGACCGAGTAGGCCAGGCCACGCCGCTCCCGGATCTCCTGGAACAGCCGACTGGACATCCCGCCGCCGAGGACGTTGTTCAGCACGCCGAGGGCGAAGCGCCGCTCGTCGGTGCGATCGATGCCGGGGCAGCCGAGGATGACGTGCGCCTGCTCGGTCTCCTTCGGCTCGACCAGGGTGGCGGCCGGCTTCGTGCGTACCGCAGGGGTGGCCGGGCGGTGCGGGGCCGGCACCGCCGGGTCGCTGTCCAGCGGGGTGCCGCGCAGGGCCTGGCGGACCAGCTTGACCACGGTGGCGTGGTCGAGGTTGCCGGCGGCGGCGACGACGATCTGCGGCGGCGTGTAGCGGCGCCGGTAGAAGCTCTGGATCTGCCGCCGGGTCATCGGGGTGACCGTCTCCTCGGTGCCGGAGATCAGCCGGCCGAGGGGGTGGTCGCCGTAGACGGCCCGGGCGAACAGGTCATGCACCTCGTCGCCCGGCTCGTCGTCGTGCATGGCGATCTCTTCGAGGATGACGCCCCGCTCGGTCTCCACGTCCGCCGGTTCCAGCACCGAGTCCGCGACCGCGTCGCACATCACGTCGATGGCCAGCGGCAGGTCCTCGTCGAGCACCCGCGCGTAGTAGCAGGTGTATTCCTTCGTGGTGAAGGCGTTGGTCTCGCCGCCCACCGCCTCGATCTGGGAGGAGATCTCCAGCGCGGTCCGCTTCCTGGTGCCCTTGAACAGCAGGTGCTCCAGGAAGTGTGCGGCGCCGGCCTGCGGCCCGGTCTCGTCCCGGGAGCCGACCGCCACCCAGATGCCGAAGGAGACGCTGCGCATCGCCGGGATCGCCTCGGTCAGCACGCGCAGACCGCTGGGCAGCACGGTACGCCGTACCGTGCCACCCAGCGGGTCGTCACTCAGCGTGCGGGTGACCGCCCGCGCCGATCCACCGGCGCGCCCGGGCTGCGACCCGGTGGCGTGCCGGACGGCGCCGGACAGCGCCACCCCCCGTCGACCCGCAGGAAAAGACGAACGCTGGGCCCGACTCACGGAAACCTGCTCTCACTTCGACGAGGGGTGGGTGGTGCGGTGTCACGGCGACGGCTCCAGGTCCCGGCGCGGTGCCAGACCCGCCGAGCTGGAGTCGTCGACGGCCGGGTGGGGACCACGTCCCCACCCGGCCGGTCGTTGCTCAGCTGTGCCGGGTCCGGCGGCGCGGACGCTCGCCGCCCTCGCCGCCCTCGCCGCCGCCCTGGCCGCCCTCGCCACGCTCCGGGCC
>NZ_QGKS01000340.1 GCF_003172935.1 Micromonospora sicca | reverse complement strand
GTCCGGGACCGACGAGCCCGGCCGGGTCGGCGGCGGTCGACCGGACAGCCGGACCGGCCGCCACGGGGGCGGCCGGTCCGGGCCCGGCGGACGGCGACGTGCACAGCCCGGCGGGCGCCGACGGCCCGGTGCCCGGGGCGGCCACCGCCGACCGGCCACCGGTCGGCCCGGCGCCCGGGGGCACCCGGGGGCGGCCCGGGGACCGGCCGGTCGGCGGGGCCGCCACCGGCGGCCGTCATGGCATGCTCGACGGCGTGACCGTACGCGCCGCCAGCACCGTCCTCGTCGGCCGCCAGCACGAGGTGGCGGCGCTGCGCGACGCGCTCGTCCGGGCCCGCGCCGGCGAGCCCACCACCGTCCTGGTCGGCGGTGAGGCCGGTGTCGGCAAGACCCGGCTGTTGGAGGAGTTCGGCGGCCTCGCCACCGCCGCCGGGGCGCGCGTCCTGGTCGGCCAGTGCCTGGAGCTGGGCGAGGCCGGGCTGCCCTTCGCGCCGTTCGCCGCGGCGCTGCGGGAGGTGTTGCGCCGCGACGGCCGGGACGTCTTCTCCGGGTACGAGCCGGAGTTCGCCCGCCTGCTGCCGGAGCTGGCCCGGGTGCCGGCCGGGGTCGCCGCACCGACCGGCCTGCCCGTCTCGGACACCCCGCGCGGCTACCTTTTCGATCTGGTGGGCGACCTCTTCCAGCGGCTCGCCGCCGGGCAGCCCCTGGTCCTGGTGATCGAGGACCTGCACTGGGCCGACCGGTCCACCCGGGACCTGATCGGCTTCCTGGTCCGGGCGGCCCGGACCGCCCGGCTGCTGCTGGTCTGCACCTACCGCACCGACGAGCTGCACCGCGGGCACCCGCTGCGGCCCTTCCTCGCCGAGCTGGACCGCGCCCGCGGCGTCGACCGCGTCGAGCTGGGCCGGCTGGACCGGGACGGCACCGGCGCGATCCTGGCCGACCTGCTGGGCGCCGAGCCCGCTCCCCGGGCCGTCGACGACGTGCACGACCGGACCCAGGGCAACCCCTTCTTCATCGAGGAACTGGCCGCCGCGGGCGACCCGGTGGGCTGTGCCGCGCTGCCGGAGACCCTGCGTGACCTGCTGCTCGCCCGGGTGGACCGGCTGCCGGATCCGGCCCAGCGGGTGCTGCGGATCGCCGCCGCCGGCGGCACCCGCTTCGCCCACCAGCTCCTCGCCGAGGTCGCCGGCCTGCCCGAGTCGGACCTGGAGGACGCGCTGCGCGCCGCGGTGGCCGCCCAGCTCGTGGTGGCCGACCCCGACGGCGACTACGAGTTCCGCCACGCGCTGGTCCGCGAGGCCGTCCACGACGAGCTGCTCCCCGGCGAGCACGCCCGGCTGCACGCCCGCTACGCCGCGGCGATCGAGGCGCAGCCGCACCTGGTGGCCGCCGGTCGCGCCCCGGCCGAGATCGCCCACCACTGGTACGCCGCGCACGACCACCCCCGCGCCCTGGTCGCCGCCCGCGCCGCGGCCTGCGCCGCCGCCGACCGGTACGCGTACGCGGAGCAGAGCCGGCTGCTGGAACGGGTGCTGGAACTGTGGGAACTGGTGCCCGACGCCGCCGACCGGCTCGGCATGGACCACCTGCGGGTGCTGGAGGAGACCCTGGCGGCGGCCAGCACCGCCGGTGACTACAACCGCGCGGCCACCCTCACCCGCGCCGCGCTGGCCGAGGTGGACACCGCCGCCGAGCCGCTGCGTGCCGCCCGCCTGCTCCACCAGCGGGGACGGCTGCTGGCGCTGCTCGGCAAGAGCGACGGCACCGTCGAGCTGCGCGAGGCGTACCGGCTGGCGGCCGAGGTGCCGGACGGCCCGGAGCGGGTCGGACTGCTCGCCGACATCGCCGCCCACCTGGTGAAGATCGATCCGGTGCAGGCCGCCTCGGTGGCCGCGGAGGCGATGACCGCGGCCGAGCAGATCGGCGTGGACGTCGCGCTGCTGCCCACCCGGATCGCCCTGCTCTGTCGCACCGACAAGGCCCCCGACCTGGGACTGGCCGAGCTGCGCCGGGCGGAGGCCGTGGCCCGGGCCACCGGCAACGCCCCCGCCCTGGTCAGCGCCCTGGTGCACCTCTCGGACGTGCTGTTCGAGCTGGGCTGCTACGCCGAGTCGGAGCAGGCCGCCGCCGCCGGGGTGAGCGAGGCGCGCCGGGTCGGGATCAGCCGCTCCACCGGGGCGTACCTGCTGTCGAACCGGGCGGAGGCGCTGATCGCCCTGGGCCGCTGGGATGAGGCCGACGCGGCCTGCGCCGAGGCGGCCCGGATCGACCCGCCCGGCGTGTCCGGCCTGCACTGGCTCCAGCTCCGCGCCGGGCTGCGGCTGGCCCGGGCGCACCCGGCCGCGGACGAGCTGGTCGGCCGCGCGCTGGCCTTCCTCGCCCGGCCGTACCTCTGGCCGAACCACCGGCTGCCGCTGCACGAGCTGCGCGTCGAGGCGGCGCTCGCCGCGGACGACAAGCTCGCGGCGGTACGGGCGGCCCGCACCGCCCTGGCCGACGAGCGCCTGCCCGACCTGCCCCGGGAGGGGTGGCCGGTGCTCAGCGCCGTCGCCCGGGCCGCCGCCCTGGCCGGGGACGCCGGCCTCGGCGCGGAGGTGTCCACGGTGGCCGCCGCCCTGCCCGCCCGCTATCCGGCGGAGCGGGCGCACGCCGCCCAGGTCACCGCGATCCTGGCGACCGGTGGCGCGGCGCTGCCGGCCTGGCAGGCAGCGGTCGAGGCGTGGCGGGCGTGCGGGCAGCCGTACCCGCTGGGTCGGGCGCTGCTCGGGCTGGCCGAGGCGGCCGCCGCGGCCGGGGAGCGGGACGCGGTGGCCGCGGCGGTCCGGGAGGCCGCGGACCTCGCCGCCCGGCTCGGCGCGACGCCGCTGGCCGAGCAGGCCGCCGTCCTGGCCCGCCGGGTCGGGCTGCGCGGCGGTGGCCGTCCCGGCCCGGACCTGCTGACCAGCCGGGAGCAGGAGGTGCTGCGGTTGGTCGCCGAGGGGCACAGCAACAGCCGGATCGCCGAACGGCTCTTCATCTCGCCGAAGACGGCCAGCGTGCACGTCTCGCGGATCATCGCCAAGCTGGACGTCACCAACCGGGTCGAGGCCGCCGCGCTGGCCCACCGGCTCGGCCTGCTGGACCGTCCCACCGCGACCGTCCCGCCGCCGCGCGCCCGGTAGCCACCCGGGCCGTCGGCCGCGCGCCGGTGGTCAGCGGCGCGGCAGGTAGACCCGCCAGCCCTCGACCGTGACCACGTCCAGCTCACCGCGGTCCGGCCCCAGTCGCTGGTCGAGTCGGACGGCTAGCGGCGAGCCGACCGGCGCGACCCAGCCCGCGCCCGGGTCGGCGTCCACCGCCCGGCGGTACGCGGGGTACCGGTCGAAGCCGGGACGCAGCTCGTCGTCGACCACCGCGCAGAGCACGTCCTCCCCACTGGCGAAGGTGAGCCGGTTGCACGTCCAGTAGCCGGCGCGGACGTGCCGTACGCCCAGCTCATCGAGGGTGGCGACCAGCGTGCGGTGCCGGTCGGCCTCGGCGTGCGTGGCCGGCACGGTCCGGACGGCGGCGGCGGTGGCGACGGCGGCCGTGCCGAGCAGGGCGGCCAACACGGCGACGGCGGCGATCCGGGGCACTCCGCGGCCGCCGCGCGTCGCTGCGCGGAGCGGCCACAGCAGGGCCGGGGTGGCGACCGCCAGACAGGACAGGTAGCGGGCACTCTCCACCGGGGTACGCCCGGCGGCGCTGCTCGCCACGTACGCCCCCAGCACCGCCGCCGCCCCGACGACCAGTGCCAACCGCACCGCCGCCGACACCGCTGACGGCGGCGGCGTGGCTGACGGCGACGGTGCGGCCGGCGATCCCGCCGGCGGCGGCACGGACCGGGGTGGTCGGGCCGGCGGCGGGACGGACATGGGTGGTCCGGCCGGCGGCGCGGGCGATGCGGCCGGGCGGAGGGCGCGCCAGGCGGAGAGGCCGGCGAGCGCCAGCAGGACGGGGAACGCGAGGGCCCACCAGAGCTGCCAGGTGGCGCAGTGGCCCGGGGAGCAGAAGCCCATGCCGAGCGGCGGGCCCAGCACCAGCCCGCCGTGCAGCCGCTCGCCCCAGCCGGCCGCCGCGTCCCCGCCGCTGGCGGCGAGGACGGCGGTGAAGGGGTCCCGTCCGTGCCGGAGGCTGTCGAGCAGCATCGGCGCCGCGCCGAGCAGGAGGGCCGCCACCGTCACGATGCCGGCCCGGCCGGCGAGTTCCCGCCGCCGCCACGCCACCAGCACCGCGCCGGTGCCGGCGATGTACGGCAGCAGCAGCGGGTCGACCCAGAGCATCAGCCCGGAGATCAGCCCCCAGGCCGCCCAGCGGGGCAGCCGGGCGTCCGGCCGGCCGGTGCAGAGGTCCAGGGTGAGCAGGGCCAGCCCGACGCCGGCCGGGTTCAGCTCGGGGTAGCCGCCGCCGGCGATCAACTGGTTCTTGACGATCCGGTCGGAGCCGAGCGCGAGGAAGCCGACGATCAGCAGGGCGAACCAGCGGTCCCCGCCGAGTCGCCGGGTCAGCCGCCAGACCAGGAGGAGGAAGAGCGCGTAGAGCGCGAGGGTGGGCAGCCGCAGGGCGAGCACCGACGGCCCGGTCAGCGCGAGCAGCGGCGCGGCCAGGTACGCCTCGAGCGTGCCCATGTACGCCTGCCCGTAGAACCAGACCGGGAAGTCCTGGCCGCGGGCGATGTGCAGGGCGGCGAGCCCCATCGTCGCCTCGTCGCTGTTGGCCGGCGGCGCGTCGGCCAGCAGCAGGGCGAGCCGGTAGCCGACGCCGGCGACGCCGACGAGCAGGGCGAGCAGCGCCGGCAGCCGGGGACGCCGGGGCGTACGCGGGCGGGCTGCCCCGCGCGGCTCCTGGCGTACCCGGGCGGTCATGCCTGTGATCATGGCATCCGGGCACCGGCGGACGGCCGGTGACGCGGCATCTCCCCGGCCTCAGCCGGCGGCGACGATCCCCTCGCGGGCGTCCAGGGCCTGCTTGTAGAGCCGCCCGGCGCGGTACGACGAGCGGACCAGCGGGCCGCTCATCACGCCGGCGAAGCCGATCTCCTCGGCCTCCTCGCGCAGCTCGACGAACTCCTCCGGCTTGACCCACCGGGTCACCGGGTGGTGCCGGGGGGAGGGGCGCAGGTACTGGGTGATGGTGATCAGCTCGCAGCCGGCGTCGTGCAGGTCGCGCAGCGCCTGCGACACCTCGTCCCGCTCCTCGCCCATGCCGAGGATCAGGTTGCTCTTGGTGACCAGGCCGTCGGCGCGGGCCTGCCGGATCACGTCGAGGGACCGCTCGTAGCGGAACGCCGGCCGGATCCGCTTGAAGATCCGCGGCACCGTCTCGACGTTGTGCGCCAGCACCTCGGGGCGGGAGCTGAACACCTCGGCGAGCTGCTCGGGGACCGCGTTGAAGTCGGGGATCAGCAGCTCGACGCCGCAGCCGGACTGCAGAGCGTGGATCTGCCGGACCGTCTCGGCGTACAGCCAGGCGCCGCCGTCCGGCAGGTCGTCCCGGGCCACGCCGGTGATGGTGGCGTAGCGCAGCCCCATCGCGGCGACGGACTCGGCGACCCGGCGGGGCTCGTCGGCGTCGAACTCGGCCGGCTTGCCGGTGTCGATCTGGCAGAAGTCGCAGCGCCGGGTGCACTGGTCGCCACCGATGAGGAAGGTGGCCTCCCGGTCCTCCCAGCATTCGTAGATGTTGGGGCAGCCGGCCTCCTGGCAGACGGTGTGCAGCCCCTCGCGCGAGACCAGCCCGCGCAGTTGCGTGTACTCCGGGCCCATCTTGGCCTTGACCTTGATCCACGGCGGCTTGCGCTCGATCGGCGTCTCGGCGTTGCGCGCCTCGATCCGCAGCATGCGCCGCCCCTCGGGGGCGACCGTCGCGGTGCGTGCAGCCTGCTCAGTCGTCGGCGCGGAGTGCTCGATCGTCACAAAACCGAGCCTACGCCCGACGGTGGCCGTCGATGAACGTCGGGCGACCGGCGTCACGCCGTAGATGTTGTGACACCGGACACCGAGGGCCGAAAAATCGTCGTCACACCGGCCCGGTCCGGTGCTAGCCTGCCCGGCAGAGCTGTGACGGAGCCGAGTAGCGCACCGATCCGCCAGCGCAGAGAGCCGCCGGTTGCTGGAAGGCGGTCTGGCGCCGGGGCGCGAAGACCCTCCCGAGCTGCGGGAAGAACGGCGCGTCCGCGCCCAGTAGAGCCCGCCCGGCTGGCCCCGGTCATCAGGCGACGAACGAGGCCCCCGTTCGCGGGGGCGAAGGTGTGGTGGCACCGCGAGGTTCCCGCTCGCCCACACCTCCCGGGGCTGAGGCGATGCTTCGCCGCCCAAGGGCGGCGCAGGCGTTGCGATCGACCGAGGAGCAGCCCACTATGCACCGCATCCTGTCCTCCCAGCTCACCCACCATGTCGGCGCGACCGTGCGGATCGCCGGCTGGGTGCACCGCCGCCGGCTGCTCAAGTCGGTGGCCTTCCTGATCGTGCGGGACGCCGCCGGCCTGGCCCAGGTGGTGGTCACCGACCCGGCCGCCCGCGCGGCGCTGGAGCAGCTCACCGAGGAGACGGTCGTCGAGGTCACCGCCACGGTGGCCGCGAACGCCGCCGCGCCCGCCGGGGGGGTCAGCTCGACCCCGGCGGTACGTCCGCTCGGCCCACCCGCCGTGCCGCCGCCGTTCGACCTGTACCGGCCGGCGCTCACCGCCACCCTGCCCACCCAGCTCGACAACGCCCCGACCGCGCTGCGCCACCCGACCCGGTCGGCGGCGCTGCGGATCTCCGCGGCGGCGGTGGCCGGCTTCCGGGCCACCCTCGACGCCCGCGACTTCGTGGAGATCCACACCCCGAAGGTGGTGGCCTCGTCCACCGAGAGCGGGGCGAACGTCTTCGCGCTGGACTGGTTCGGCCGGCCCGCGTACCTGGCCCAGTCGCCGCAGTTCTACAAGCAGCTGATGGTCGGCGTCTTCGAGCGGGTCTACGAGGTCGGGCCGGTGTTCCGGGCCGAGCCGCACGACACCGTCCGGCACCTGGCCCAGTACACCTCGCTCGACGTCGAGCTGGGCTTCGTCGCCGACCACCGGGACGTCATGCGGGTGCTGCGGGACACCCTGGCCGGGATGCTCGGCGCGGTGACCGAGCGGGCGGGCGGCGCGCTGGCCACGCTGGGGATCGAGGCGCCGCAGGTGCCGGCCGAGATCCCCGCCGTGCACTTCACCGAGGCGCTGAAGATCGCCGGGGCGCCGGCCGACGAGCCGGACCTCGCCCCGGCCCACGAGCGGGCGCTGGGGGAGTGGGCCCGGCGGGAGCACGGCTCCGAATTCCTCTTCGTCACCGGGTACCCGATGGCGAAGCGGCCCTTCTACACCCACCCCGACCCGGCCCGGCCCGCGTACTCCCACGGGTTCGACCTGCTCTTCCGCGGCCTGGAACTGGTCACCGGCGGGCAGCGGCTGCACCGGTATGACGACTACCTCGCCGCCCTGGCCGCGCGCGGCGAGCCGGTCGAGCCGTACGCCGGCTACCTGGACGCCTTCCGGCACGGCATGCCGCCGCACGGCGGTTTCGCGATCGGCCTGGAACGTTTCGTCGCCCGGCTCACCGGCGCCGCGAACGTCCGCGAGGTGACCGCCTTCCCCCGCGACCTGCACCGCCTCACCCCCTGACCGTCCCGTTCCGTCCTCGTCCGGTTGACCATGAAGTTGTTGCCATGACCCGCCGACAGGGCGGACAGCAACTTCATGATCACCGGGGCGAGGTGGGGTGGGGTGGGGTGGTCAGGCGGGGCCGAGGAGGTCCCAGGGGTTGCCGGCGAGGTCGCGGAAGACGGCGACCCGCCCGTACGGCTCGGTGCGCGGGGGCTTCACGAACTCGACGTTCGCCTCCCGCATCCGGCGGTAGGTGGCCTCGAAGTCGTCGACCTGGAGGAAGAAGCCGACCCGACCGGCGGTCTGGTCGCCGACCGCCGCCTCCTGCCGCTCGCCGTCGGCGCGGGCCAGCAGCAGCCCCGTCCCGCCGCCCGGCGGGCGGACCACCACCCAGCGCTTCGGCCGCCCGTCGTTGGTGAGCGAGGGCTTGTCCTCGACCAGCTCGAAGCCGAGCACCTCGGTGAAGAAGTCGATGGCCGGGTCGTAGTCGGCGACGACCAGGGTGACCAGATCGATGCGCACCCGGTCAGCCTTCGAGCGTGACCAGGGTGGGCAGGTGGCGCTCGACCACCGGGAGCACGTCGGCGACGGTGACCGGGCGGCCCAGCTCGGCGGTGAGCGAGGTGGTGCCCGCGTCCCGGATGCCGCAGGGGACGATCCGGTCGTAGTACGACAGGTCGCAGTCACAGTTGATCGAGAAGCCGTGCTGGGTGACGCCGCGGGCCACCCGGATGCCGATGGCGGCGACCTTGCGGGCCGGGCCGCGGTCGTCCTCCGGCACCCAGACGCCGCTGCGCCCCTCGACCCGGCCGGCGGCCAGCCCGAACTCGGCGCAGACGTCGATCAGCAGCTGCTCGGTGCGGCGCACGTACGCCACCACGTCCACCGGGTCGGGCAGCTTGACGATCGGGTAGCCGACGAGCTGCCCCGGCCCGTGCCAGGTGATCTTGCCGCCGCGGTCCACGTCGACCACCGGGGTGCCGTCCATCGGGCGGTCCCACGGCTCGGTGCGCTTGCCGGCGGTGTAGACGCTGGGGTGCTCCAGGAGCAGCACCGTGTCGCCCTGTTCGCCGGCCACCACGGCCTCGTGCAGCCGGCGCTGCTCGTCCCAGGCGGCCTGGTAGTCGAGGAGCCCAGCCCGAACGGCGGTCAAACCGGAAGTCGTCACGCTCACCCGTCCACCCTAGCCCCGCCGCCCGCCGGTGAGCTGCGTGAGCCTCGTCGCGTCAGGCCGGCGGGACCTTCCAGAGCCAGACGTCGTCGACGCGTTGCGGGGGGCCGAGCAGGTCGGTGGCGGTGCGGCGCAGGGCGTCCTCGTCGATGTCGTACTTCGCGCCGTGCACCCGGTCGGGCAGGACCACCGCCTCGACGTGCCAGTAGCGCAGGTCGGCCAGGGACTCCTTGATGCTGCCGTCGGTGATGATCGGGACCAGGCCGGTCCGCCCGGCCTGGTCCATCAGCGAGTCGAAGGTGCGCGGCGGCGGCCCGATCCGGCCCCGGCCGTGCGGGCCGCCGGGGCCGAGGAAGAAGCCGGCCGGGATGCGGAACTCGCCCTGCCGGTGGGCCAGCGCGTACGCCTGCCAGCGCTGGCCGTCCGGCGTCACGTCGACGGTCAGCGGCAGCGGGGTCAGCACGCCGCCGGGGGAGACGTGCTGCTTCCAGGTGCCGGCGGTGATGAACGCCGGGATCGGCTCGCGCAGGCTGGTCAGCAGCGGGGTGGGCAGCAGCGGCAGGAGCGCGGCGGCGAAGCCGAGCGCCCAGGCCAGCTCGGTGGAGCGGTGCCGGGGCGGCGCGGCGCGCAGCCGGTCGACGGTGTACGCCAGCAGCAGTCCGATCACCGGCGCCACGACCAGCGCCAGCCGGGAGGGCAGCGCCGCGTTGACCACCGGCAGGTTGTCGAGCACCCCGAACGGCAGCAGCTGGTCGGTGCGCCGGCCGTTCCACTTGGCCGTCGGCCCCCAGGAGAGCACCGCGAAGACCACCGCGGTCACGGCCAGCGCCCAGAGGGTGGCCCGGAACGCCCGGTCGGCGCGCCGCCACAGCAGGACGAAGCAGGCGACGGCGAGCAGCAGCAGCGGGATGCCGAAGAACGAGTTCTCCTCGGTCGGGTTGGGCGCCAGCGAGCTGCCCAGCCCGGCCCACCCGGCGAGCGACCGGCGCGGGTACGACCCGTACGCGGCGATGTCCTCGGAGTGGATGAACGGGTCGAAGCCGGTGCCGTGGAAGCGCTGCGGACCGGCGAAGTGCAGCCAGAGCGGGTACGCCAGCAGCACCCCGGCGACCAGCGCGGTGACCCCGAGTCCACGCAGGAAGGACGGCAGCGCGGCCCGGACCTCGGCCCGCCGGGACGGCTGCACGGCCCAGACGCCGAGGAAGAGGGCCAGCGCGAGGGCGGTGAAGAAGAGCCCCTCGGCGGCGATCGAGAAGGCGACCGCCACCAGCACGCCGAGCAGCACCCCGCCGCGGATCGCGTTGCCGGGGCGGCGCAGCGCGAACACGCCCTGGATCAGCAGCGGCACCAGCCAACCGGCGGTCCAGTTCAGGTGGGCGTTGGCGTGCGACACCATGGCCGGGCAGTAGCCCATGAAGAGCGCGCCGACCGCGGCGGCCAGCCGGCTGCGCACCAGGTGCCGGCTGAGCAGCCAGTACCAGGCCAGCGCGGTGGCGGCCAGGTTGAGGGTGAGGATCACCAGGAACGTCGCGGGCGGCCCGATCAGGTACGTCAGCGGCGCGAAGACCCAGGCGTACACGGTGATCGAGGTGTTGACCGCGAGGTTCGCCCCGTCCGGCACGTTGATCAGGTGGGTGAAGAGCGGGTTCTCCCCGTGGGTGAGCGAGTGCCCGCCGAAGGCCAGCAGCCACTCGAAGAGGGCCTGGTCGCTGGAGTTGACGGTGATCGCCCGGGTGTTCGGGTCGCGCCACATGCCGCTGGTCACCCAGATCGCCAGGGCCAGCGCGGCCAGCACCATGATCAGGTCGGCGCGGCGGTCCCGGGCGACGGGCGCGGACCCGGACGAGGGGTCCGTGGCCAGGGACGGGGAGGTCGGCACGCAGCGGACGTTACCAACCGGACCGGGACACGCCGGTCAGACACGAAACCTCACTTCGCCACGTCAACTCCGGCCATATCTCGGAATCGACAAATGTGGTTGCCTCGGCCATGTCGGCGAGGTGAAACACGGACGTAACGTCTCGGCAACTCGGGGGTGATCCAGTTCACATTTCCGCAAACCGGGAGGTCGCCGTGCCCCCGCTCCTCGTCCCTCCGCACCCGGCTCGCCGGGGCTGCCGCCGCGGTCATGCTGGCCGCAGCCGCCGCGCTCGCCGCCGCCCTGCCCGCCCGGGCCGCCACCCTCACCCAGGTGACCGGCTTCGGCTCCAACCCCGGCAACCTGAGCATGTACGCCTACCGCCCGGACGGCCTGCCGGCCAACGCGCCGGCCGTGGTGCTGCTGCACGGCTGCACCCAGAACGGCGCGGTACCCGCTACAGTGTCGGCGTGGAAGAACTGACCCCCGCCAGCGCGTACGTCCGTATCAGTGTCCTAACTGAAGAGTCCGACAGCCTGGCCCGCCAGGAGCACGCCATACGCCAGTTCGCAAAGCTGCGCGGGTTCGACGTGGTGGAGGTCCGCCGGGATGAGGGCGTGTCCGGCGTCGCGAAGGTTCGGCCCGCCTATGAAAAGTGGCTGGACGACGCGCGGTCGGGCCGGGCGAAGGTCCTCCTCGCCTATCACATGGACCGGGTCAGCCGGGGCGGGCTGGTCGCGCTGGCTTCCCTCCTGACGGTCCTCGACGCGACGGGGGCCCGCCTTATGACGGTCGCGGACGGGACCGATAGCGACTCGCCCGCGTTCCGACTCACGGCGGCGGTCGTCGCCGAGGTCGCGTCGGCGGAACACAAGTCGATCCGGCGGCGGGTCACGGACCGGCACGCCTCGGACCGGCGTAACGGCTACTGGACCATGCCGCGTCCCTTTGGCTACGTGGTCGAACGGGGCCGGCTGGTTCCGCACCCGGCCGAGGCCCCGATTGTCCGGACGCTGGTCGAACGGGCCACCGACGGGGAGTCCCTGCGCGGGCTGGCGGCCTGGTTGACCGCCGAGGGCGTCCCGACGTCGCGGGGCGGCGACGCATGGGGGATGACCAGCATTCGCCGGATGCTTCGTAACCCGGTCCTGGCGGGCTGGTATCCCCACAATGGGCAGGCGGTCCGGGACGACGAAACCGGCGAACGGGTCAGCGTGTCCGACGCGCCCATCCTGACCCCGGCCGAGTGGGTCACCCTGCAGGCTGCCCTTGACGCCCGCGTGAAGACCGGGCCGACGGGCCGCCTAGTCCCGGCCGTGGGCGGCGAACGCAAGCACGAACTATCCGGCCTCCTGTGGCACTCCTGCGGCTACACGCTGGCCTATAACTCGCCCCGGGGCCGCCAGCGAACCGGGCGGTTCGGTTGCGGGCGCAACGGGGCTAACCGGAACGCCTGCGCCGGGATTTGGGTCAACGAGAAAACCGCCGAAGAGTGGGCCGAGCATGCGGTTATGACTCGCCTCGCGGCCCTCGAACCGGGGTCGGATGCCTTCGAAGCGGTCGCGTCCCGGTGGCTGGCCCGTATGGACCCGACCGACGACGCGGAACGGCGCGCGGCCCGCGAAGCGGTCACCGTCGCCGAGGCGGAGGCGGCCGATTTGGAAGCGGCCCGGTACGAACGCGGGGAGTTCCCGGGGCCCGCCGGGCTGACCCGCTGGCAAAAGTTGTATAACCGGGCCCTCGCCCGACTGGACGCCGCTAACACGGTCCTGGGGGCCTTCCCGGACGTGACCGACGTCGGCGGCCTGGCCGACCCCGCGATCCTGGCCGAGGCGCTGCACGGCGGCGGCCGGGCGGCCCGCCGGGACCTCTTTACCCTCGTACTCGACCGCGTGACGGTCGACCGGGCCGAGGGCGCGGGCCGTGTCGGCCTCGGGGGACGGACCCCGGCCGACGGGTTCGTGTTCGTGCCGACCTGGGCGGGGGAGGGCGACGCCTGACAGGCCCCAGGACGCGAAAGAGGCCCGCACCCATCACGGGGCGGGCCTCTTCCGTTCGTCTGGACGACGACGAGGACCGGGACCGTATCCTCGGCCCGGACACCGACCGGGACCGGGACCGGAACCGGAACCGGGAGTAGCGACTGGGGAAGCCCCCGGCTACCGGATCAACTCCGGCGGCCGGGGGCTCGGGATGGGGCACGGCACTCCGGTCGATCCGGGCTCGGCGGCCGACCAGTGCGGCACCGCCACGTCGTACTTCCTGGACACCATCTGTTCGACGTACCGGGACGCGCTCTTCTTCGGCCTCGACGGCGGGGTCACGCCCAGTCCGACGGCCACCGCCACCCCCAGTCCCACGGTCTCCCCGACGACCGCCCCGGTCTGCGTCACCGCCAGCAACTATGCGCACGTGACCGCCGGCCGCGCCTACCAGTCCGGCGGCTACGCCTACGCCCTCGGCAGCAACCAGAACATGGGCCTGTACAACACCTTCTACACCAGCACCCTCAAGCAGACCGGGCTCAACTACGGGGTCATCGGCTGCTGATCCGGCTGGCGCAGCGGTTCCCTGCCCGGCAGGGGACCGCTGCGCTCATTCCGTCAGCGCGGCGTGCAGGGCGGATGGCAGGTCGGGGTGGCGGTACTCGAAGCCGGCCTTCGTGAGGACGGCGGGCAGGACGCGGGTGCTGGCGAGGATGTCCTGGGCGAAGCCGCCGAGGGCCACCTTCAGGGCCAGCGCGGGGATCGGGAGGATCGCCGGTCGGTGCAGCTGGCGGGCCAGCTCCCGGGTGAACTCCGCGTTGGTGGCCGGGTCCGGGCCGACCCCGTTGACCGGGCCGGCGATGTCGTCCCGCTCCAGCAGGAACGCCGACGAGTCCAGCCAGTCGCGCAGCGAGATCCAGGACCACCACTGCCGACCGCTGCCCAGCCGCCCGCCGAGGCCCAGCTTGATCGGGCGCAACTGCGGCTGGAGCATCCCGCCGTCGCGGTGCAGCGGCAGCCCGGTGCGTAGCCGCACCACGCGTACGCCGGCGTCCTCGGCCGGTCGGGTCGCGGCCTCCCAGACCCGGGAGACGTCGGCCAGGAAGCCCTCGCCCGCCGGGGCGTCCTCCTCGACCGTCCGGTCGCCGGTGTCGCCGTACCAGCCGATGGCAGAGGAGTTGAGCAGCACCGAGGGGCGGTCCGCGGCGGGCAGCCCGGCCATGGTGATCGCGAGGGTGGTGGTGGTGTCCACCCGGCTGGACCGGATCAGGTTCTTGTAGTCGTCGCTCCAGCGTTTGTCGCCGACCCCGGCGCCGGCGAGGTTGACCACCGCGTCGGCCTCGGCCACCACCGCCGGGTCGAGCTGCGCGGCGGAGGGGGTCCACTGCCGCTCGTCTGGGGTGCGCGGCGGCCGGCGGACCAGTCGGGTGACCTGGTGCCCGTCGGAGGTGAGCCGGTCGACCAGCCGGGTGCCGAGGAAGCCGGACGAGCCGGCCATCAGGATCCGCATGACCATATCTTCGGCCACGGACCCCGTCCTGGATCCGTTGCCTAGAAACCCGGCGGTCGCGGCTTTCGCTGCTGACCGCCCGGAAGAAGATGGCTGCTCGTGCGCTGTGGAGCTGATGACGTGGATGAATCAGCCCGTCACTCGCCGGTCTGGCCGTCGATCGCCTCGCGGATGATGTCGGCGTGGCCGAGGTGGCGGGCGTACTCGTCGATCATGTGGGTGAGCACCCACCGCAGTGAGTGTTCCCGCCCGGTGTCGAAGGACCGGCCGACCGCCTCCAGCGGGCGGTCGGCGGCGATCCGCCGGGACACCTCGACCTCCGCCCGCCAGATCGCGAAGGTCTCCTCACCGGTGGTGCTGTCGACGTCGTTGAAGTCCTCGTCGCGGTCGTCGGTGCGGGTGAACAGGCTGCCCGGGAAGTTCCCGTCGATGACCGCCTGGAAGTACCACCGCTCGACCGTGGCCAGGTGCCGGACCAGGCCGAGCAGGGAGAGGTTGGACGACGGCACCGCCCGCCGGCGAAGCTGCTCGTCGGTCAGGCCGGCGCACTTCCGCACCAGCGCATGGCGCTGGTAGTCGAGAAAGGTGTCCAACAGGGTGCGCTCATTCGCCGTGGGCGGCAGCGCGAAACGTTCATCGATCACCTGTCGGATCGTACGTTAGTTCGATAGCCTCGCTGCCCCTGCAGGGCGGCTCGCCTAGCTCGGGCGACGTACCGCTCGCACCGTCTACCGCGTAGTGCTACGAAGTGCTACGAAGTGCTACAATGTGCGCCGCTCGGGAGTGGCGGCCGAGCTCGTCACTAGTGCTGTCTCCCCGGCCCTGGGATGGGGCGTTGGGGCGAGCCGCGGGTCGGCCGGCGGGGGATCGCCCAGCCGAGGAATCGGGCGAAGAGCTGGCCCGGCTCGGGCCCGTCGTGCGGGTGCAGGGTGTGCAGGTGGCCGGCTGCGTCGTGCAGCATCCCGCCCAGGTAGACCAGCAGCGCCACCCGGTCGTCGGCGTACTCCCTGAGCAGGGTGAGGCGGGCCGTCGCGCACGGTCAGGGGGCGGCGCAGGCCCGGCAGAGCCAGAGTGGGCGCAGCGCCACGTGCGGCGGCCCGCTCACCATCGGCCGCCGTTGGCCCGCCAGGACTGCGCCGGGGTGAGCCGGCCGACCCGGCCGACCTGCGGGTTCGCCCGGGTCGCCTCGTCCCACCAGCGGGTGTTCCGCGGCGGGGCGGGTGGCTCGGTCGGCACCGAGGCGTGCCGATCCTGGCAGGCGGTCCAGCGCAGGCCGCACGAGCACCAGCGCCGCCCGCCCCGCCAGGTCCGCCGGTGACGGGGCGCGAGCGGCACCAACTTCGCGTTCCTTCGCGGCCACATCGTCAGCACCACCGATCCGGTACGCGCACCTGCTGCTCGCGGCGCACCACCAGCTCGTCAACCACCTCGTCGGGCAGGCCGCGCGACCGCAGCACCCTCTCCACCGCGTCCACCGGCTGGGCGAGCACAGGCTGCACGCTGTTACGCCTCTCTCCTCGTGCGGCGCCGAGACGGGCGGGGTCGGCCGGTGCGGCCGGAGCCCGGCGCCCGCCCCGGGCCTGCTCACGGGCCCGCCGACACCAGGTCGCGGGCAGGGGTGGCACCCGGCCGACTACCGGGGGAGTGGCCGGCCGGGTGGTTCCACATGACGACCAGCTCCGGGTTTGCAGACCAGGGAGCCGGTCAGGACGAACTTTGTCAGACAAGACTAGTAAAGTCAACGGACTACTCCTTACTTGTCTCGTAAAGTGGGTTGTGATCAAATGGCGGTGCAGACCAGGGAGTCAAAATGCCCGCCAAAGCCAAGTGGGCGCAGCTTGCGGATCACATCCGCGAGCAGATCGCGTCCGGAGAACTCGCACCCGGTGACAAGCTGCCATCCACTGCTCAATTGAAGGACGAGCACGGCGTCTCAGCGGGCGTCGTGCGTCAGGCGATCCTCGTGCTTCAGATGCAGGGGGTCGTCGAGGGCGTGCATGGCGTAGGCGTGTTCGTCGCCGAGCGGGTCGAAAGCTGAGGCGGCGGCAGTTCGTGCTGCCGCCGCCGTTGCCTGCCGGCTACCCCTGCCGCCCCACGGTGCCGCCGCGGACCGTCGCCGGGCTTACCCCGATGACGACCGGTCGGGCGCCCAGGCACTGGGGCGCGAAGTGCGCCACGATGTAGTCCCACGCCGCCTTCGCCTCGTCGAAGGTGAACGTCGGCTCGCCGTCGAGGTAGACGCTCAGGATCGTGCGGGGGATCAGGTACCACTTCCGCCACCAGGTGTTGGTCTTCGGCGAGTACATGATCCGGTCCACCCCGTCGGTGTGGCAGAGGCCGAAGGTGTGCCCCAGCTCGTGGATCGGCACGTACTTCCAGATCTGGTCCGGCGTGTTGTCGATGAAGGTGACGCCGGAGGTGTTCTTGCCGCTCAGCCCGCAGGCGCTCTCGTGCAGGTTGTTGGCCAACCCGCGCAGGGTGTCGGTGTAGCGGAAGACCCCGACGGCGACCGGGTGGCAGAGGTCGGCCGTCGCCCCGTCCGGGTCGGTGGTCTTGTCGTGCCGGCCGATCACGTCTTTTAGGAACCGGGTCAGCGCGGGGTGTGCGTCGGGTCGGTCGTACCCCTTGTGGACGATGTGGTCGGGGTCGGTGACCTCGCGGGTCTCCTGGTCGAAGTCCAGCATCAGCGCGAGTTCGCGCCCCTTCTCGCGGGCCGTGGCGACCTTGGTGTCCAGCGCGCCGTCGCGCATCGGCAGCACGATGAACGCCGGCCCCTGCGCGCCCCGCGAGTTGAGGTAGGTGTCCAGTTCGTCGGCGGAGATGGGGTTGTCGAACTCGCCGCCGCCACCGCCACCCAGGACGGTCCCCTTCTTGAGGGTCTTGTACCGCTTGCGGTTCCAGAACCCCTCGGGGAACTCGAAGCCGCAGAGCTCCCGCAGGTTGATCGCGCCCTGCTCGTGCAGCACGACCAGGTTGGGCACGGCCGGTTCGCGCGGCGAGGGGGTCTCCGAGTCCAGCGTCGTCCGGTACGCGGTGCCGTGCAGGCGCAGCCCGAACGCGCCGTGGTCGAGGCGGATCGCCTCCTTGATCTCGGTCAGCGTGTCACCGGAGTACTTCGCCTCGAGCAGGCCGCGCACGTATCGGCGCAGCCGCTCCCGGTTGATCTCCTCGATGATGTAGTCGATCGTGTCGCCAAGGAACACGATGCGGGCCAGCCGGATGATCCCCAGCACCAGGCCGATCACTGCCCGCAGCAGCCCGTCGAGGATCCGCCGCCAGTCGAGCGTGACGATGCCGATGACCACGTCCCAGAGCCCGGCCGCGATGTCGACCACCGCCTCGACGACCACCCCGACGAGCTTGCACACCGTCCGGACCACCCACTTGCCGACCTTGACGATCACCCAGCGGACGACCTTCACGAAGTATGTGACGAACCAGCAGACCCAGCCGCGCGGGTCGTACCACGGGTAGTCCTTGCACTTCTTCTCCTGCCGTTCCTCCCACTCCTCGACGGGCTTGGAGACCTCCTCCTCGACCCATTCGGTGATTTCGGTGCAAACGAGTGCCATGAGAGATCCCCCCTCAGAGTCAGGAAGCCGCGCGCAGCGCGCGCAGTCGAAGAAGCAGGCGCCGCCGGCTCCAGGACAGCCCGAGGAGCTTGCCGGCGACCGCCGCCGCGAGGCAGCCGAGCACGGCCGCGGCGACGGCTCGGCCACCGCTCGGCCCGATCACGAGGACGCCGGCCACGGCGGTGACGAGGGCCAACGCACCCCAGTCGCAGCCGCAGTCGTTGAACAGGCGGCGGATGGTCGCTGCCGTACGCTCGCGCTCCGTCGCGTCGAGCCCGGGCAGTGTGACGGTGACCCGGTCGAGGTGGGGGCGCCGGAGCAACGAGACCAGCGCCTCCGCCCGATCGAGATCCGCGCGATCAGCGATCTCGATGTGCATGACGGTGTCACCTTCTAACTGACACCCTGACTGTGAGCGTGGTCGACCGCCAGGTCAACGCATCTTTCAGCTACCCGACTGTGGGCTGCGGCGCGAGACCGGACGGGTGCGACCGGAATCTCGCCCAGTAGGCCGTCGGCTACTTCGGGCGGCTCACCGCTCGCACGGTCACGAGGTCGTCAAGCCCGGTGAAGTCTGCATGGTTGGTGGTGTAGAGCGGCAGGCCGTGAGTGTGCGCCACCGAGGCGATCATGAGGTCGGCGATTCGGCGACGGGTACCCCGCCCGGTGGCGAGCACGGCGGCGGAGATGAGACCGAACGCCCGCGCGGCCTCGGCGTCGAACGGCAGCGGCTCGAATGTCGATTCGACATGTTGGAGGACGCTCATCCGGCGTGCGCGTTCCCGCGAGTCGTCGGTGTGGTGCGGTCCGGCGGAAAGCTCCGCGAGGGTCACCGCGCTGATGACCATTTCGTCAGGTAGTTCGGCGGGATCCAGAGCGGCGAGGTGGATGACGATGTTGGTGTCGATCAGGCCTCGAAGGGGAAGCTCACCACTCACGGTCGAATGGGTCCTGTCCGATCGCCTCGTCTATGTCACGACGGAACCTGGCCTCGTCGAGTACTGGAGACGTCGCGAAGGCTGCCATGACTTCGGTACGGGGAACGAAGGTGCGTCGCCGGATCGGGATCAGCCGGCCGATCGGAGTCCCGTTGCGGGTGATCGTGAAGGATTCGCCGCGTTCAACTCCGCGCATGATCGCGCCAGAGTCATTCCGCAGCTCACGCTGGGTGATCTCACGAGAAGCATGCTCCGCCACAGCAGCAGTTTAGCCGGATGTGCTACAAGGTGCTACACAGCTTGCAAAAGGGGAAGCAGTGGTCCGAGCTGGTCGACGGCGTCGGTGCGTACCACGAAGCGAGTGATGCCCCAGCGGTGCCGGTGGGCCGCGACCGCCGTGACGATCTCCTCCGCCGTGCCGATCAGGACGAACGGGGTGGCCAGCAGCTCGGCGACGGTCAGCCCGGTGTCGGCGGCCGTCTTCGCGGCGGCGGCCTCGGCGTCGTCGGTCACCGCCACCTGCTGGACCAGGGCCTCCAGCGCGGGCGGCTCGGCCCGGCCGGCGGCCCCGGCCGCCACCTGCGCGAGCTGCGCGTCGATCTGGTCGGCCCGCCACCGCACGTCGTGGGCGTGCCCGTCGGCGAGGGTACGGCCGAAGCCGGTCAGGCCGACCACGTCGGCGTGCGCGCCGGCCCAGCGCAGCAGTGTCGAGTTCGCCGTACCCATGGTGAGCGGGACCCGGTCCTGGACGGGCCGCGGCTCGGTCAGGCGGGCCGCGTGGGCGACCAGCTCCGGAGTGTCGACGCTGACCTCCCCGCCGGCCAGCAGGTCCCGGACGGCCTCCGCGACGGCCACGCAGCGGCGTACCCGGGCGGCGACGTCGGGCCGCTCGCGGCCGACGGCCCGCCATTCGGCGGGGGTGTGGCCCGCGCCGAGGCCGAGGCGGGCCCGCCCGCCGGAGACCATGTCCAGGGTGGCCACGTCGGTGGCGAGCAGGATCGGCTCGCGGACGCCGGCGTTGGAGACGTACGAACCGAGGCCGAGCGTGGAGGTCACCGCCGCGGCGGCGGCCAGCGAGACGAACGGCGACGCGCCGTGGCCGGGGTGGTCCGCGGCCAGCAGGGCGTCGAAGCCGGCGGCCTCCAACCGGCGGGCCAGGTCGAGCCAGCTCGCGGCGTCGGCGGGACGGGCCTGGACCGAGAAGATCGCCATCGGCCCAGCATCCGGCGTCCGCCGCGACGCGGCCAGCCCGGACCCGCCGATTCTGCTGACCGGCGAATCCGAGCCCGACCGGCGAGGCTCAGGCGGACTGGTGCACGGCCTCCAGCCGGGCCAGGTCGTCCTCGGTGAGGCGCAGGCCGCCGTCCGCCACGTTCTGGGTCAGGTGCTCCGGGTTGCCGGTGCCCGGGATGGCCAGCACGTTCGGCCCGCGGTGCAGCGTCCAGGCCAGCCGGACCTGGGCGGGGGTCACCCCGTGCGCCCGGGCGACGGCCCGGACCTCGTCGTGCTCGGTGCCGCTCGCGCCGGCCTCGCGCCCGCTGGTGGCGAGCGAGAAGAACGGCACGAACGCGATCCCCTGCGCCGCGCAGTCCCGCAGCAGCTGGTCGTGGCCCGCGCGGTAGCCGAGGCCGTACGAGTTCTGCACGCAGACCACCGGCGCGACGGTCTGCGCCTCGGCGACCTGGTGCGGGCGGACGGCGGAGACGCCGAGGTGGCGGATCAGCCCGGCATCCCGCAGCTCGGCGAGCGCGCCGAAGTGCTCCGCCAGCGGCTCCGGGCCGTACACCCGGAGGTTGACCACGTCGAGGTGGTCCCGGCCGAGCTGGCGGAGGTTCTCCTCGACCTGGCCGCGGAGCTGGTCCGGACGGGCCATCGGCAGCCATTCGCCGGACAGGTCCTTGCCCGGCCCGACCTTCGTGACGATCACCAGGTCGTCCGGGTACGGGGCCAGCGCCCGGTTGATCAGCTCGTTGGCCGACCGCAGCGGCGAGAAGTAGAACGCGGCGGTGTCGATGTGGTTGACGCCCAGCTCTACCGCCCGGCGCAGGACGGCGACGGCCTGGTCCCGGTCGCTCGGGCTCCCGTCGGCGTTGCTGGTCAGCCGCATGGCGCCGAAGCCGATCCGGTTGACCGTCAGGTCGCCCAGGCGCCAGGTGCCCGCCGTCGCGGCGGTGATCGTGTCGGTGGTCATCGTGTCTCCGTCCCCCTCGGAATTGTGGTCGACATCCCGTCATCGGGCAGTGGGACGCCGAGCAGTTCCACGGTGTCGCCGGCCCTCCGGTTCACCGCGTCGAGCGCGGCGACCAGTTTCTTCTCCTCGTAGGTGAAGTGCGACTCCAGCAGCGCGGCGAGCCCGTCCAGCTCGGCGCGGACCGCCGCCCGGGCGGCGGCCGGGCCGGTCGTCAGGTCCTCGATCCGGCGCAGGATGCCCGCCACCATCCGGTGGTCCTCCGCGAGTTCGGCGAGGACCGGACGCAGCGCCGGCTCCCGTTCGGCGAGAACCCGGAACGCGCCGCCGTCCTCGCCGCCGTGATGCCGGGTGAGTGCCGCGCAGAAACCCAGGCAGTGGGCGCGCAGGTCCTCAGACGACCGGAGGTCGGCACCGGGGGAGTCGAGGCTCGTACGGAGCCGGGCCAGCTCCTCGCGGAGCCAGAGGTGGATCTCGATCAACTGGTTGCCGAGGGCGGTCAGCCGCCCGTTCGGCTCGTGGGATGGGTGCACATGGTCCCCTGCTGTCCCGCGCCTCCATGCCCACGGCGGTCTCCGTGCCGGGCGCACCGCGACGCTGGGCCGACGATACGCGGTCCGTCCGCCGGCCGCCGTCCCGTTAGGTCGACGGCTCGCCGGGTTCCGGCTCGTGCCAACGGGCCCGCCAGGCGGCCTCGCGCGTCTCGTGGGTGGTCCGTTCCTCGACGACGACCTCGTGCAGGGCGTCGCGGGCCTCGCCCATGGTCAGCACCTCCAACGCCACCAGCCCCACGCAGATGGCGGTCAGCAGCGTGAGGGCGGCCAGTCCCGGTAACCGACTGGCGATCGGGATGCTCACGGCCAGGGCCAGTACGGTGCCCACCCGGATCCAGGACAGCGTGTGCAGCGTGCGGAGCTGGAACAGCATGTTGCCGCAGAAGTAGCAGATCACCCCGCCGAAGAGCAGCGCCACGCTGGGACCGTGCGCGCGTTCGGTCAGCGGAATGTGCGGATCCGCGATCTCGTGCACGATCCGCTCGGCGCCCAGGGCGAACAGGATGATCCCGGCGATCATCGGCAGGTAGAGGTAGGCGTACGCGTCCCGGGCCATCGCCACCCGGGGGCGTCCCTCGGCAGCGTGGAGGGCGATCCGGGCGGCCGGCCCCACCCAGTCGTAGTGCGCCCACCACAGGGCGGCGGTGAAGACGATGCCGAGGACGGCGGCGGCGACGGCCGGCCAGGTCGGCGGCTGACCGAGCAGGTTGCTGCCGACACCGACCGAAATGACCGACTCGCCCAGGGCGATGATCAGGATGAGGTCGTACCGCTCGGTCCAGTGCTCCGCGGAAGTGACGCGCCAGCCCCAGGTGCCGGCGAGGAGCCCGCTGCCGTACTGCAGCACCACGACGGTCGCCCACAGCCCGTCGCGGGTCAGCGCTGCCCGGCCGGGATCCTGGAGCTGCGCCGGGATCAGCGCGGCGGCGAGCAGCAGGACGGTGCTCAGCACCAACTCCGGGGCGAACCGGAGCAACTGCCGGCGCTCCTCCGGGTTGTCCCGGACGACGTGCCGGTAGAGGGCAAAGTGCACCAGGCGGATGATCACGTAGCTGCCCGCCGCCACCATGGGCCCGGCGGCGTTCTCCCCGGGGTCGCGGAACGCCTGCGGCAGCGCCAGCGCGAAGGTGAAGAGCGCCGCCATGCCGACCACCATCAGCACCGGGACGAAGCCCTCGCCGAGCCGGACCCGGGTGGCGACCACGCTGTGCACCACCCAGGACCACCAGAGCACGGCGAGCACCAGCAGGGCGTGCAGCAGGTTGGTGCCGTTGATGTCCAGGGCGGTGGCCCGGGTGATGATGAAGAACGAGAAGACGAAGACCAGGTCGAAGAAGACCTCAAAGCGGTCCACCCGCGCGCCGGGGGCGACGGCGACGGCGGGCCCCAACCGTCCGCGCCCCCGTTTACCGCTCACCGGTCGAGTCTCCCAGCGCCCGGACGGCTCCGGTTCGGAATCCGCTCAGCCCGTGGCGCGGTGCCGCAGGCCGTCCATCAGCAGGTCGAGCAGTCGGCCGGCCTGTTCGCGCTGCTCGGGTTCGCCGGCGACCAGGGAGACCCCGCTCAGGCCGGCGAGCACGTCCGTGGGCGCCACGTCGGCCCGGACGGTGCCGGCCGCGCCGCCCGCCTCCAACAGCAGGCCGAGCGCGGCGACCAGGCGGTCCCGGCTGTGCGCGTACGGGTTGGCGCCGGAGGCGATGACCAGCCGGAGCGCGTCCGCCATGCCCCGCTTGGTGGACAGGTAGTCGATGAAACGGTCCATCCAGGCGCGCACCGCCCGGTCCGGCGGCAGGCCGGCCAGCAGCTCCGGCGCGGCGTCGCAGAGCTTGGCCAGCTCGTTGCGGTAGGCCGCCTCGACCAGGGCCTCCCGGGTGGGGAAGTGCCGGTAGAGGGTGCCGATGCCGACCCCGGCCGCTCTGGCGATCGAGTCGAGCGTTACCTCCGGCCCGCCGTGGGAAAACGCGCGTACCGCTGCGTCCAGCAGCCGCTGCCGGTTGCGCAGCGCGTCGGCGCGCAGCGGTCGGGGGCCGGGGTCCGGCACGTCTCCTCCTCGGGGCGACCGGCCGAGGCGCGGCCGGGTTGGCGAACGGAGGAGCCTCCGGTTAATCTCGACCGTAACGGAGGATCCTCCGATTCTCATCGTAGCGGCCGGACCGGGCGTCCGCGTCGCCACCGACAAGGATGGATCATGACCACCAGCACACCCGTCACCACGCCGTACTCCCGGGAGACCACCGCGATGGAGGTGGTGCGCGGCATCGACCTCACCGGGCGCCGGGCCGTCGTCACCGGCGGCGCGTCCGGGATCGGGGTGGACACCGCCCGCGCGCTCGCCGCCGCCGGGGCCGACGTCACGCTCGCCGTCCGCAACATCGACGCCGGCCAGCAGGCCGCCACCGACATCACCGGCACCACCGGCAACGACCGGATCCTGGTGGCCCCGCTGGACCTCGCCGACCTGGCCTCGGTGGCCGCCTTCGTCCGGACCTGGGACGGACCGCTGCACATCCTGGTCAACAACGCGGGCATCATGGCCTCGCCCGAGATGCGCACCCCGCAGGGCTGGGAGATGCAGTTCGCCACCAACCACGTGGGCCACTTCGCCCTGGCCACCGGGCTGCGCCCGGCCCTGGCCGCGGCCGGCGGGGCCCGCATCGTCTCGGTCAGCTCGGCCGCCCACCTGCGCTCGCCGGTGGTCTTCTCCGACATCCACTTCCGGCAGCGGCCGTACGACCCGTGGGAGGCGTACGGGCAGTCCAAGACGGCCAACGTGCTCTTCGCGGTCGAGGTCAGCCGGCGCTGGGCCGACGACGGCATCCTCAGCAATGCGCTCATGCCGGGCGCGATCCGGACCAACCTCCAGCGCTACCTCAGCGAGGAGGAGCTGGACCGGATGCGGTCGCAGAGCGGGGGCGGCGCCGCGTACTGGAAGAACACCGAGCAGGGCGCGGCCACCTCGGTGCTGGTCGCCGCCTCGCCGCTGCTCGACGGCGTCGGCGGGCGGTACTTCGAGGACGTTCAGGAGGCCGGGCCGAACCAGCCCGGCACCCGCACCGGATACGCCCCGTACGCCCGCGACCCCGAGGCCGCCGAGCGGCTCTGGCAGGTCTCCGAGGAGCACCTGCGCGGCTGACCGGCCCGGAAACGGCGAAAGGGCACCCCGGTCACCTGGACCGGGGCGCCCTTTCGCGCGGGTGTTACAGGCCCAGCTCGGCCTCGAAGTTGCCGGCCTCCAGCCGCTCCTTGACCGCGACCAGGAAGCGGGCGGCGTCGGCGCCGTCGATCAGCCGGTGATCGTAGGACAGGGCCAGGTAGACCATCGAGCGGACCGCGACGACCTCGCCCAGCTCCGGGTCGTTCACCACGACCGGACGCTTGACCACGGCACCCGTGCCGAGCATCGCCGACTGCGGCGACGGCACGATCGGCGTGTCGAACAGGGCGCCCCGGCTACCGGTGTTGGTCAGCGTGAACGTCGCACCGGCGATCTCGTCCGGGCTGATCTTGTTGGTCCGGGTGCGCTCGGCCAGATCGGCGACCCGCTTGGCGATGCCGCCCAGGTTGAGATCGCCGGCGTTGTGGATGACCGGCACCAGCAGGCCCCGCTCGGTGTCCACGGCGATGCCGAGGTGCTCCGCGTCCGGGTAGGTGATCGTCCCCGCCGCCAGGTCCATCCGGGCGTTGACGATCGGGTACGCCTGCAGCGCCTCGACGGCGGCAAGTGCGAAGAACGGCAGGAAGGACAGCTTCACACCGTGCCGCTGCTGGAAGGAGTCCTTCGCCTGCGCCCGCAGCTTGGCGATTCTGGTGACATCCACCTCGATCACCGTGGTGAGCTGCGCCATCTCGTGCAGCGACTCCTGCATCCGCTTGGCGATCGCCGTGCGGATCCGGGTCAGCTTCTCGGTGGTGCCCCGCTTGCCGCTCGGCTGCGGCTTCGCGGCCGGCTTGGCCGGAGCGGGCGCTGCGGCGGCCGGCTGCGCGGCCGGGGCCGGCGCGGCCTTGGCCGCCTTGGCCTTCTCCGCCGCCTCCAGCACGTCCTGCTTGCGGATCCGGCCGCCGACGCCGGTCCCGTTGACCGAGGAGAGGTCCACGCCGTGCTCGCTGGCCAGCTTCCGCACCAGCGGGGTCACGTACCCGGCCGCCTCCTCGCCGCCGCCCGGCGCCGGGGCGGTCGGCCGCTGCGGGGTGGGGGTCGGCGCGGCTGGCTGGGCCGCCTGCTCGGCCTTCACCGGCTGGGCGGCGACCTCCGCCTCGGCCGCCGGCTCGTTGTACGACAGGCC
>NZ_QGKS01000257.1 GCF_003172935.1 Micromonospora sicca | reverse complement strand
AGATGTGTATAAGGGACAGGTCCCGCACCGCGGCCCGCTCGGCCGGGGTGGCCACCGGGAGCAGGTGACGCAGCAGGCTGCCGAAGCTGGCCGGCCAGAGCAGGCGGCGGACCAACCGTCCGGTGGGCCGGTCGATGCCGGTGGCGCCGGTGCCCCGGGCCAGCGCGGTCGGCGCCCCGGCCCGGGCGGGTTGCCGCCGGGCGGCCGAGACCGCGTCGTCGGGCCCGCTGGTCAGCGGCACGCCCAGCGCGGCGGCGACCAGGGCGGCGGCGGCTTCCGGCGCGGCGGCGGCCGTGGCGCTGTCACCGGTCGTCACCGGGGACGCCGTGGGGGTGGCCGCCGGGGTGGCGCTCCCGGTGTTGTTGGTCGGTTCGTCGGGGGCGAGGAAGGCGAGCCCGTCGGTGGCGGCGTGCGCCTCCAGCAGGCGGCTCAGCGCCCGGACGGTCCCGGTCGGTCCGGTTCTGGTGTCGAGTCCGAAGACGAGCAGCCGCTCCACCGGCTCCGGCTGGCCCTTGGCGTCGACGGGAACGGTGACGGTGAACGCCATGCCGGCGGCCACTGCGGTGGCGAAGTCGACGGTCCAACGCATCCCCGCGTCGACCGGGGGCGCCTCGTCCCCGCCGAAGGTCCCGGCGGCGTCGGCGGCCAGCGGGGTCGGCCCGACCGGCAGGTCCGGGGTGACGGTGCCCGACCCGCCGGTGAAGAGCTTGCCGCTGGCGGTGCGGCCGACCGCGTACCACTGGGTGGGCAGCAGCCGGGCCCGGGCCGGTTCGCACCACGGGCCGGGGCGGGTCAGCGGGTCGGGGAAGACGCCGGCGACCGGCTCCAGCACCCGGGCGATCCAGGCGGCGCGGGGCGCGCCGAAGCGGCGGACCAGGTCGCTCCAGGCGGCCTCGTCGGGCGTGCCGCCCGGTCCGCCCGGTTGCCCCTCACCCCAGTACGCGCGCCCGGCGGCGATCTCCTCGGCGGTCAGCCCCGGTTCGTGGTCGTCGACGTGGAGCTGGTCGGGGTAGACCCGGATCTTCAGGGCCGCGCCGGCGAACCGGGTCTCCAGGCGTACCGGCAGCATGACCGCCGGGGCGGCGGCGGTCAGCGTCCACGGGGTCTGGGTCAGCGCGCCGGACAGCGGCGGCCGGTCGGCGGCGTACGACGAGGTGCTCATCGGCTCTCCGGCGTCGGTAGCAGGTCGCTGGCGTGGCGGGCCAGGAGGACGGGGCGTTGCAGGACGGCCGACGCGGTGTCGGCGGCGTTGCGGCCCTGGCGGGCGGCGAAGACCACCGCGTCCGGCGCCGGCGGGTCGCCGGTGAGGTCCACGCCGAAGCGGGGCGCGGCGGGCTGCTCCCGGAGCAGGAAGAACCAGCCGGGGGGCCCGTCGGCCTGCCGGGCGGCGCCGCGGGCCGTTTCGGCGGTGCACGGGAAGCCGAACAGCAGCAGGTCGGGGGAGAGCCAGGCGTTGAAGATCGGCAGGACGTCCGGCCCGGTCGGGGTCCGTTCCTCCGGTCCGGTCCAGGTGGCGGCCCGCATGGTGACGATCGTGGACGGGTACCGGCGCAGCAGCTCGCCGCGGATGACCAGCACCAGCGACTGCTCGCCGGGAGCGCCGACGGCGGTCAGGTGGCTGCCCAGCGGCCCGTTGCGCCAGGCCGGGTCGGTCAGTGGCGGGATGTCGGTGAGCGGGGCCCCGGCGGACACGGCGCCGCGGACGTCCCAGAACTGCCGGAACCAGGTCTGCCGCGGGTCGGCGGGGAACTCCCGCCAGAGCATCTCCCGGCTCATCTCGTGGTTGAGCCCGACCAGGAACGCCTCGATGAAGCGCGGGTTGGCGGCCAGCGCGGTCATCGTCTCCGGGGCGACCGCCGGCAGGTTCGGCACCACGTGTTCCTGGGACAGCCCGCGCAGCAGCTCGTAGGCGGGCACGTCGAAGGTGACGCCGGCGAGCAGCCGGCGCAGCGGGTCGCCGCTGTCCGGCAGGGCGTCGACCAGGTCGCCGCCGCCGAGGGTGATCCCGGCCAGCACCTCACCGGCGACGGCGGTCTCGGGGCGTACCGTCTCGCGGACCGCCGCCGCGGCGGTGGCCAGGTCGACCGGGGCCGGGCGGTGGTCGCGGGCCAGGCCCTGCGCGGGGGCCAGCCGGTCCTGGTGGCGGGCGGCGGCGGCCATGAAGTCGTCGCCCATCTTCGCCCGGTCGGCGACCAGGTCGGCGCGCAGGTCGGCCACCGCGACGGAGCAGCCGCGGGCGGCGCCCGCGTCGGCGCCGCCGGTCGCGGTCACCGCCTCGCTCCAGCTCACCGGGACGCCGTTCGGGTCGAGGTCGAAGCCGGTCCGGTAGGTGACGGTGCCGCCGTTGCGGCGGGCCACCACCAGGTCGGGACGGCGGGTGCCGGTCACGTCGGCCACCGCCACGCCGGCCCCGTCCGCGCCGGCGGTCGCCGCCTCGTCCGGCACCGCCCGGGGTGCGGTCCAGCCGCCGACCACCCGGCCGCGCCGGTTGAGGCCACGCCCGGTGAGGTACCGGGCCACCGGCGTCCCGCCGAGCGTGCCGGTGGCGAACACCAACAGGTCGGGCACCTGGTCGCCGGTCATGTCGACCACCTCGACGCCCACCGCGCCGATCCGGTCCAGCTGCATCGGGGTGGGCAGCGAGTCGGTCCACCCGTCGTTGACCCGGCCGCTGTCGTCCAGCCGCCAGCCGATCCGGTAGTGGAGCCGGTTGTCGGTGCCGCCGGCCCGGCTCACCGCGTACGCGACGATCAGCTCGGGGCGGCCGTCACCGTCCAGGTCGGCCAGGGCCACGTCCAGCCCGGTGGCGTCCCCGCTGACCGGTTCGGGCAGCTCGTACGGTCCGCTCCAGCCGCCGGCCGCCGCGCTGTTCGCGTCCGCGTCCCGCCCGACCCAGTAGGCGATCCGGCAGGTGCCCGCCGTGGTCCCCGGCAGCAGGGCGGCGGTGACCAGGGTGGGGCGGCCGGTGGGGAGGACGGTGCCCAGGGTGGTGGCGGTGGCCCGGGCGACGACCGGGATCGCGGGCCCGTCCGCGGTCGGGGTCAGCGCGGCCTCCCGCACCGCCCCGTCGTCGCCGATGTGGTGCCCGACCTGCATCCGGGCCCGGCTGCCGGTGCCCTGGGTGACCGTGTGGGTGAAGACCAGCGAGGCGAGCAGCCCGACCTTCGGCGCGAACCGCACGTGCGCCGGCGCGGGCGCGTCGACCGGGCCTCCGCCGCGCGGGTCGAGGGGGGTGCCGTGGTCGATCCAGCCGATCGCCGGGTACGCCCAGCGGAACGAGGTGAGCCGCCCGTCGGCGGTGACGGCGAAGAGTTCCCCGTCGCGGGAGTCGCCGAGCAGTGGGCCGGGGCGGTGCTGGCCGAGCCCGCCGGCCGGGACGGCGGTGGTCACCGAGTCCCACGCCCAGTAGTAGCGCTCGTGCACGTCGTGGTACCACTGGAAGCGCCGCATCAGCCGGACGTCGGCGGGGTTGGTGGTGGACGCGGCGAGGGTGACGATCGCCAGCTCCTCCTCGTTGCCCAGCGGCGCGGCGTCCTGCGCCAGCGAGACCACCCGTCGGCCGTCCGGCGCCGGGTCGTGCAGGTACGTCGAGCCGTCGCCGAACAGCGACACCAGCCGCCCGTCGGGCGTGACGTACGAGATGCCGACCCGGCCCGCCGGATCCTGGTACGGGTGCTGGGCGGCGGGGGAACCCCAGACCGGGGGCGACCCGCTGCCGATCTGCCGCCACTGCCCGTCGTGGCCGAACAGGCGGTTGCCGGTGGTGGCGACCAGGACGCCGAGCAGGGACGGCCGCGGCGATCCCCACAGCCGTTCCGAGGCGCCGAGCGCCGGCGCGCCCAGCGACGTCCAGCCCCGGGTGCCCGGGTCGGAGCGCCACAGCGCGCCGTCGCCGCCGAGCAGGTGGATCAGGCCGTTCCCGACCACCGGCCGGCTGTGCACGCCGGTCGGTGGTGCGCCGCAGTCGTTCCACACCCACCGGTCGCCGTCCCAGCGCCGCTCGAAGAGCCGGCTGTCCCGGGTGCGGACGTACACCCGGTCGGGTGGCACGACGGCGCCGGAGGTCGCCACGGCCGTGTTCGGCGGGGTGCCGTGGTCCCGCCAGACCCAGACGCCGCCGAGGCGGCGTCGCTCGAACAGCCGGCCGTCGGCCGCGCCGACGAAGAACCGGTCCCCGTTGAGCAGGTCACCGCCGTTGGTGACCACGCGGGTCACCGGGTCGTCGGCGGCCAGCGCGGCGGTCGGTCCGGCGGCGGCCCGCAGGCTCGTGGCGCCGGTCTTCCACCACGGGTTCGCGGCCGCCTGCTCGATGACCGCCCGGGTCAGGTCGCCCACCCCGCGCCCGTCGCTGACCAGGGCGTCCAGCACGGCGCCGCCGGCCGGGACCCGCGCCGCGGGCACCGGGCTGGCGCCGTCGGCGAGCCGGCCCAGCGCCACCGTCGCGGCGTCGGCGTCGACCCGGCGGGCCAGCGGCCCGCGGGGTCGCAGCAACCGGCGCACCGGCGCCGAGGTGGCCGCCTTCGCACCCGGGTTGGCGTCCAGCCGCCGGTCCAGCGGGTCACCGCCGTCGGCGAGCAGTCCACGGCCGGCGTCCGGCACCTCGACCAGGTCGTGCACCGGCTGGGTCAGCGCGACGAGGCGGTCGTCGCCGACCGTGGCGCCGGGGGAGCCGGGGTCGACCCGGCGGGCGTACAGGGCGGTGGCGGTGTCCCGGGCGGCCTGCCCCCGGCGCAGCTGCTCGTTGGCCTCCCGGATCTCGGCGGCCCGCTGCCAGGCTGCCGCCGCCAGGTCCTCCTGGTGGCGCTGCACCACCTGGGTGCCGAGGGCCGCGGCCGCCCGGTACCGGGGGTCGAGGTTCAGCCCGGCCAGCCAGCGCGGCTCCACGCCGGGTGCGGGCAGCCGGGTCTCCTGGCTGTGGAGGTCGCCGTACAGCGGCGGGGTGAGCCGGTCCTGGGCGTGCTTCAGCAGCCCGGTCAGGGCGCTCTGCCACGCCTGGCGCACGTCGTCGGCCCAGACCGTCGGGGCCATCCCGGGAGCGGCGAGGGCCCCCTCGAAGCCCAGCACGGACCGGCCCTCGACGCCCTCGTCGGCGAGCTGCGGCAGGCCGCCGCCGGGGGCGGCGATGTCGACCGGCTGCCGGCCGACGTCGTCGGGGAGGGTCCGCGCCCGCAGCCGCCGGGCCAGCGACTCGAAGTCGCCGTCCGGGCCGGTGCGGAAGGTCCAGTGGTGGTAGGCGGGCAGCAGCACCTGGTCGTCCGGCCCGGGGTGCGCCGACGCCGGCCCCCAGGCCGGGGCGAGCGGCCCGGCGTCGTCGACCGGCTCGCCGAGGCCGGCCCGGACCCCGGCCTCGAACGCCGGCACCACCGCGGCCAGGTAGTCCGTGCCGGGGGCGAGCCGGCGTGGGCAGAGCAGCCGGGACAGGGTGCGTTCGGGCGCGGTCGCGATGACCGTCGCCACGTCCTCGCTCTCGGCGGTGACCAGCACCTGGGCGTGCGCCCAGGCCCACGACTCGGCCAGCGCGGGCAGCTGCCGCACGGTGGTGGCGAGCCGGGGCAGCGCCTGGCCCGGCTCGGTGCGCAGCTCCCCGCCCCCGTCGACGGGCACCACGACCAGGACCAACCACGGGCGTAGCGCGCCCCGGGGGTCGGGCCGGGCCGGGGTGTACAGCCAGGGCAGGTCGGGGCGGTCGAACTCGACGGCGGCGAGCAGCGACACCTCGACGTTCTCCGCGCCCGCTGCCGGGTAACTGCGGATGATCTCCTGCGGGTCGATGCCGACCACGTCGCCGGGGCCGTGCAGCAGCGCCGTGGAGGCCCCGGTGATCTGCCGGGTCTTGCCGTTCGCGGTCTCGGTGCCCAGCGCGGTGACGGTGAGGCTCACCGCCGCGCGGGCGCGCGGCAGGGCGCCGGTGAGGGGGTCGGTGTCGGGGACGACCCGGGCCACGCCGTCGCGTACCCAGGGCAGGAAACGCAGGCCACCCATGTCAGCGGACCTCCAGGTCGACGGCGGTGATCCGGGGGCGCGGGACGGTCACCCGGGCCCGGCGCAGCGTCCCGCTGCGCCGGCCGTCCGTCCGCGCGGTGTCGTCGGCCCCGCGGCGCGGCGCGGGAACGGTGGCGAAGCCGGCGCTCGCCGGCCCGGCGTCGGCGAGGCCCAGCGCGGGTCCGGTGAACCGGGCCGGGCCGGCCCGCCGGCTGCCGGCGAACGCGGCCGGCGAGGTGGCCGCGAACCGGGCGAGCAGGTCGCCCCCGCCGGCCAGCAGGCTTCGCTGTGCCGGCAGCGGTCGTCCGGCGGCGTCCGGGTCGTCGATGACGATCCGGTCGTACGCCGAGTCGTCGGCCAGGCCGGCGAAGGTGGTCAGGTCGGCCGCGGGCAGCGTGGTGTCCGCGGGCAGCGCGACCGTCCGCCCGGCCGCCAGCCGGACGAACCCGGGGGTGGTGAGCTGCTCCTCCGGCGACAGATCCCGGAACTGACCGGGCGCGAAGTCGTCCTCGACGACGTCGCCGAGCCGGCCGGCCAGCTTCTCGTCGCCCGCCCCGACGTCCACGGTGGTCAGCGTGAACCGGTTCGGCCCGCTGATCCGGGAGGTGCCCATCCGGGACAGGTCGGTGTCCAGCGGCAGCACGTTCTCCCGGACCGTCAGCAGCGCCCCGGGCTGCAGCAGCACCGGTCCGGCCCAGCCGGCCAGGTCCCGCAGCGTCACCGGCTCGCCGGCGGTGAGCGCCGGGCGGACCTCCCAGGCGTCCGGGGTGGACAGCGCCGCGCGCAGCGCCTCGCCGGCGTCGACGTACGTCGGCTCGTCCTCGGCGGCGGTCTTCCCGTCGGTCCAGGAGAACTTCGCCGACACCTCCCAGAACAGGAACTTGATCCGGGCCTCGCCCCAGGCCCGCCAGGGCCCGGGCCCGCTCACCCCGACGATCAGATTGATCGCCAGCAGCTCCTTGTCCTTGTACTTCAGCGACACCGTCGCGCCGATCTCGGCGGTGAACCAGAACGGCTTGAACTGGAACATCACGTCCAGCCAGGCCCGGCCGTCGATGACGAACCCGCCGCCCTCGAAGTGCAGCTTCAGCTCCGCCCCGAACTGCGCGGTGTTGCTGGTGACGGCGAGGTACGCCGTGAGGCCGAGGCCCTTGCCGGACTTCTGCAGCGCGATGGCGAACCGCTTGACGGGCGGGAACCCGGGCGGTGCCGGGTAACGGGGGTGGAAGCCGCCGATCGAGACGGCGAAGGTGCGGCCCTCGCCCCACCGGGCGCGCAGCGCCATCTCGCCGGAGACCGGGCGACCGAACAGCTTGGAGTCGATCAGCGCGGCGTCGACGCTGATCTCCCGGCGGGCGAAGTCCACGACCCCCGCCGAGTCGAGCCGGAACTTCCCGGCCTCCTTGAAGTCGATGACCAGCTTGCCCAGCAGCAGGATGCGCACCGGGTCGGGGAACTCCACCAGCACCGCGAGGTCGGCGACGACCTGCCCGCCGAGGAAGTTCAGCCGCACCATCGCCCCGAGGACGGTGCCGGTGGTGTCCACCGGGAAGATCCGGCTGAGGGTGGCGATCACGGCGGGCGCGTTGCCGACCGGGTCCTGCGGGAAGAGCAGGGCGTCCAGGGTGCCGGCGCGGGCGGCGTTGCGCACCTCCTCCGGGTTGGTCCGCCGGTTCCAGCCGACGACCAGTCCGAGCCCGGTGATGGAGATGCCCCAGAAGAGCATCAGCCCGGGGAACCACTCGTACGTGCCGGCCAGCAGCAGGGAGAAGGTGTGCGTGCCGTCGGCCTCGGCGAGCCGGCTGCCGTCCGGGTTGCGGATGTTGAGGATGGCGGTGGCCTGGAGCCGGAACCCCTTCATCGGGGCCAGCGGCGTGGTGGAGGTCATGCCGAGCTGGAGCACGCCGGCGTACATGCCGCGGGGCTCGTCGACGAAGAGGTAGCCACCGCCGGAGACGATGCCGTTGTCCATCCGCAGCCCGACCCCGTCCGGGCCCTTGAACTTCGGTCGCAGGTCGGCCGCGCCGAGGTTGCCGGCGCTGGCCTGCGCGCCGGATCCGGCCGGCAGGGCCGGCGGGAAGGTCAGGTCGGCGCTGACGCCGATGTTCTCCACCACGGCGTGCAGCGGACCCAGCGTGGCGTGGACGGTGGTGCTGATCACCAGGCTGAGCGCCCGGGTGCTGGTGGACGCCGTCAGCGCGATCCGCAGCCCCTGCACGCCGAGGCCGTGCCAGGACAGGTGCACCGGGTACTCGGCGGCCAGCGCCGCCGCGCCCGACAGGTGCAGGCCACCCCGCATCGACCAGGCCAGGCCGAGGTCGAGGCCGATCCGCAGCCCGTCGGCGGGCAGCAGCTTGCCGAGCAGCCCGTCGCCGTCGCCGGGGCGGACCACCAGCTCGGCCCGGCCGGCCTGGACGGTCAGCTCCACGTCGTCGCGGCCGGCGCCCAGGCTGGCCTTCCCGCCGAGGACGAGCTGCCCGATGGCGAGGTGGGTGCCGTTCGGGGAGCCGAAGATCCAGCCCGGCTGACCGGCCGGGGCGATCCGGGCGACCTCCGCCGCCCACGTCACCGCCGCCGCGTCGCCGCTGAACGTCACGCCCGCGCTGTTGACCGCGATGGCCGGCCCGGCGCCGCTGAGGTCGGTGGCGACGTTCCACGCCCCGATCGAGCCCTCCAGGTGGGCCTGGCCGGTGGGCGCGAGGATCACCGTGAGCCGGCCGTCCCAACTGGCCAGGCCGAGGGTGACGCCGACGCCGAAGGTCGGCGTCCACGGTGCCAGGCCGGCGCCGGGCGGCGCCGCCCCGCCCGGGGTGCGCAGGCCGCTGAAGCGCAGCCGCAGCAGGCTGTCGGCGAGCCGGCGGCCCACCTCGCCCTGGTCCGGGCCGACGCCGGGGCGTACGCCCTGGTCGGCGTCGAGGCCCAGGGCCCGCAGCGCCCGGGCCAGCCGGGGCAGCAGCCGCGCGGACAGCTCGGCGACGCCCTCCGGCGTCTCCCAGCCGGCCGGGGCGTAGCGCTCGCGGAAGTAGCCGCCGGGGTCGTGGACCAGGTCGACCACGCGTTCCAGGTGCAGCTCGTCGCGGCGGCGGGGAAGCCGGATCGGCGCGTCCCCGGGCGGCATCGGCGCGCTGGGCTGGCTGGCGGCCGCCGGGTCGACCAGGCCGAGCAGGTCGAGCACCGGGATCGACCAGGGTGCCCGGCGCAGCAGGTAGGTCAGCACCAGCAGGTCGACCAGGTCGTCGGCGAGTTCCGCGGGCAGGCCGGGCACGTCCGGCAGCCCGTTCTGCACGCTCGGCAGCGCGCCGATCTGCCCGAACACCTTCCCGATCGCCTCGCCGAGGGTGCGCAGCCCGTCGAGGCTGTCCAGCTTCGCATCGTTGCGGACCACCGCCACCGCGGCCAGCGCCTCCCCGACGGTGGCTGCCCACTCCTCGAAGCGGGCGGCGTCGAAGCCGCTGACCGCCTCCAGGTCCCAGCCGAGGGCGCGCATCAACCGGGCCCGCCGCCACGGGTCGTACGCGGCCAGCACCGGCTCGGCGAGCAGCCGGACCTCGTCCCACAGCAGCGCGAGTGCGTTCTTGCCGTCAGTCATCGCACATCCCGTCCTTCCGTGCCGCCCGGCCGTCCGCCGGTCACGCGGTCACCCGCGGCAGGTCGCTCAGGTCCAGCCGCAGCGAGCCGCGGGCGGCGGAGAGGGTCCGCTCGGCCGCCGGCAGGGTCGCCACGGGCAGCGTGTAACGGTGCCCGGCCGGCCAGGTCGGCCAGCCGACGGTCGAGCCGAGCGCGGTGGCCACCGGGGCGTCGGCCGCCACGACCTGCCGGATGGCGGTGACCAGGGCGGCCTCGTGCGCGTCGGTCCAGCCGGTGGGTGGCCCGCCGAAGTCCGGGCCGAGCGCCTTCGCCTTGCTCAGCACCAGGTGCAGCTCGGTGGCGGCCCGCGGCCGGCTGCGGAACTCCGCCGTCTCCGCGCGGGAGGTGGGCGGCCCGACCGCGACGAGCTGGTGCGCCCGGTACTGCTGCCAGCAGGCGAGCAGCGCCGCCGATCGCTCCGAGGTGAACACGTCCCCGATCCGGGCCCGGCGGGGTTTGCCGTCGGCGCCCGGCACGTCCGGTACGCCGGGCGTGATCGCCGGGTCCGGCGAGTCCCAGTCGGTCACGAGGAGGTCGTGCAGCCGCTGGCGGGCGAACGCCCACATCCCCCGCCGAACGCCGTCGTGGGCGCGCAGGGCCAGCGCGTACCGGTGCATCCAGTGCCAGGAGCGCAACCCGAGCAGTTCCAGGGTGGTGCCGATGCCGTCGCGGGCCGCGCCGGTGGAGTCGGTCTGCGCGGGTCGGGCGCGCAGCACCCGCAGGTCGGCGAAGAGCAGGCCCGCCCCGTCGCGCCCCCAGCCGGGGACGGCGTTCACCCCGCCCTGCCCGCCGAGCGCGTCGTACGCGTCCCGGTCGGTGGCCCGCAGGTAGGCCAGGTACGCCCAGAGCTCGCCCGGTTCGGCGTTGATGTCCGGCCGCGGTGGCAGGGTGGTCGGGGCGACCTGCGGCCCGTGCGCCCGCCAGCCGAAGGGGCCGAGCCGGAGCACCGCCGGATCGTCGGCCGCGACGGCGTCCAGCCAGCCTCCCGCGGCCTCGGGCACGTGGTTCTCGGCGGCCGCCCGGAGGACCTTGAAGGTGGAGAGCTGCCGGGCGGCCCGGGCGCCGGCGTCCCCACCACCGGCGATGGCGGTGGCCAGGTCGGTCAGCGTGGGGCCGGTGACGTGCCCCTGCGCCCGGGGCAGGACCGCCTCCGGCAGCAGCTCCGACTCGGCGTCGAGGACCGGCCCGCTCCACTCGGCGTCGACGGCGTGCGCCCGGTACGCACCCAGCCGGATCAGCTCCGGGTGCCCGGCGGGGGCGCTCCCCGCGCCGGCCGGCCGGCCGGTGACCACCCGTGAGTAGAGCCGCTGGTCGGCGGCGGTGACCTGGTCGAAGATCCAGACGTTGGGTTGGTCCAGCCGCTGCGGGCTGTCCCCGGCGACCTGCCACGACTCGACCACCACCGGGCAGCGCCACCGCTTGTCCAGCCAGTGCTTGACCGCCACCTGGGTGGCGAGATCCGCCACCCCGCTGATCGGCCCGAGGTAGCGCTCGGACTCCGGCACGTCGACCGGTTGCAGCCGGTCGGAGTACCGGGGGGCGGTGGAGCCGGCGGGCTCGACGGCGGTCCGCTCCCGCCGGGCGTACGCCTGGAACTCGCGCACCGCCCAGTAGGTGAGGATGCCGTACTCGCCGTCGGTCTCCTCGGGGGTGAGGAAGCCCAGCGTCGCCAGGTCGTGCTGGAGCCGGCTCACCCACCGGTCGGTGACCAGGGTCGCCGGGCGGTCCACCCCGTCGTACCGGGCCTTGGCGGTGGCCGTGGCGTCGTGGTCGTCGGGCCGCAGCACGAAACCGCCGTACGGGGCGACGGTGGTCAGCGAGCAGCCGAAGGAGAGGTCGACGGTGTACGTGGTCAGCGCGGCGGCGCGTTGCTCCCCGGGCAGCTGCCACCAGAGCCGCTGGGTGGCGGACTTGCACTCCCCGGCGGGCCAGTCGAAGGTGATCTCGCCGAGGTTGTTGCGCCCGACGATCTCCTTGCCGTTGCCCCACGATCCCTTGTAGTGGTCCAGGTTCCGGGCCGCCGCCAGGTACTGGGCGAGGGCCTGGTCGCGGGGCAGGCCGGCGGGGTCCAGCACCGACTCCGGCGTCCCGTCGCGGCGCACCGTCGGGTCGGCCTCGTCGTGCCGGAGGAACTGCACGTACACGTTCCACTCGGGCTGCCGGCCGAGCACCTTGAGCGCGTCGTAGTCGCTGACCGCCGGGCGACCCGATACCCACCAGCCGGTCACGTCGTCGGCGGCGACGGCCACCTGCACTCCGGCCTGCATCCGCTGCCCCTCCTTGTCGGGCAGCTCGTTGGCCCAGCCGACCAGGTCGATCCGGCCGGTCACGTCGAGCAGCGGCACGTAGCCGACGTCGTGCAGCAGCCGGGTCTTGAAGTCCTCGTTGCGGAACGCGCTGGCCACGAAGCCGGCGAGCACGCCCTCGGTGCGGTTGACCCCCTCGTAGGGTTTCGCCGGGTCGGGCCCGCAGGCGTAGGGGAGGGTGGCCGAGTAGCGGATACGTTCGGCGGATCCGAAGTGGATGTCGCCGCCGAGCAGCACCAGTCGCCGGCGCCGCACGCCGTCGGGCCCCGGGGGCGCCGCGGCGAAGAGCCGGGCCAGGATCTTGTGTACGGCGGCGTCGCTGGCCACCCAGGCGTCCTCTGCGTCGGCGGTCCACCGCCCGGCGGTCGCGTTGGCGATCGGCTGGGCGAGCTGTTCCAGCACCGGCACGCCGAACAGGGCGACGGGTTGGGCGATCACCGTGACCGCGTCGTCGCCGAGCACCCCGCCGCCGGTGAGCATCTCGTTGAGCGGCTGGTCGTCCAGGAGCAGGCCGCCGGGGTGTTCGGGCCCGGCCGGGTACTGCCGCCAGGTGCGGGTGTCCAGCGCGACCAGCTGGTAGCGAGGCCAGGTGACGGTGTAGTGGTAGGTCAGGGCTCCCGCCGGCCGGGTCAGCCGCCCCTCGTTGGTGACCGCCGTCGGCAGGCCGAGCCGGGTGCGCAGCGTCAGGTCGTCCGCGTCGTTCGCGCCGGCCGACCAGCCGCGCAGGGCCGCCAGCGCCGTCCGCCCGGGCTCCCCTGCCGAGCCGGTCTCGGCGTACCGGTCCGGGGTGTTCCCCCAGGCCTGGAAGACCACGAAGGCGGCCATCGCGTTGCGGACGATCCGTCGGCCGAGCGGGGACTTGACCACCGCGTCGTCGACCCAGGTCCGGGTCATGTTCCAGTCGTCGGTGACCTCGTGGTCGTCGGGCACCATGTACGTCGCCACGTTGGCCAGTTGCCGGCGCACCGCGGCCAGCCCGAGGCGGAACGTGCGCAGCGCGATCGCCTGCTGCTGCCAGCGCTCGTACCGCTCGATGATCTCCTTCTGCTGCGCGCTCGGCGTGTAGGCCCGCCCGGCCAGCATCAGGTCGTACACCGTCTCGCCGGGCCGGCGGTCCTGCGGGTCCTTGAGGATCCGGGTGTCGGCGGCGAGGACGTGCTCGAAGGTCGGCCAGCTCTGCGGCCACAGCACATCCGACCAGGCCATCAGGTACACGCACAGGTACTCGCGCAGGGACATCAGGTGGCTGTCGGCCGCGCCGGAGGTGAACTTCGCGTCCCGCTCCATCGTGGTGGCCCGCTTCCCGGGCAGGTACGTCGCGTCGGTCGGCGGCGAGCTGGTGCCGACCGGCATCGCCTCGGGTGGGAGGCCGAGCCGGGCGGCCACCCCCTGGTACGCGGGCACCGCGGGGTCGCTGCCGGTGGCGGGCAGGGCGTCGTGGCCGTGGACCAGGCCGAGCAGCGGGTCGGCCACGTCGTCGGCGTAGATCTGGTCGCCGCCGAGGACGAGCTGGTGGGGACGGTGCACCGGGTCCCCGCCGGCGGCGGCGATGATCGGGTCGAGGATGGGGAAGGCATCCGGGCCCTCGCCGTGCGGCTTGCGGCACGACCCGTGGAAGATGCGCAGCTGGTTGGGGTCGGTCGGCGGGGTGACGAAGGTTGGCACGGCGGGGACGGCGGCCGGCGCCTGTGGGTGCCCCTGGTAGGTCAGCGCGGCCCGGGCGGCCGCCGCGTCGGCGGCCACCACGTCGGCGTCGAAGAGGCTGCCCGCGCTCGCCCCGCCGGAGAAGGCCAGGTCGTAGCCGTAGAGGGTGCCGGGGGCGAGGGTGATCCCGGTGGCGGTCACCGCGACGACGTGGAGGCGGTCGGCGAGCCGTACCGTCGTCCGGCTGCCGGTGCCGACGCTCGCGGCGCGGGCGAATCCGGGGGCCGGGCCGAGCGCGAAGACGGTCAGCGTCACGGTGCACTCGGCGCGGAGGGCGACGAACACCGTGACGCTGGTCGGGTCGACGCGGCGCACGATCGGACCGCAGAGGACGAGCGGTAGGCCGGTCGGAGCGTTCATGTGGTGTCCCTTCGCCCTCGGCGACGACCGTTGTAGACCTCGATTGAAGTCACTGCGCCGCGCGCCGACTACCGGCGCAACAGCGCGAACGTTCGGCCTTGCCGGGTGACAACCATCGAATCGACGACGGGTGGCCCGATCCGACCGGGCGGGCTGAACGTCTACTCAGGCTTTTCCGGTGACGGGGACCCGACGCGCCACTTGCCCCGGCCAACCGCCTCGCGGTAGAGCCCTTCGGCAGCGGTGACCGCGCGACAACGCGAAGACCCGCACCGAGATGGCTCGGTGCGGGTCTTCGGAGGTTCGGTCTGCGGGCCGGGACGGGTCAGTAGACGGTCACGCCGTACGCGCTGGCCGCCTCGGTGACCGGCTGGAAGAACGTCGTACCGCCGGACCGGCAGTCGCCGCTGCCGCCGGAGGTGATGCCGAGCGCCTTGGTGCCGTCGTAGAGCGGGCCGCCGGAGTCACCGGGCTCGGCGCAGACGGTGGTCTGGATCATGCCCTTGACGGTGCCGCTGCCCACGTAGCGGACCGTGACGTTGAGGGCGGTCACCGTGCCGCTGTGGGTGCCGGTGGTGGACCCGGTGCGCTTGACCGCCTCGCCGACGAACGCGTTGGCGGCGGTGTAGCCGCCGGGGTGGGTCAGCGAGGTGTTGTCGTAGCGGACGAGGGCGTAGTCGTTGCCCGGGAAGCTGGAGCTGATCGTCGGGCCGATCAGGGTCTTCTGCCCGGAGTCGGTGTACCACGTGTTGGCGACGTCGCCGCAGTGCCCGGCGGTCAGGAAGTAGTAGACGCCGGACTTGACCACGTTGAAGCCCAGCGAGCAGCGGTAGCCGCCGCCGTAGATGGCGTTGCCGGCGGACAGCATCGGGCGGAAGACGCCACGGGCCCGCTCGATCCGGATCGCCCCGGCGTTGCCGCCGGCGCTCTTCTTGATGGTGGCGAGTTCGGCGGCGGACACCGAGTCGTCCGCGGTCACCACCACGCGGCCGGAGGCCGCGTCGACGCGCCAGGCGATGCCCTCGACACCGGACGCCTGCACGGCGGTGTCGGCCTGGGCGAGCTGGCTGGCGCTCCAGCTCTGCGGGGCGGCCGAGGCGGCGCTCGGCACGGTGAACGCGCCGACGGCGACCAGGCCGACGGCGGCGGCGAGCAGTGGGGTGAGCCGGCCGGGGGTGTGTCGGATTCTCACGGTCTCCTCCTCGGAGGGCGGCGGGCGACCGGTGCGGGCGGGGCCCATGAGGCGTCGCGGTGGTCTCGGCTCGGGGTGTTGACCTCGGCGAACGTGGTAGCCGCGAGTATCTACCAGCGTCGATTCATCCGCAAGGGGCCCACCGGCGGTGGCCGGTCCGCGACTAGGGTGTCCGCGGGGAGGTACGCAATGACGTTGCAGATGACCGGGGCCGCGCGCCCACCCGTCCGCGCCACCGACGGGGGCCTCCGGTGAGCCGGACCGCCGACCCCCACCTCGCCGCGCTGGTCGCGGCGCTCCCCGGCGCCGTCGCGACCCGGGCGGCGGACCGGCTGCGGCTGGCCCACGACGCGTCGCACTACCTGCTGCACCCGCGAGCGGTGGTCACCCCGGCCGACGCCGACCAGGTCGCGGCCCTGCTGCGGCACAGCCGTCGCAGCGGTACGCCGTTGACCTTCCGTTCCGGCGGGACCAGCCTCAGCGGGCAGGCCGTCACCGACCAGCTCCTCGTCGACACCCGCCGGCACTTCCGCGAGCTGACCGTCCTCGACGACGGCCGGCGGGTCCGGGTGCAGCCCGGCGTCGTGCTGCGCCAGGTCAACAACCGGCTCGCCCCGTACGGCCGCAAGCTCGGCCCCGACCCGGCCAGCGAGTCCGCCTGCACCATCGGCGGCGTCGTCGCCAACAACTCCAGCGGGATGACCTGCGGCACCGAGTTCAACACCTACCGGACGCTGGAGTCGCTGCTGCTGGTGCTGCCCAGCGGGACCGTCCTGGACACCGGCGCCCCGGACGCCGACGAGCGGCTGCGGGCCACCGAGCCGGAGCTGCACGCCGGCCTGCTGCGGTTGCGCGACCGGGTCCGCGGCAACCCCGACTCGGTCCGCCGGGTGCGGGCCCAGTACGCCATGAAGAACACCATGGGCTACGGGGTGAACGCCTTCCTCGACCACGACTCGCCCAGCGAGCTGCTGACCCGGCTGGTGGTGGGCAGCGAGGGCACCCTCGCCTTCGTCGCGGCGGCGACCTTCCGCACCGTACCGGTGCGCCGGCACGCCGCGACCGGCCTGCTCGTCTTCGACGACCTGGCCCGGGCGATGGCCGCGATGCCGGCGCTGGTCGCCGCCGGCCCGGCGGCGGTCGAGCTGCTCGACGCCGCCGCGCTGCGGGTCGCCCAGCTCGACCCGCAGGCGGACGCCGCACTGCGCGGCCTGGCCGTCCGGGAGCACGCCGCGCTGCTGGTCGAGTGGCAGGAGGCCGACCCCGACGCGCTCGCCGACCGGGTTGACGCGGCCCGGCCGGTGCTCGCCGACCTGCCGCTGTCCGCCCCGGCCCGGCTCAGCGGCGAGGCGGCGGCCCGGGCCGCCCTCTGGCACATCCGCAAGGGCCTGTACGCGGCCGTCGCCGGGGCCCGGCCGTCCGGCACCACCGCCCTGCTGGAGGACATCGCCGTACCGGTGGACGCCCTCGCCGAGACCTGCGCCGAACTCGCCGACCTCTTCGCCCGGCACCGCTACGAGGAGAGCGTCATCTTCGGGCACGCCAAGGACGGCAACCTGCACTTCATGCTCAACGAGCGGTTCTCCGGCGGCGAGGCGCCGGAGCGCTACGCCGCGTTCACCGAGGAGATGGTGGACGCCGTCCTGGCCCACGGCGGCACGCTGAAGGCCGAGCACGGCACCGGCCGGGTGATGGCGCCGTACGTCCGCCGGCAGTTCGGCGACGAGCTCTACGCGGTGATGCGCGAGCTGAAGACGCTCTGCGACCCCGACGGCGTGCTCAACCCCGGCGTGCTGCTCAGCGACGACCCCGACGTCCACCTGCGGCACCTGAAGACCGTGCCGACCGTCGAGCCGGAGGTGGACCGCTGCGTCGAGTGCGGCTACTGCGAGCCGGTCTGCCCCAGCCGGGATCTCACCACCACGCCCCGGCAGCGGATCGTGCTGCGCCGGGAGATCGCCGCCGCGCAGGCCGACGGCGACGAACGGCTGGCCCGCGAACTCCAGGACGACTACGACTACGACGCGGTCGACACCTGTGCGGTCGACGGCATGTGTGCCACCGCCTGCCCGGTCCTGATCAACACGGGTGACCTGGTGAAGCGGCTGCGCGCCGAGCGCAACGGCGGCCTCGCCCAGGCCGGCTGGCGGGGCGCCGCCACCCGCTGGGGCGCCGCCACCCGCGGCATGGCCCGGGGCCTGGACCTGGCCGGCAGCCTGCCGCCGGCGCTGCCCGAGACGGCCACCCGGGCCGCCCGGGCCGTCCTCGGCGCCGAGCGGGTCCCGCAGTGGCGGCGGGACCTGCCCCGGGGCGGCGAGGTCCGACACCCCAACCCGGTCGACGACCCGGACGCGGTGTTCGTCCCGTCCTGCCTGGGCACCCTGTTCGCGCCGGCCGAGGGCGGCCCGGGCGTGGCCGCCGCGCTGCTCACCCTCGCCGAGCGCGCCGGGGTCCGGCTGCTCGTCCCCGACGGCATCGCCGCCGTCTGCTGCGGCACGCCCTGGTCCTCCAAGGGCCTCATCGCCGGCTACCAGGCCGTCCGCGACCGGGTGTCGCCCGCGCTGCGGGCGGCCAGCCACGACGGCACGCTGCCCGTGGTCAGCGACGCCGCGTCCTGCACGGAGGGCTTCGCGAAGCTGGTGGCCGACGGCGGCGACGCGGTGGGCGTGGTCGACGCCGTCGCGTACGCCGCAACCGCGCTGCTGCCCCGGTTGACCGTCCGGCGCCGGCTCGGCTCCCTCGCCCTGCACCCGACCTGCTCGTCGACCCGGCTGGGGCTCGACGAGGCGCTGCTCGCCGTGGCCCGGGCGGTCGCCGACGAGGTGGTGGTGCCCGACGGCTGGCAGTGCTGCGGCTTCGCCGGCGACCGGGGCCTGCTGCACCCCGAGCTGACCGCCGCCGCGACCCGCGCGGAGGCCCGTGCGGTGTCGGAGCGGGCCTTCGACGGGTACGCCTCGGTCAACCGCACCTGCGAGATCGGGATGGCCCGGGCCACCGGCCAGCCGTACCGTCACCTGCTCGAGCTGCTCGAGGAGGCGACCCGCTGATGGGCGCCGCCCGCCGGCGGCTCAGAGCGGCCGGGTCAGCTCCGCGAGGATCTCGGCCGCCGGTGCGGCCCGCGCGGCCCGCCAACCGGTGCCGGCCCAGAGGTGCACCCGATCGGCGTCACCGGCTTGGGCGGCGGCGCGCCGCAGCGGCCGGGTCAGGTAATGCAGCGCCGGGTAGCCCAGCGGCGCGTCCGCCTCGTACCGGTCGATGAAGTCGTTGCGCAGCCCGCGCGCCGGCCGTCCGGTGAACGCCCGGGTGACCACGGTCCGGTCCCGGCGCGGGTCGGTCAGCGCCGCCCGGTGAGTAGGGCTCGTGCCGCTCTCGTCGGCCCGGAGCAGGAGCGTGCCGACCAGGACGCCGATGGCCCCGGCGGCCAGCGCCGCCCGGACGTCCGCCGCCCCGGCCACGCCGCCGGCGGCGAGCACGGGCAGGCCGGTACGGGCGACGACCGGGCCGACCAGCTCGGCGAGGGGCCGGACGGGTGTTGGGGAGCCCGGGGTGAAGGTGCCGTAGTGGCCCCCGGCGTGTCCGCTCTGGGCGACCAGCCCGTCCGCGCCGAGTTCCGCCGCCGCCGCGGCCTCCGCCGGATCGGTCACCGTCACCAGCACCCGGCTCCCGGCGCGCCGTAGGTCCCAGAGCACCGTCGCGGGCGGCAGCCCGAAGGTGAAGCTGACCACCGGCACCGGATCGCGGACCAGCAGCGCGATCTTTTCCGCCCAGTGGTCGTCGTCCTCGGTCCGCGGGGCCGCCGCCAGGTCGAGGCCGTACGGTCGGCCCTCGTCGGCGATGCGGGCGGCGTAGCGGCGGAACGCGGCGTCGTCGACGGGCACCGGGGTCGGTACGAACACGTTGACGCCGAATGGGAGTCCGGTGGCCCGGGCCGTGGCGATCTCCGCCGCCACCGCCTCCGGCGGCTGGTAGCCGGCCGGCAGGAAGGCGAACCCGCCCGCGGATCCCACCGCCGCCACCAGTCGGGTGGTGGTGGGTCCGCCCGCCATCGGCGCGGCGACCACCGGCAGCTCCACGCCGAGAAGCGCTCTCCGATCAGTGTCCACCGACCCAGTCTGCCAAGGCCGGGCGCGGTCCGGGTGCCGGTGCCCCCGGACGGCGGATCTCCGGCGCCGACGGGACCGCCGGTCTATGCGCCCACGTCACCGCATGACCCCCGGCTCAACCCGCCTGGATGGACAGGGCCAGGTCGGTGAAGGACGTGGCGCCCGCACCGGCCACCCCGTACGCGGTGAAGGCGGCGTCCTTGGTCAGGCCCACCACGAAGCGCGGGGCGGTCTGCGCGGTGGTGCCCGTCGTCGAGGTGGACACGCCGGCACCGGCCAGGTCGAGCGCCGCGTCGCGCAGCGCGTACGAGCCGAAGACGTCGGCGGTCGGTGTCGCCGCGGCGCGGGCGGCCGGAACCACCGGGGTGCTGGCGACGCTCTTGCCGACCTGCCAGCGGTCGGGGTCGTAGGTGTCGCCGTCGGTGAGGTAACTCCAGCGCACGCGGCTGATCGACCAGTACCCGCCGGTCTGCCCGACCTGAGCCGCGCGCAGGTCGAGGATCGACACCCCGTTGGTGCCGACGATCCGGGCGGACTCGTCGGCGGTGCCGGCCCCGGTGACGATCAGGGCGGTGTCCTCACCGACCCCGTACACCCGGTCGTGGCCGGTGTCGGCGGCCAGCCGGATCGACCGGCCGGTCCGGCCACGTGCGTCGAAGTGGGTGTCCACCAGGCCGGAACCGACGAGGCCGAAGCCGCCGGCCGGCCAGTAACCGAGGATCTGGTCGTCGTCGTAGTAGCCCGCTCGGGAGCCGTCGCGGACGCCGTGGTAGCTCAGCCCGCCCGTGATCATGTCGGTGCCCGCGAGGATCTGCATGCCCGCGCTGGTGCCGGCGACGGGGGCGCCGGCGAGGAAGCGCTCGCGGATCGCGTGCAGCACGGCGCCGTCCGAGCCGTCGGAGTGGATCATCGACTGCACGTAGCGGAACTGGTCGCCGCCGGTGAAGAAGAACCCGGTCATGGAGGCCGCCAGGGCGGCGTACGACGGGTCGTCGCCGCTGCCGTCCTTCTTCGTGGTCACCGGGATCCAGGTGGCCTCGTCGGCGCCGTACCGCTCCAGGACCTTGACCACCGCGTTGGCGCTCGAGTGCGGCACCGCCGAGGACGCGCTGAGCACCCCGATGCGCGCCCCCGCGCCACCGGCTCGGCGGACGAACTCGCCGTAGACGGCGCTGTTGTCGTCGGCGAGCGCGCCGCCGATCAGCAGCACCGCCCCGGGACCCGTGGTCTGCGCCACGGCCCCCGCCGTGGCGGGGGAGGAGGGCACGGTCGCCGCGGTGACGGCGACGACCAGCGCGGTGAGCAGCGACAGGAACTTCCTCGGACGGCCCATGGCGCCGACGCTAGACAGTCGGGCGAGCGGGCGTCAAGGAAGGTAAATGTGCCGATGCGATCCGGCGGGCGGACGACGCGGGCCGAGGCGGACATTTCTGCCCGCCTCGGCGTCACTACTGCTGCGTCACCGTTTCACCTGCTGCTTGGCTTGCTGCGGCGCCATGCCCTTGTCGACCTTGTTGAGCGCCTTGCGCAGCTCGCCCTCGGTCATCTTGGAGTTGCCCTCGATGCCCGCTTTGTGGGCCTGCTGACGCAGATCGTGAAGTTGCTCCCGACCACTCATTTGCCCACCTCCGTCGTACTCGATCCGAGCCCTGCGCTTACCCGCGACGGCGCCGGACCAACGTCCCGCGGCAAGGCGGTGGCCGGCAAGTCGAATGCGGCCCGGGCGGGCTCAGCCGGCCTGGACGGAGCCGGCAGGTGGGCCCCCTCTCACTGGGAGGAGGCCCACCGCCTGCGTAGGAGGGGTCAGCTGGGCGCCCCCACGGCCGAGGGCAGGATGTCCACGTCGTCCTTGTTGACGAACATGATCCGGTGGCCGAACTGGATCTGCACGTACCGCATCTTGCCGCGGATCACTGTCCAGTCACCTGGGAAGGTGCCGGCGAAGGTGTAGGCCTTGTAGAACTCGCTGGGCGCGACAAGGCCGACCGCGTACCGCTCCCCGGCGGACAGCGTGTACTGCAGCGGCCGGAGGGTCTGGTACGGCACGCCAGCCGGGTAGGCCGCCTCCTCCGGATAGGCCCGCCCGTACACCGGGATCGTGGCCCTGCCCGGCTTGGGCGTCACCACGAAGCCGGTCGCCCACTTCGCCACCGGCGCGGAGGTCGGGTTGTAGAACCACGCCTTTTGGCCGAGGTACCAGATGGCCGTCCAGGCACCCTGCCGGTCAGCGACGGCATAACTCTGGCCTGCGGACGCCCGAGCGCCGTGGTCCGAGACCTCCATCGTGGACGGTGAACCGTCCTCGTGCAGGCCGGCGTCCTTGACCAGCGGCGCGTCCTGGCTGGGCGCGCTGTGCAGGATCACCGATGACGAGCCGCGCAGCGGGCAGGGCTCGCTGGTCGGCATGTTGTTCTCGTCCAGCTGGCAGCCCCAGAATGCCGGGCGGTTGCTGGCGAACTCCGGGTCCATGGTGACCAGCCCGGTGGCCGGCGTGCCGGTGCTGCGGAACGGCGCCCCCAGCAGGTCGAAGTAGTGCGACCAGTCCCAGTACGGGCCCGGATCCCAGTGCATGCCCCGGACGGTCGACGGGATGGTGCCGGGCACGTTGTCGTGGCCGATGATGTGCTGCCGGTCCAGCGGAATGTCGAACTTCTTCGCGAGGTAGCCCACGAGCTTCGCCGACGTGCGGTACATCGTCTCGGTGTACCAGGTGCCCTTGCGTGCGAAGCCCTCGTGCTCGATGCCAATGGACTTGCTGTTGACGTACCAGTTGCCGGCCTGCCAGGCGACGTCCTTGGTCTTGACGTGCTGCGCGGTGTGGCCGTCGCTCGAGCGCATGGTGTAGTGCCAGCTCACGTACGCCGGATCCTGCACCAGTTCCAGCGTCCGGACGTAGGTCTCCTCGGTGTCGTGGATGACGATGTACTCGATCTTCTGCCGGGCCGGCCGGTCGGACAGGTCGTGGTTGCCGTAGTACTCCGGGTCCGTCCCGTCGCCGAGCAGTTGGTACGGCGCCGGGATCCACTCGCAGGCCAGCTCCGCCGGGCATTCCACGCCGTCGGCCCGGGCCACGGTGCGTAGGCCCAACTTGTCGAGCCAGGGCTTCTGCGGCGTCACCTTCCGGGCGGCGAGGGTGACGCGCTGCCCGTCATCGGTGGTCCGGGCCGCGCCGGTCCGGATCGTCGCGTACACCTCGTCGGCGAAGGTCGCTGCGGAGTCGGTGCTGTCGGAGCCGGAATACCGGGCCACCGCGCCGTACCAGGCGGCGGGGTCGGTGCCGGCGCCGACCGGGGCGCCGATCTCCTTCTGGTACGACGCCAGCAGTGCGGCGCCGCCGCGGATGTTGGTCGCCGGGTCGGACCTGAGCGCGTCCTCACCGCTGCCGGTGACCGTCGCGGCGGCATCCAGGGTCTGCAGCGCCGCCTCGGCCGGCGGGTTGGGCGCGGGTTCCGCGGCCTGGATCCGGGTTCGGGAGTCGTCGCCGCGCGGGTCCTCCTCGGGGCCGAAGTGGCTGGGCTCGCCCAGGCTGTTGACGTACGTCGCGTCGGTGAGGTGCATCGGGCCGTACCCCGCGCTGGTGCTGGGGGTGCCGGCGTTGGTGTCCCAGCGGGACTCGAGGTACGAGACCGCGAGCAGGACGGACTCGGGGACGCCGTACTCGGCGGCGGCCGCGGCGTATTGCTGTTGTCGTGTGTCGGGGGTCGGGTTCGCCGCGGGCGCGGGGCCGACCGGCACGAGCGTCGCGGCGCCGACCAGCGCGGTGCTGAGCAGGATCCGCCTGCCTATGGGGGCTTTTGATGGGGGCATGGAACCTCCGTTCGGGGGTGGCTCAGTGGTCACCCTCGCCCCGGCGGTCCGTCATGTCAACAGGTTCCGATCGGCCGTATCACGGCGTAAGAAACCTTCAGCAGTGGGCCGACATCCGGCCAGGTCGCTGACCGGATGTCGGCCCACCGGGGCCCGGCGGATCTCAGCCGGCGGTGGTCGAGGCCAGGTAGCGCTCGGCGGCGTCCGGCGTCATGAACCACTCCTGGAAGTCGTTCGGGTCGCTGAAGCCGTTGGCGAACCGCCGGGCGATCGCCGGGTTGCCCGCGGCGGCCCCCAGGATCTGCTGCACGTGCGGCGGCAGCGGCTGCAACATCGCGTTGGTCCAGCCGGTGACCGCCTGGCCGGCGCCGGACCAGAACCGCTCGAAGGTCTGCCCCATCCACTCCCGGTCGAACGGCCGATCCCCGCGCTCCAGGATGGACCCCAGGTAGGAGTGGGCGCACTTGGCGGCGGTGTTGCTGCCCTGACCGGTGATCGGGTCGTTGGCCACCACCACGTCGGCCATGCCCAGCACGACCCCGCCCGAGGGCAGTTCGGCCACCGGGCGGCGCACCGTCGGCGTGTACCGGCCGGAGAGGGTGGCCCGGCCGTCGGTCAACTCCACGTCGGCGCACCGCTCGTAGATCCACGGGGTGTACCGGCGGGTCAGGTCGAGGGTCAGCTTGAGGTGCTCGGCCGGGTCGCGCCGCTCGGCCCACAGGTCCAGCGGCCCGCCGGGCACCGCCTCCCAGAACAGGATCTCGCAGGGGCCGGAGTGGGTCAGCCCCGGGATGACGAACAACTCACCCAGCCCCGGCACGGCGTTGAAGCTCACGTGGGGCACCGGCCACAGCGGATCCGGGGTCATGCCATGCACGTACGCCACGGCCAGCCCCCGCTGCGGCGCGTCGTACACCGACCGCTGCGGGTCCCGGTCGAAGACGCCCACGAGGTCGCCCTTGCCGGCGGCGACGACGGTCAGGTCGTACCGGCCGAGCCGGGTCAGCCCGTCCAGGTCGGCGGTGGTCACCGTCTGGTAGAGCACGGTCCCGCCGCGCTGTTCGAACAGTTCCAGCCAGGCCGCCATCTTCACCCGCTGGTCGACGCTCTGCGCCGGCTCGTCCAGCGGGCACGGGATCCGCAGCGCCCGCTCGCCGGGCGGGGCGGACAGCGAGACGTGCAGCCCCTCGATCTGGGGTGCCCGGTCCTGCCACAGGTCCAGCCCGTACCGGCGTTCGGTTCCCAGCGCGTTGCCGAACATCGCCTGGGTGCTCATCACCCAGCCGCGGCGGATCTCGTCCGGCGTACGGGCGGACATGACGGTCACGTCGTAGCCCTCGGCGAGCAGGCTCAGGGCGAGCTGGAGCCCGGACTGTCCGGCCCCGACGACAAGGATCTTGCGCATTTGTCTCCTCCAGGTTGAGCTACCGTGCCGCGAGCGCGCCCGCGGTGGGCCGGGCGGTGCGGGACATGGTGTGTTCCACGACCACCAGCAGCGCCCGCGCCACCGACGACGGGTCGCGGGCGTCGCAGGCGATCAGGGGCACGCTGGCGGGGACCGAGAGCGCTTCGCGAACCTCCTCGAGCGGGTGGTGCAGCACCCCGTCGAACAGGTTCACGCAGACCACGAACGGCAGGTCGCTGTCCTGCTCGAAGTAGTTGATCGCCGGGAACGAGGCGGCCAGGTTCCGCGTGTCGGCGAGCACCAGCGCGCCGACCGCGCCCCGGCACAGGTCGTCCCACATCGGCCAGAACCGGGGCTGGCCCGGCGTGCCGAACAGGTACAGCACGAGGTCGGGGCCGATGGTCAGCCGGCCGAAGTCCATCGCCACGGTCGTGGTCTTCTTGTCGATCCCCGGGTCCATCCGGTCGACGGTTTCGCTGGCCGCGGTCATCCACGCCTCGGTGTTGATCGGCGCGATCTCCGAAATGGACCCGACGCAGGTGGTCTTGCCGACGCCGAAGCCGCCCGCGATGACGATCTTCGCCGAGGTCAGCGGCGGCGTGTCAGGCAAGCTTGCGGAGGCCATCGCGCAGTCTCTCCAGGAGGCGGAAGTCGACATTGTCGTGGTCGGTGTGGATCAGCAGCCGGTCGGTGGCGGCCAGGTCGTCGACGACCACCCGAGTGACACCCAGCGACATCCCGCAGACCGCGGAGAGTTCGGCCACCGAGCGCGCCGACCCGCGGGCCTGCTCGTACAGCGTCCGGGTCTCGGGCAGCAGACCCGAGGCGAAGACGGCGTCGTAGTACGGCACCGACACCAGGGTGTGGACGAGCAGTGGCCGTCGGGTGCGGGTGCGTCCGGCGGTCAGCACGTACGGCCGCACCTTCCAGTACGTCATCGGCATGATCTAGCTCCTTCGGCCCGTCAGCGGGGCTGACTGGCGGTCATCCGGTGCAGCTCGTGGCGGACCTGCGGGGTGAGGGCGTGCCACACCGCGCCGACGAACTGGGTCATCCGGTAGGAGACGACCCGCAGGTCGCAGCCGGGGGCCGCGGCTACCGCCAGGCCCGCCGACTCGCCGACCCGCATGAACAGCAGGTGCCCCCGCGGCAGCCGTACGGTGAGGTACTCGGACGAGCCGAGGTCCAGCAGGGCCGCGCTGCGGTCGGCCATGCTGAGCAGGCCGGCGGTCAGCGCGGAGAGCTGGTCGCCGAGGTCGCGGTGCACGCCGCGGGAGGCGGCGAGCTGGAGGCCGTCCAACGACACCAGCATCGCGTGGGTGACCCCGGGTACGTCCTCGGCGAACTGACGGATCAGCCAGGCGCAGTCCGGCAGTCCCTGGCCGGTGGTCGCCGTGGCGTTGCCGTGTGCGTGGGTCATCGCTGCTGTCCTTCGTCGCTGGTGGTCCGGGCGTCGCTGACCCCGGCGGCGAAGGCCGCCGTCTCGTCCGGCCACGCCTCGGGTGGGGATCCGGCGCCGGGGTCGGC
>NZ_QGKS01000267.1 GCF_003172935.1 Micromonospora sicca | reverse complement strand
TGCGGGCGGCCACCGGCACGGAGATCAGCGCTGGCTGATCGTCACGTTCCCGCTGCCGGTGCCGACGTCGAGCAGCAGGGGCGCGGTGGGGTCGTCGGCGACGCCCTGCTCGGCGTCCCCGGAGCCGGTGCTGGACCGGACCCGGTACCGGCCGGCCGGCACCGTCAGCTCGACGTCGCCGCTGCCGGCGTGGACCCGGGCGGAGGCCGGCCGGTCCAGCTCCACGGTGACGTTGCCGGAGCTGGCCTCCGCGTCCACCTGGTCGCCGAGCCGGCGGGCGCTGATGTCGCCCGAGGAGGCATGCAGGTCCACCCGGCCGGCCACGTCGACCACCTCGATGTTGCCGGAGCCGGTCTCGGCGCGTACCGGGCCGGTGGCGCCGGTCACCGTGATGTCGCCGGAGCCGAGCTTGATCTCCACCGGGCCGACCCGCGTCAGCTCCACGTTGCCGGAGCCGGTCTCACCCCGGACCGCCACCCCCTCCGGAGCGGTCACCTCGTAGGAGATGCTGCACCGGTTCCCGCAGTCGGTGTCCAGCACGAGCTCGTCGCCCTTGACCTCGTACCGCGCGTCGGGCTCGCCGCCCTGGTAGCGCACCATCCGCTTGATCCGTACCTGGGGGGTGGTGCCGGAGGCGCGGACCGTCACGTCACCGGAGCCGGGCAGCACGGTGATCCGGCTGATCTTCACCGCCTCGGTGTTGTCGAAGTCGAGCCGGCGGAACGAGAGGGTGTCGCACCCGGCGAGGAGGATCAGGGCGGCGGCCGCCGCCGCGGCGACCCCGGTGCGCGCGGCGACGGCGGTGGTCTGGTGCAGAGCCATGGCCAGCACGCTACGACCGGGGCGGCCCGGCGCACATCCGGGTTCCTCCGCCCGTCCACCCCGAACCGACCCTGAGATCGCACCCCGAGGGAGAATGACCGGATGGCCGGGTACCGCCGACAGCTCTACCGCGACGACGCGGTGGTCCTGCGTGTGCAGAAGCTCGGCGAGTCCGACCGGATCATCACCCTGCTCACCCGCCGGCACGGCCGGCTGCGCGCGGTCGCGCGGGGGATCCGGCGCACCACCAGCAAGTTCGGCGCCCGGCTGGAGCCGTTCGGCCACGTCGACCTCCAGCTCGCCGGCGACCCGAAGGGCGAGCACGGCAGCTCGCTGCACACCGTCAGCCAGGTCGAGGGGATCGACCTGTACGGCAAGCGGTTCCTCGGCGACTACCCCCGCTACACCGCGGCCAGCGCGATCGCGGAGACCGCCGAGCGGCTCACCCCGGTCGAGCGGGAACCGTCGCTGCGGTTGTTCCAGCTCACCCTGGGCGCGATCAAGTCCCTGGCCCGGGGCGAGCACGCCACCACGCTGGTGCTCGACGCGTACCTGCTGCGCGGGATGGCCCTCGCGGGCTGGGCGCCGGCCCTGACCGCGTGCGCGGTCTGCGGCACGCCCGGGCAGCACCGGGCGTTCTCCGTACCGGCCGGCGGCGCGGTCTGCCCGGACTGCCGGCCGCCCGGTGCGGCCCACCCGGCGCCGGCCACCATCGACCTGATGTCCGCCCTGACCACCGGCGACTGGGTGCTCGCCGACGCCACCGAGACCGGCGTACGCCGGGAGTGCAGCGGCCTGGTCGCGGCGCACCTGCAGTGGCACCTGGAGCGCGCGCTACGCTCGCTGCCGCTGGTCGACCGGGGTGCCCCGGCGGCCACCGCGGTCCCGCCGCCGGTCGGCGCGGTCGCGGAGGCGGACGGTGTGAACAGGGAGAAGACCGAGTGATCCGATCGACGAGTGCCGGCCGGCGCGAGCCGGCGCCACCGACTCCGCACCCGTCGGGTGCCCGGCCCCCGGCGCTGCCCGCCGACGCGGTGCCGAAGCACGTCGCGGTGGTGATGGACGGCAACGGCCGGTGGGCCAAGGAGCGCGGCCTGCCCCGCACCAAGGGTCACGAGCAGGGCGAGCACAGCCTCTTCGACACCATCGAGGGCGCGATCGAGCTGGGCATCCCCTACCTGTCCGCGTACGCCTTCTCCACCGAGAACTGGCGGCGCTCGCCGGACGAGGTCCGCTTCCTGATGGGCTTCAACCGGGACGTCATCCGCCGCCGCCGGGACCAGCTGGTCGACCTCGGCGTCCGGGTGGTCTGGTCGGGTCGGGCCGGCCGGCTCTGGAGGAGCGTCATCTCCGAGTTGCAGACGGCTGAGGAGATGTCCCGGGGCAACTCGACGCTGACCCTCCAGTTCTGCGTCAACTACGGCGGCCAGGCGGAGATCGCCGACGCCGCCGCCGCGATCGCCCGCGACGTGGCCGCCGGCCGGCTCGACCCGGGCAAGGTCACCGAGAAGACCATCGGGAAGTACCTGTACCACCCGGAGGTCCCCGAGGTGGACCTCTTCCTGCGCCCCTCCGGCGAGCAGCGGACCTCCAACTTCCTGCTCTGGCAGAGCGCGTACGCCGAGCTGGTCTTCCTCGACACGCTCTGGCCGGACTTCGACCGCCGCCACCTCTGGTACGCCTGCGAGCTGTACGCCCAGCGGGACCGCCGCTTCGGTGGCGCGCTGCCCAACCCGGTCGCGCCGCGGATCTGAGTCACGCTTACCGGCGCGGCGGGCTGGGTATCAATCCGGACAGCAGCCAATCGCGGAGGTGAACCCACATGATTCAGAAGCGGATTGCCCAGTGGGCGGTCATGGCGGTCGCCGTGCCGCTGGCGGCGGCCGGCGCCCGTCGGCTCAGCCACACTCTGGAGGCCCGGCGCGGTTCGTCCGGGGTGAGCCGACTGCTCACCAAGGGCGCCGACATGCTGCGGCCGCAGAAGGCCAAGCGTCGTCGGTTCTGGTGACGTCGACGGTCGGCGCCGCGGCGTCGCGGCGCTGACCGGGCTCGCGGACCGCGCCCCGCATCCGGCTTTCCGGCCGGAGGGCGGGGCGCTCGCGCGTACGATCGGCCCAGGGCGCGCCGTCGGGACGCGCCCGCCACGGGGGTGGGGATGCGGGATCTCCGGTACAAGATGATCATGGCGTTGAACGCGGCCGACCTCGGCAGCCCGATCTGCGAGCAGGTGGCCGGGATCTGCGCGGAGATCGCCGAGCAGCACTGCGCCGAGTTCGGGCACGTCCCGAGCGTGCGTTCCGGCGAGATCGCCGAGCTCGGGGCCACCGGCGAGCCGGCGCTGACCTGGGCGCCCACCGAGACCGGGCAGCGTGCCTGGTGACCGCTGTCGCCCCCATGCCCGCCGTGGACGTCCGGCGGGCCGCCGACCGGTTCACGACCCGGCTGTCCTGGCTCGACTCGAAGCACTCGTTCTCGTTCTCCCGGCACTACGACCCGGCCAACACCCACCACGGGCTGCTGCTGGTCAACAACGACGACGTGGTGCACCCGGGCACCGGTTTCGAGACCCATCCGCACCAGGACATGGAGATCGTGACCTGGGTGCTGCGCGGCTCGCTGGTGCACCAGGACTCCACCGGCCACTCCGGCGTCATCTACCCCGGCCTGGCGCAGCGGATGAGCGCGGGCACCGGCATCCTGCACTCGGAGAAGAACGACGCCTGGCGGCTCGCCGGCACCACCCCGCACGACGACCCCGTGCACTTCGTCCAGATGTGGGTGATCCCCGACGAGGAGGGGGTCGACCCCGGGTACGAGCAGCTGGAGATCGGCGACGAGCTGCTCCGCGGCGGCCTGGTCCCGGTCGCCTCCGGCATGGACCAGTACGACGGCGCGTCCGCGATCCGGATCCGCAACCGGTACGCCACCCTGCACGCCGCCCGGCTCGCCCCCGGCGACGAGGTGACCCTCCCGGACGCGCCGTTCCTGCACCTCTACGTGCCCAACGGGGCGGTGACGCTGGAGGGCACCGGTCGGCTGGGCGACGGGGACGCGGCCCGGATCACCATGACCGGCGGACAGCGGGTGACCGCCACCGAGCCGGCCGAGATCCTGGTCTGGGAGATGCACGCCGCCCTCGCCTGACCGCGCCGCCCGCTGGGCGGTTGAGCCTCACGCCTCCACTTCAGAGTGGTCGCCGGCCCAGAGCGTGTGGAAGGAGCCCTCGCGGTCGACCCGCCGGTAGGTGTGCGCGCCGAAGTTGTCCCGCAGCCCCTGGATCAGCGCGGCCGGCAGCCGCTCGGCGCGCAGCGCGTCGAAGTAGGCCAGCGACGACGAGAACGCCGGAGTCGGCACGCCCGCCCGGGCCGCGTCGGCGACCACCCGCCGCCAGCCCGGCACGCCGGCGCTCACCCGGTCGGCGAACCACGGCGCCACCAGCAGCGTCGCCAGCTCCGGCTCGGCGTCGTACGCCTCCCGGATCCGGTCCAGGAAGCGGGCCCGGATGATGCAGCCGCCCCGCCAGATGGTGGCGGTGCCGCCCAGGTCGATGTCCCAGTCGTACTCCCGGCTGCCGGCCCGGATGTGGTCGAAGCCCTGTGCGTACGCGACGATCTTGCTGGCCAGCAGCGCGCGCCGCACCTCCTCGACGAACGTCTCCCGGTCGTCGACCTGCCACTTCTCGCCCGCGTCGGCGAAGGTGCGGCGGGCGGCCGCGCGCTGGTCGGCGTGGCCGGAGAGCGACCGGGCGAAGGTCGCCTCGGCGATGCCGGTGATCGGGATGCCGAGGTCGAGGGCGCTCTGCACGGTCCAGCGGCCGGTGCCCTTCTGCTCGGCCTGGTCGAGCACAACGTCCACGAACGGCTTGCCGGTCGCGGCGTCGGTGTGCGCCAGCACGTCGGCGGTGATCTCGATGAGGAACGACTCCAGCTCGCCGCCGTTCCACTCCCGGAAGATCTCCGCGATCTCCGCCGGGCTCGCCGAGAGCCCGGCCCGCAGCAGGTCGTACGCCTCGGCGATGAGCTGCATGTCGGCGTACTCGATGCCGTTGTGGACCATCTTCACGAAGTGGCCGGCGCCGTCCGGGCCGATGTGCCGGCAGCACGGCGTGCCCTCGACCTGCGCGGCGATCTTCTCGAAGATCGGCCCGAGCTTCCGATACGACTCGGCCGAGCCGCCGGGCATGATGCTCGGGCCGCGGAGCGCGCCCTCCTCGCCGCCGGAGACGCCGGTGCCGACGAAGTGCAGCCCGTGCCCGCGCAGCGCCTCCTCGCGGCGGCGGGTGTCGGCGAAGTGCGCGTTGCCGCAGTCGACGACGATGTCCCCCTCCTCGAGCAGCGGCACCAGCTCGTCGATCACCGCGTCGGTCGGGCCGCCCGCCTTCACCATGACGATGACCGCGCGGGGCCGCTCCAGCGAGGCGACGAAGTCGGCGAGGGACTCCGACGGGACGAAGGCGCCCTCGTCGCCGTGCTCGGCGACCAGGCTGCGGGTGCGCTCCGGCGACCGGTTGTGCACCGCCACGATGAAACCGTTGCGGGCCAGGTTCCGGGCGAGGTTCCGACCCATCACCGCCAGACCGGTCACGCCGATCTGCGCCGTCGCCTGCTGTGCCATCCGTACCGCCACCTCTCGCCGGACTGCCCGTCCTGCGACCGTATCGCGGTCGACGGCGGCCCGGGGCGACTCATCGACGTCGGGTGAGCGCACCGTCAGCGCGGTGTGGCGGTCGGGGTCGGGCAGCCGGCCGTCGGTGCGGCGCAGCGGCCGCGTCGGCCCGGGTCAGCCCTCGGCCAGCCGGGCCTCGATGCGGGCGACCTTCGCGTGCATCGCGTCGGTCACCCCGGGCCGGACGTCCGCCTTCAGCACCAGGCTGACCCGGGGTGCCCGGGCGGCGACGGTGTCGACGGCGCGCTTCACCACCGCCATCACCTCGTCCCACTCGCCGTCCACGGTGGTGAACATGGCGTCGGTCCGGTTCGGCAGCCCGGACTCGCGGACCACCCGGACGGCCTCGGCGACCAGGTCACCGACGGATTCACCCACGCCGAGCGGGGTGATCGAGAACGCGATCAGCATGTCGCCGATCGTGCCAGTAATTCGGCTGCGGGTCGCCCGGGCCGTCGGATAGCCTCGGGGCATGCGTAACTGACGCCCTTTTTCGGAAGCTGGCCCGCCGCCGTCGCCGCGGGCCGCTGCTCCGGGCGTCCGCATGCCACTCGCCGCCGTCGTCGCGACGTCCTCCGTGGTCGGGCCCGTCGGGGCAGCCCCGTTCCCCGCTCGCCGCGCCACCGGCGCCCCGCAGTCAGGAGGCAGCGTATGCCCGCCAAACGCAGTCCGAAGAAGTCCCGTAAGCCGTCGTCCGGGCCGTCCGTGGTGGACGTGACCCTGCCCGACGTCGACATCCCCGCGGTGGCACCGGCCGCGCCGGTCGCCCTGCCGGCGTCGACGCAGGCGGAGATCCCGCCACCGCCGAAGGGCGGTCCGCCGGCCGGTCGGGACGCCCGGTTCGCCGGGCGCAGCCAGCGCGCCGGCCAGACCCGCCGGTACGCCTTCCGCCGCAGCTGAGTTGTAGGGCGCGGCCGGCGGCGGGCCGACGATCCCGGCCGTCGCACCGACGGCCGGGACGGGACGCACGTGGGCGGGGTCGCGCGATGCGGCGACCCCGCCCATGTCCCCGTACCCCGGCTCAGGTTTGTGCGGCCAGCGCGGCCTTCGCCTCGCCCGGCGAGTCGGCCGGGCGACGGCGGTCGACACCGCGGGCCAGGCCGAACAGCCCGGCCACCATCAGCAGGCTGACCGCGATCTTGAGCGGGGCCCCCTCGGTGACGATGTCGAGCACCTGCCCGCCGGTGAGGACGAGCGGCACCCACAGCGACACCAGGCCGGCGCGCCAGGCGCCGAAGGCCAGCACCAGCAGCCCGACCAGCCAGCCCAGCAGCCACACGGCGAACGACGCCATCACGAACGGATCGTTGTCGAGGGCGTCGACGACCGGCCGGGCGGCGTCCGCGTCGACGCCGGCGCCGGCGAGGGCCCCGAAGAACGCGTTGTAATGCCAGAGGTGGACGCCGGAGAAGTAGAGGCCGAGGAGGGCGACGCTGCCGCCGATGGCGGCGACGAGCGGCTTGCGCCGGCCGAGGGCGGCGGCCAGTCCGGCCATCGCCGGCAGCAGCAGCAGATGTGCCAGTGCGAACAGGACGGTCTCCGCCCGCCAGGCGCCCAGGTTCCCGGCGGCCACCGCCACGTTGCCGGCGGTCTCCGACACGTCGTCCGGGAACATCACCCAGTAGAAGGCGTTCGCGACGCCGTACAGCACACCGCCCGCGGCCAGGGCGACCGCCGTGAGCCGCCGGCCGTACCGCCATCCGGTCCTGTCATCCATCAGAATCTCCCTCTCGAAGCTGTGTGATGGACGCTAGGAGTCGGGTCCGGGCGGGTCGTCCGCCGCGAAGTTGATCCGCGGGTGGAGTTCCGCCCGGCCCTCCTACACCCGTGGGTGGACGCCGGGCCGCCGGCTCCGCCGATACCCTTCCCACCATGTCCGCCGCCCTCGACATCCGATCCCGCTGGCGCCGCGGCGCGGTCCTCGTCGCGGGTGTCGCGCTGTTCGCGTTCGGCCTGGCCGAGCTGTACGTCCCGCTCGCCGGCTACGTCGAGGGACAGGGGCCGGACATCGCCGCGCTGCCCGGCGGCTGGCTCGCCGTGCTCACCGTGCTGCTGGCCGGCTACGGCCTCGCGGTGGCGGGCTGCACGGCGTACCCCCGGGCGGCCGCCGTCCTGGCCGGCGCCTGCTTCACCGCGCAGAGCTTCACGCCGGTGCTTCCGGAGTGGCCGGTCGTACCGCTGCTCGCGCTGGTCGCCGCCTGCTTCGCCGGCATCGCCGTCGGTGGGCGGGCCGCGCCGGCGGTCGCCGCGGTCAGCTACTTCGGCTCGCTCGGGATCGAGAACCTCGCTGCGGGCGACTCCGACTGGATGTTCATCCTCTTCGTCGGGCTCGCCGTGCTGGGCCCCGGCTACGCCGTGCGGATGCGTCGGGCGCAGGCCGCCCGGCTGGTCGCGCTCGCCGCCGAACGGGAAGCCGCCGCCCGGACCGACGAGCGGCTGCGGGTGGCCCGGGAGCTGCACGAGATCGTCTCCCACGGCGTCTCGGTGATGGTGCTCCAGGCCGGCGCGGCGCAGGCCGTGCTCGACTCGGACGCCGACCAGGCCCGCGAATCGCTCGAGGCGGTGCAGGACGTCGGGCGCGAGGTGGTCACCGAGTTGCGTCGGCTGCTCGTCATCCTCCGCGGCGCGGAGGCCGCCCCGGAAGGGCTCCCGTCGTTGCGGCGGATCGACCCGTTGACCGCCGCGGTACGCATCGCCGGCGGCCGGGTCGAGGTGCGCGTCACGGGCGACCTCACGACGGTCCCGGTGGCCGCCGACGTCAGCGGTTACCGCATCCTGCAGGAGGCGCTGACGAACGCCGCCCGGCACGCACCGGGGTCGACCGTCGACGTCTCCGTCGAGGTGGGCGGTAACGCCCTGCGGTTGCACGTCGTCGACGACGGACCGGGCCCCGCCCGCCGCAGCAACGGCACCGGTCACGGCCTGACCGGGATCCGGGAACGGGCGGAGTTGTTCGGCGGCACGGTCACCGCCGGCCCGCGGGTGGACGGCGGCTTCGAGGTGCGGGTCGAACTGCCCTTCGATCCCGAGGCGTCGGCTTCCGCGCTCTCCACGACGGGGACCACGACGTGATCCGGGTCCTCATCGCCGACGACGAGGCGCTGGTCCGCGGCGGGCTGCGGATGATCCTCGGTGCGCAGCCCGACATCGAGGTGGTCGCCGACGCCGCCGACGGCGAGGATGCCGTGCTGCTCGCGGCCCGGTTCCAGCCCGCCGTCGTGCTGATGGACATCCACATGCCGCGGCTCGACGGGATCGCCGCGACCGAGCGCATCCTGGCCGCGCGGGCGGACGTCCGGATCATCATGCTGACCACCTTCGACCTCGACGAGTACGTCTACCGGGCGCTGCGCGCCGGCGCGTCCGGATTCATGCTCAAGACCACGCCGCCGAAGGATCTGGCCGAGGCCCTGCGGACGGCCGCCCGCGGCGACGCCCTGCTGTCCCCGTCGATCACCCGTCGGCTGATCGACCACTACACCGCGACGGCGCCGGTCGGCGGCAGCCCCGGCCTGGCGGACCTGACCCTCCGGGAGACCGAGGTGCTGCGGATGATGGCCCTCGGTTTGTCCAACCGCGAGATCGCCGGCCAGCTCTTCGTCGGCGAGGCGACCGTGAAGACGCACGTCAACCGCATCTTCGCCAAGCTGGGGGTGCGGGACCGGGTGCAGGCGGTCGTGCTGGCGTACCAGGCCGGGGTGGCGCAGCTCCGGCGGTGACGGAGCACTCGCCGGCTTCTCAGCCGAGCAGCGGGCGGAAGGTGCCGAGCAGGATGCTGGCCGCGAGCGCGCCGCCGGCCAGCGCCGCCGCCCCGGCGATCAGCAGCCCGTCCGCCGTGGTGAAGCGCTGTCGGCGGGCGACGGTGCGCGGGGTGCCGGCGTCGAAGCCGCGGGCGTCCATCGCCACCGCGAGCCGGGTGCCCCGGCGGATCGCCCCGACCAGCAGGGCGAACGCGGTCGAGACGAAGAGCCGCAGCCGGGCCAGGGGGTTGCGGCCGGCGTCCACGCCTCGGGCCCGCCGGGCCATGCTGATCATCTGCCATTCCTGGCCGAGCAGGGGCACCAACCGGAACGCGGCCAGCGCGCCGATGGCGAAGCGGGCCGGCGCCTTCGCGTTCTGGATCAGCGCGTCGGCCAGGTCGGTCGGGTCGGTGGTGGCGAAGACGATCACGCCGGGCAGCGCCACCGCGAGCATCCGCAGCACCAGCCCCAGCGCGGTCAGCAGCACCCCCGACGTCACCGTCACCGGCCCGGCCTCGACCAGCACCCGGCCGGACCGGTCCGCGGCGAACAGCACCAGCGTGACCACGATGCCGGCGGCGCCGGCCAGCAGCGGCCAGGCCCGCCGGGCCAGCACCCGGTAACGCACGCCGAACAGCGGCAGCACGCCCAGCTCGATCGCGATGGCGATCGCCGGGGCCACCGGGTCCAGGGTGGCGATCAGGGCGACCGAGAAGACCAGCGCGGCGGCCAGCTTCGCGACCGGATTGCGCCGGGCCAGCGGCGCACCGGGCGCGGCGACCGGCTCGATGACGATCATGCCCGGCGCTCCAGGATGACGGTCCGGTCCGCCAGCGCGGCGACGAAGTCCGGGTCGTGGGTGACGGTGACGACGCCGTGCCCGGCGTCGCGCAGCTCGGCGAAGAGGTCGACCAGCTCCCGCCAGGTCCGCCGGTCCTGACCGAAGGTGGGTTCGTCGCAGATCAGCAGGCGGGGCGCGGTGGCCAGGGCGGTCGCCACGCTCAGCCGCCGCGCCTCGCCGCCGGAGAGGGTGTACGGGTTGGCGCCGGCCAGCTTCGCCAGCCGGAGCCGTTCCAGCAGCGTCTCGACCGTGGCCCGCACGGCCGCCTCGGACCGGCCGGTCCGGCGCGGGCCGAGCGCCAGCTCGTCGAAGACGGTGCCGGTGACGAACTGGTGCTCCGGGTCCTGGAAGACCGAGCCGATCCGCGCGGCCAGGGCGGGCGCCCGCCAGCGGTGCGGGGAAGTGCCGGCGTCCCGGCCGGCCAGCACGGCGGTGGCGCTGGCCGTGCCGGTGCCGGGGCGGAGCAGTCCGCCGAGGAGCAGGGCCAGGGTGGACTTCCCGGCGCCGTTGGGGCCGAGGACGGCGAGCGCCTCGCCGGCGCGTACGGACAGGTCGGTGGGGGCCAGCCGGGGCGGCAGGCCGAGCCGGTCGGCGGTGATCAGCGGCTCGCCGGCCGGCGCGGTCGCGTGCCGGGGCGCGACGATCCGACCCGGCACCCAGACGCCCTCGGCGGCGAGCGCGTCGCCGTGCGCGGCGAAGACCGCGGCGGGCGGTCCGTCGGCCCGGACCCCGCCACCGGGTTCGAGGACGACCACCCGGTCGACCAGCGGCAGCGCCTCGGCGACCCGGTGCTCGACAAGGATCAGCGTGGTGTCCGCGTCGACGGCGTCCGCGACGGCCCGCCGGACCAGCGCCGCGCCGGCCGGGTCGAGGTTGGCGGTCGGCTCGTCGAGCAGCAGCAGCGTCGGCCGCAGGGCCAGCGCCCCGGCCAGCGCGAGCCGCTGCTGCTCGCCGCCGGAGAGGGCGGCGGTGGGCCGGTCCCGGTGGTACGGGAAGCCGACCCGGTGCAGCGCCTCGTCCACCCGGGGCCAGATCTCGTCGGCCGGTACGCCCCGGTTCTCCAGCCCGAACGCGACGTCGTCGCCGCAGCGGGCCATCACCAGCTGGGTCTCCGGGTCCTGGAAGACGATGCCGACCCGTTCCCGGGCCTTGCGCGGGTCGAGCCCGTCGATCTCGACGGTGCCCTCCTGCTCACCGGAGTCCTCGGGCAGCAGCCCGGCCAGCGCGCTGAGCAGGGTGCTCTTCCCGGCTCCCGAGGGCCCGAGCAGCAGTACCCGCTCGCCGGCCTCGACGCGCAGGTCAACCCCGCGCACCGCCCACGCCTTCCGGCCCGCGTGCCGCCACCCGAACCCCCGCAGCTGCACGGCGCTCACCGCTCCACCCCCTCTCGTCCGGCGATCATGAAGTTGTCGTCCCGACACGCCACGCCGGATGACGACAACCTCATGATCAACGCGGCTCCGGGTGCGGGGGTGGCGGTCAGACGGCGGGGCGTTCGCGGCCGGCGGGGAAGCGGTCGAGGACGCCCGTCCCCGCCAGGGCGCGGGTCAGGGCGACGCTGCCCAGGCCGGCCACGACCAGGGAGCTGACCGCCGTGATCAGGATGTACGGGAGGCGGAAGCTGCCCCACGCGGTGCCCGGGTACCAGATGAACACGTCGTAGAGCGAGGCGGCGAGCCCGGCGAGGGTGGCCGCCAGCAGCGCCACCGGCAGTCGGTAGGTGCGGTACCCGAAGACCGCGAAGGCGAGTTCCGCCGCCGCCGCCTCGAGCGGGCCCTGCACGACCAGCGTCCAGCCCCAGCTGCTGCCGAGCGCGACGGAGACCAGCGCGGCGAAGGTGAGCGTGAAGAACGCGGCGCCCGGCTTGCGGATGATCAGCGCGCCCAGCACGGCGGGCACCAGCCAGACGCCGTACAGCACGGCCCGGCCGGGCAGCGGGATGGCGTCCGCCGGCCCGTTCCACAGCAGGCCCCAGGCCCAGAAGATGACGCCGAAGGCCACCCCGAGCACCGAGGCGATGACGATGTCGATGGTGCGCCACCGGTTGGCGGTGTTGTCCATGGTTGCTCCCAGTCCAGTGAAACGAACCAGGAGAAGACGCACGCCGCGCCCGGTGTCACCGGACGGCGGCGCGGCTGGAGGTCGACCGAACTCCCTGCGCTGGCATTACCCAGATCAGGTTCGAGGGTCTGCGGGCGATGCCCGCACTCTCAGCGCTGTGCGCTCCCCTGTCGGATGTGAAGTTGTCTCGGCAGACGCTAGCACCGACCAGGGGTGCCGGCCCAGCAGGTGGTCGCGTTCCGGCCCCGACCCGGCCCGCTGGGTAGGGTGACGATCATGCGGGTCGACGCGCGAGGTCTGACGTTCGAGGTAGGCACCGGCGGTCCCGAGGACGGCGTACCCGTCCTGCTGCTGCACGGCTTCCCGCAGCACGGCGGCGAGTGGGACGACGTGGTTCCCGCGCTGCACGCGGCGGGGCTGCGCACGTACGCGCTGGACCAGCGGGGCTACGCGCCGGGTGCGCGGCCGGCGGAAGTCGAGGCGTACCGGATCCCGGAACTGGTGGCCGACGCGGCCGGCGTGCTCGACGCGCTCGGGGTGGAGTCCGCGCATGTGGTGGGGCACGACTGGGGCGCGATCGTGGCGTGGGGTCTCGCGGCCGCGCACCCGCGGCGGGTCCGCACCCTCACCGCGGTCTCGGTGCCGCACCCGGCGGCGATGGCCCACGCGCTCGCCACCGCCCAGCAGAAGGCCCGCTCCGCCTACATCGCGCTGTTCCGCAAGCCGGGCAAGGCCGAGAAGGTGCTGCTGGCCCTCAACGCCACCGCGCTGCGCAAGCTGCTCGGCGGGGTGGGTGACGCGGCGCGGGTCGCCCGCTACGCCGACCCGATGCGTGCGCCGGGCGCGCTGACCGCCGCGCTGAACTGGTACCGGGCGATGTCGGGGGCGGACATGAAGGCCGTCGGCCCGACCACCGTGCCGACCACCTTCGTCTGGAGCGACAAGGACATCGCGATCGGCCGGACCGCCGCCGAGGCCTGCGCGTCCCACGTGACCGGCGACTACCGCTTCGTGGAACTCTCCGGCGTCACGCACTGGATCCCCGACGAGGCGCCCGGGCCGCTGGCCGAGGCGATCATCGCCCGGACCGCCGCGTGATCGCGACGCCCGCGCCGGCCCGGCCGCACACCCGCGCGTCGCTCGCCGCCCAGTTCCGCGACCTCGGCGTACGCCCCGGCGGTGCGCTCCTGGTGCACGCGGCGCTGCGCCCGCTCGGCTTCGTCTGCGGCGGGCCGGAGACGGTGGTGCTGGCCCTGCGCGACGTGCTGGGGCCGGACGGGACCCTCGTGGTGCCCACCCACACCCCGGAGAACAGCGACCCGGCGGGCTGGAACAATCCGCCCGTGCCGGCGGACTGGTGGCCGGTGATCCGGGCGGAGCTGCCCGGCTTCGACCCGGCGCTGACGCCGAGCCGGTTCATGGGCACGCTCGCGGAGCAGGTGCGTACCTGGCCGGGCGCGCTGCGCAGCGATCACCCGCAGGTCTCCTTCGCCGCGCTCGGCCCGGCCGCCGGGCGGATCGTCGCCGGCCACGCAGTGGCCGACATGCTGGGCGAGGGCTCCCCGCTGGCCCGGCTGCACGACCTCGACGCCGACGTGCTGCTGCTGGGCGTCGACCACGGCTCGAACACCTCGCTGCACCTCGCCGAGTACCGGCGGCCGGCGCCGCCCCGGCAGCGCTGCGGCGCGGCGGTGCGGACCGGCGACGGTGGCCGGGAGTGGGTGTGGTGGGCGGACGTGGACCTGGACGAGAGCGACTTCGCCCGGCTCGGCGACGACTTCGAGGCCACCGGCGCGGTACGGGTGGGCGCGGTCGGGGACGGGACGGGCCGGTTGATGAGGCAGCGGGCGGCGGTCGACTTCGCGGGGGAGTGGCTGGCCCGGAACCGACGGACGGAGGAAGCATGACGGTGAGCGCGGAGGCGTACCTGGCGGTGGTGACCGACACGATCGGTCGGGTGGCCGCCGGCCAGCGCGAGGTGGTGGGTCGGGCCGCCGACCTGATCGCCGAGGCGTTGCGCGCCGACGGGGTGGTGCACGCGTTCGGCACCGGCCACTCCGAGGCGCTCGCCATGGAGATCGCCGGCCGGGCCGGCGGGCTGGTGCCGACCAACCGGATCGCGTTGCGCGACCTGGTGCTCTACGGCGGTGAGCCGGCCGACGTCCTCGGTCCGAAGCTGGAACGCGACCCGGCCGTGGCGCACCGGCTCTACGAGCTGGCCCCGGTACGCCCGCAGGACGTGTTCGTGCTCGCCTCCAACTCGGGCGTCAACGGGGCCATGGTCGAGTTCGCGGCCCTGGTCAAGGAGCGGGGACACGACCTGGTGGCGATCACCTCGGCCGAGCACTCGGGGCGGATGACGTCCCGCCACCCGTCGGGCCGTAAGCTCGCCGACTTCGCCGACGTGGTGCTCGACAACGGCGCCCCGTACGGCGACGCCACCCTGCCGCTGCCCGGCGGCGGCGCGGTCGGCGCGGTCTCCTCGATGACGGCCGCGCTGCTGGCCCAGCAGATCGTGGCGGAGGTGGTGGCCCGGTTGCTGGCGGCGGGGGAGCGGCCCCCGGTCTACCTGTCGGCCAACATCACCGGTGGCGACGAGCACAACGCCGAGCTGGAGGCCCGGTACGCCGGCCGGATCCGCCGGGGGGCGTGACCGGTTCGCCCCCGGCCCGGGCGGCGGGCGTCCGCGAGGCGGTTTCGCGAAACGCCCGGCGGGGCAAAGGCTCAGCTGCCGACGGGGTGCTCCCCGCCGGCAGTACCGTCTTCGTGGAGGTGGTCGGTGTCCAAGGAAACCGAGAAGCAGCGCTGGCAGCGCAACTTCGCCGACCTGCTGCAGGAGCTGCGGGTGGCGCAGACCGGGGTGCAGATCCTTTTCGCCTTCCTGCTGACCCTGCCGTTCAGCAACGGTTTCACCCGCGTCACCGACTTCCAGAAGAACGTCTACATCGTCGCGTTGCTGGGCGCCGCGGCGGCCACCGCGATGATCATCTCGCCGGTCGCCTTCCACCGGGCGCTGTTCCGGCAGGGGCGCAAGCCGGAGCTGGTCCGGTTCGCCCACCGGATGGCCGGCGGGGGCCTCGGCTTCATGCTGATCTCGATGGTCAGCGCCGTCCTGCTGATCACCGACTTCGTGCTCAGCCGGCCGGTCGCCTTGCTGCTCAGCGCGGTCACCGGGATCTGGTTCCTGGCCTTCTGGGTGATCCTGCCGTTCGCCCGGCGCAACTGGGGCGAGGACGACATCGACGACGATGACGACGACCCGCAGGTGCTCGCCGGCGACTGAGCCCCGCTGTCATCTCGCCAAATCGGACGTGCCAAGAACGCTACCCCTGGGTAACACCCGGGGGTAGCGTCGTTTTTGTCGCGCACGTTGACGCAGCCGGACCGAGGTTCGAGGGGGCAGCCGTGACCACGACACAGAACAGCCGACCGGACGGAACGCAGGGCGCGGGCGGCCCCACCGGACGGGTGGCGCCGATCGACGATCCCGACCACGGTCCCCCGGCGCCCGGGGGCGAGGCGGCCACGACCGCCGCCGCGATCGACGAGGCCGGCGGCGCCGCACCGCTGCCCGCCGAGGCGGGGCAGGTCTCCGAGAAGGAGGCCCGTCAGGTCGCCGAGGCGGCCCGGGAGTCGGCCTGGGACCGGCCCAGCTTCGGCAAGGAACTCTTCCTCGGCCGGTTCCGGCTCGACCTGATCAACCCCTGGCCGCGGTCCGACCCGGACGACGTCGCGGGGGCCGAGGAGTTCCTCGGTGCGTTCGGGGCGTACCTGGACTCCGAGGTGGACGGCGGGGCCATCGAGCGGGAGGCGTCCATCCCGGACGAGGTCTTCCACGGCCTGGCCCGGCTCGGCGCCTTCGGCATGAAGATCGACCAGAAGTACGGCGGGCTCGGGCTGAGCAACCTGCACTACTGCCGGGCGCTGATGCGGGCCGGTTCGATCAGCCCGGCCATCGGGGCGCTGCTCTCGGCGCACCAGTCGATCGGCGTGCCGCAGCCGCTGAAGATGTTCGGCACCCCGGAGCAGAAGCAGCGGTTCCTGCCACGGCTCGCCGCCGGTGAGGTCTCCGCGTTCCTGCTCACCGAGCCGGACGTCGGTTCCGACCCGGCCCGGCTGGCCACCACCGCCGAGCCCACCGCCGACGGCACGGGCTACCGGCTCAACGGGGTGAAGCTGTGGGCCACCAACGGCACGGTCGCCACCCTGCTGGTGGTGATGGCCCGGGTGCCGGCGGCCGAGGGCCGGCGCGGCGGGATCACCGCCTTCGTGGTCGAGGGCGACAGCGAGGGCATCACGGTGGAACGCCGCAACGCCTTCGTCGGCCTGCGCGGCCTGGAGAACAGCCTCACCCGGTTCCACGACGTCTTCGTGCCTAAGGAGAACGTGATCGGCGGCGAGGGCAAGGGGCTGAAGATCGCCCTGACCACGCTGAACACCGGCCGCCTCTCGCTGCCGGCGATGTGCGTCGGGGCGGGCAAGTGGTCGCTCAACGTGGCCCGGGAGTGGGCCGCCGACCGGATCCAGTGGGGCCGGCCGCTCGGCGAGCACGAGGCCGTCGCCAAGAAGCTGGCCTTCATCGCCGCCACCACGTACGGCATGGAGAGCATGCTCGACCTCTGCTGCCTGCTCGCCGACGACGACCGTAACGACATCCGGATCGAGGCGGCGCTGGTCAAGCTCTACGCCAGCGAGATGGCCTGGAAGATCGCCGACGAGCTGATCCAGATCCGGGGCGGGCGCGGCTACGAGACCGCCGACTCCCTCGCCGCCCGGGGCGAACGCCCCGCCGCAGTCGAGCAGATCCTGCGTGACCTGCGGATCAACCGGATCTTCGAGGGCTCCACCGAGATCATGCATCTGCTGATCGCCCGGGAGGCGGTGGACGCGCACCTCTCGGTGGCCGGCGACATCATCGACCCGGACGCCGGCCTCGGTCGCAAGGCGAAGGCCGGCGCGCGGGCCGGCGTGTTCTACGCCAAGTGGCTGCCCACCCTCGCCGTCGGCAAGGGCCAGGCCCCCGGCGCGTACGCCGAGTTCGGCCCGCTCGCCGGTCACCTGCGGCACGTCGAGCGGACCTCACGCAAGCTGGCCCGGTCGACGTTCTACGCGATGTCCCGGTGGCAGGGGAAGATGGAGCGCAAGCAGGCGTTCCTCGGCCGGGTGGTGGACATCGGCGCGGAGCTGTTCGCGATGTCCGCGGTCTGCGTCCGGGCGTACGCGGAGAAGGACAGCCGCCCGGAGAACGTCGAGCTGGCCGACCTGTTCTGCCGGCAGGCTCGGCTGCGGATCGAGGAGCTGTTCACCGGGCTCTGGTCGAACACCGACTCGCTGGACGTGGCGGCGGCGAAGCGGATCCTCGCCGGCCGGTACGCCGCCCTCGAGGAGGGCGTCGCCACCCCGCCCGCGGACGCCCCCTGGGTGGCCCGCTGGACCCCCGGCCCGTCCACGGCGAAGGACGTCCGCCGCCGCATCCCACCCCGTTCGTGACGGCGTGCGGCATGTCGCGGTTCCCGGTCGCCCGGAGACCGCGGCATGCCGCATCCCGCCGGCCGGTCAGCGGGCGATGGCCCAGGCGATGATGGCGGCCAGGATGAGTCCGTTGAGCACGGCCAGCACCAGGTACGCCTGCGGCGGGATCTTGCGGCCCTTGCGGACGAAGCTCACCAGGACGCCCGCGTACGCCAGCAGCAGCACGGCGACGACGATCAGGAAGTACAGCACCGCCACACCCTAGCGGCCCGCCCGAAGTCCCAGCCTGCGCAGCTCCAGCGCGGCGAGCGCGTCGACGGTGGCGTCGTCGCCGCGGCGCCACGCCTCGGCCACGTCGGGCGCGATCCGGGTCAGGCGGCCCAGCGGCTGGCCGGCGAGGGCCCGCAGCGCCAGCAGGTCCCGGCCGGCGGGGGCGGTGGCGAGCGCCTTCGCCGCGCCGGCCCGGCGCATCCAGCGCACCCGCAGCGGCAGCCAGCCGAAGAGCACCAGTCCGAGCGGGAAGACCAGCACCGCGATGCTGAGCGCGAGAGCCAGCTGGCCGACCAGTTCCTGCTGGTCGCGGCCCGCCTCCGCGACCGCCCGGGCGGCCTCCGCGGCCTTGTTGAAGGGGCCGGTCAGCTCGTCGCCGACCAGCGGCACCCGGCCGACCTTGCCGCCGGCGTCGGCCAGGTTGTCGGCGAGGCCGCCGCCGGCCCCTTCCAGCTTCTGTCCGGGTACGGCCAGCTTCTGCACCAGGTCGTGCAGCCAGAGCGCGAAGCGGATCGCCGCGTAGACCCAGGCGACGACGAGGAGGTCGGTGAGGAGCTGACGGAGAGCGGTGGGAAAACGGTCGGCGTAGATCTTCACGCCGGACAGCGTGCCACGCGCCGGCCGCCGGGGCACGGGGGAGAATTCTCAGCCGGCGCAGGCCGGGCAGGTGCCGAAGATCTCCAGGGTGTGGCTGACCTCGGCGTACCCGTGCTGCGCGGCGACCCGCTCCGCCCAGCTCTCCACCGTCGGCCCGGCCACCTCCACCGTCCGCCCGCAGTCCCGGCAGACCAGGTGGTGGTGGTGACCCTCGCTGCACCGCCGGTAGAGGTGCTCGCCGCCGGGCGGGCGCATCACGTCGATCTCGCCGGCGTCGGCCAGCCCCTGCAATGTCCGGTAGACGGTGGTCAGGCCGACCCGCTCGCCCCGCTGGCGCAGCATCGCGTACAGGTCCTGCGCGCTGTGGAAGCCCTCCACCTCGGCCAGCAGAGTGCTCACGGCCGTCCGCTGCCGCGTGTTCCGCAACGTCCCCTCGGTCACGGTCCCTCCCCGGCGTGGCTGACCGCGTCCGCCACGATGTGTGCGACGTGCTCGTCCACGAGGGCGTACGCGATCTCCCGGCCGCGCCGGGAGCCGCGGACTACGCCGGCGCCGCGGAGCACCCGCAGGTGCTGGGAGACCAGCGGCTGGGGTGCGCCCAGCTTCTCCACCAGCTCGTGCACGCACCGTTCACCCTGCGCCAGCTCGGTCACGATCGCCAGCCGGATCGGCGCGGACAGTGCACGCAGCAGGTCACCCGCGCCCTCGAAGGCGTCGTACCCGTTCGTGCCCGTCATCCCGTAACGGTAACCAATGCCAGCAGGATCGTTCAGGGGTGGCTCACCGGAGCACGACCTCGTGCGGCTCGGGGGCCGGCGCGGCCGCCGGGCTGGTCCGCCGGCGCAGCGCCCGCCAGCCGGCCGCGGCGAGCGCGACCACCAGGAACGAGGCGATGGCCAGCAGCACCACCGAGGCGCCCGGCGCGGTATCGGCGGTGGCCGCCACCCAGATGCCCGCCCCGGCGGCGAAGAGCCCCAGCGCCATGGCGGCCGTCATGGTGCTGCGGAAGCCCCGGGTGACCTGCTGGGCGGTGGCCACCGGCACCACCATCAGCGCGCTGATCAGCAGCACGCCGACCGCCCGCATGGCGATCGTCACGGTCACCGCGGTGGTCACCGCCAGCAGCAGGTTGAGCGCGCGGACCGGCAGCCCCGACACCCGGGCGTACTCCTCGTCGTGGCAGACCGCGAAGAGCGCCGGGCGCAGCGCCAGCATGAGCACCAGAATCGCCGCGCCGAGCACCAGGATCGTGGTCAGGTCGGCCGGCGACGTGGTGGTCAGCGACCCGAACAGGTACGAGTTGAGCGCCGCGCTGCTGGCATCGGAGAGCCCGACCAGCATCACGCCGCCGGCGATGCCGCCGTAGAAGAGCAGCGCCAGGGCCAGGTCGCCGGAGGTACGGCCGCGCGAGCGGACCAGCTCGATGCCGATCGCGCCGAGGGTCGCCGCGAGCACCGCCACCAGCACCGGGGAACGGTTCAGCAGCAGCCCGGCCCCGACGCCGGTGAGCGCCACGTGCCCGATCCCGTCGCCGATCAGCGCCAGCCGCCGCTGCACCAGGTAGATGCCGAGCGCCGGCGCGGCCAGCCCGATGACCAGCGCGCCGACCAGGGCGCGCAGCATGAAGTCGTACTGGAAGAGGTCCATGTCAGATGCTCCACAGCCCGGCGGGCTCCTCGTCGCAGTGCGGGTGCACGTGCTCGTGGTCGGGTTCCGCGTGGTGCCCGGCCGGCTCCGGCACCGCGCCGTCGTGGCAGATGCCGCCCTCGTGCACGACGACCGCCCGGCTGATCAGCGGTCGCAGCGGGCCCAACTCGTGGGCGACCAGCAGCACGGTCCCGCCGCCGGCCAGGAAGCCGCGCAGCGCCGCGGCGAACGCCTGCTGGCTCTCCGCGTCGACCCCGGCGGTCGGCTCGTCCAGCACCAGCAGCTCGGGTTCGCCGGCCAGGGCCCGGGCGATCAGGGTGCGCTGCTGCTGGCCGCCGGAGAGGGTGGCGACCGGGTCACCGGCCCGGTCGGCGAGCCCGACGGCCCGCAGCGCGGCGGCGACCGCCTCGCGGTCGGCCCGCCCCGCCGGCCGCAGTACGCCCCGCCGGGCCAGCCGCCCCGAGGCCACCACCTCGCCCACCGTGGCGGGTACGCCGCTGCCGGCGCCGAGCCGCTGCGGGACGTACCCGATCCGGTGCCACTGCCGGAAGCGGCGCTGCGGGGCGCCGAACAGGGTGACCGACCCGGCGCTGAGCGGGACCAGCCCGAGCACCGCGCGGATCAGGGTGGACTTGCCGGAGCCGTTGGCGCCGAGCACGGCGACCACCTCGCCGGCGGTGACGGTCAGCGAGACGTCCCGCAGCACGGGGCGGCCGTCGTAGCCGACGGCGGCGTGCGTGACCTGGATGACGGGTGCGTTCATGAGCAGTCCAACGCGGTTCGCAGGGTTTCGAGGTTGGCGCGCATCGCCGACAGGTAGTCCCCGTCGGCGGGTGGGCCCTCGATCGGGTCGAGGACGGCGGTCTTCGCCCCGACCTCGCGGGCCACGGTCTCGGCGACCTTCGGGCTGACCAGGGTCTCGAAGAAGATGGTGGTGGCCCGGTGCTCCCGGGCCTCCTTCGCCACCTCGGCGAGGCGCTGCGGCGAGGGCTCGCTGTCCGGGGTGAGGCCGGTGATGCCGACCTGCTCGAGCTGGTAGTGCTCGGCCAGGTAGCCGAACGCGGTGTGGCTGGTCACGATCTCCCGGCGCTGGCAGGTCTTCAGCCCCTCGGCGTACTCGGTGTCGAGCTTCGCCAGGTCGGCGCGGAACGCCGCTGCCCGGGCGGTGAAGTCGGCGGCCTGCTCCGGGTCGGCCCTGCCGAGCCGCTCGGCGAGCCGGTCGCCGACGGTGGCCAGCCGGGTGGGGTCGAGCCAGAGGTGCGGGTCCTTGCCGCCGGTCTCCTCCTCGTGGCCGGGCTCACCCTCGTGCTGGTGACCGCCGGCCGCCGCGTCGTGCAGCGGCTGCACGCCGGCCACGTCGAACGCCCGGTCGCCGCCGTTCTGGTCGACCGCCTCGTCCACGGCCGGCTGGAAGCCCTTGAGGTAGACGATCAGCTCCCCGTCGCTGATCTGGCCGACCTGGCGCGGGTTGAGCTCCAGGTCGTGCGGCTCGGCGCCGGGCTTGGCCAGGTTGGTGACCTTGACCGCGTCGCCGCCGATCCGCTCGGCGAGGAACTGGAGCGGGTAGAAGGCGGCCACCACGTCGACCCGCTCCGGGTCGGCGCCGGCCGGCCCGCCGTCGGAGCAGGCGGCGGTGCCGCCGAGGGCGAGCAGGGCGGTGGCGGTGGCGGCCAGGACGCGGCGCGCGGAGCGGATCGTCATGACGACCACTGTCCGCGATAACGAAATTGATTGTCAAAAACGCATGATTGCATGTCAGAGCAGCTTGGCCAGGGCCACCGCGATCAGCAGGGTCAGCATCACCAGGCGGATCACCCGGGTCGCCGGCGCCTGCACCGGCCAGGTGGTCACCATCAGCCACACCAGCCCCGCGGCCAGCGCCAGCAGCAGCAGGCCGCCGACCGGACCGGGCGCGAAGAGCGCCACCAGCACCAGGACCAGCGTGGCCAGGAAGACCGTCGTCGGGTTGACCCGGGCCAGGCGGCCCAGCAGGGGGCTCTGCGTACGCTGCATCCCACAGACTCTACGAGGAGGACGCCGGTGCTGGTGACCAACCGGTTCGTGGTGGACGCCGAGGTCGCGCCCGACTTCACCGAGCGGGCGCACGCCGCCCTCACGGCGCTCGCCGCCCGCCCCGGCTACCTGCGCGGCGAGTTGCTGCGCGCGCTGGACGACCCGAGGCACTGGTGCCTGCTCACCGAGTGGGAGTCGGTCGGGGCGTACCGGCGGGCGCTGGGCGGCTTCGACGTCAAGATCACGGCGGTGCCGCTGCTGGCCGAGTCGGTCGACGAGCCGTCGGCGTACGAGACGCTGGCCAGCGCCGCGCCGGACGGGGAGATCGTCGTCGTCGCCAGTGATCGGGCCGCAGGTCCTTACCGGTGACCGCGGGGGCACTACCCTCTGCCGTATGACCGCTCCCGGACCGGTAGGCCCGCCCCCTCACCCCGTGCTGTCCGGCGAAGGCGGCGCGCCGCCGGTCCCGGGGTCGCCGGCCGAGCCGGACGTCCCTGCCGGCCCGGGAGTGGCCCCGCCGTTCGCCGCTCCGCCCACCGAGGGCGGCCGGGCCCGGCTCTGGCTCGGCCTCGGCGTCGGGGCGCTGGCCGTGCTGCTCTGCTGCGGCGGGGGCGGCGCGGCGATCGTCGGACTGGCGGTGAGCAACGTGCAGGCGATCGAGGAGCAGGGCCGGACGGTGACCGACGACTACTACCAGGCCCTGGTGGAGAAGGACTGGTCCCGGGCGTACGACCGGCTCTGCGACGACGCCCAGCGGCGCGAACCCCGGCCGGAGTTCGAGCAGCGGGTGGCCGCGGAGCCCCCGATCTCCGGCTACCGGGTGGGCAGGGTCGACGCGCAGACCCTCACCGTGCCGGTCGACGTGACGCTCAGCGGCGGCAAGCGGGAGGCCCAGCAGGTGACCCTGGCGGCGGATCCGCAGACCGGTGGCATGGAGGTCTGCGGGGTGAGCTGACCCGCCCCCGGTATTCTGCTGGGCTCGGGACTCCGGTAGCCGTACCGTTGTCGCGAACTGACCGTTACATCCACATCGCCCCCGCCGACCGCCAGCCGGCGTAGGAGGAAACATGCCAGCCGACCGTATCGACGCCGTCGTCAGTCTCGCCAAGCGCCGAGGCTTCGTCTTCCCCTCCAGCGAGATCTACGGGGGCACCCGGTCGGCGTGGGACTACGGTCCGCTCGGCGTGGAGCTCAAGGAGAACGTCCGCCGGCAGTGGTGGAAGACCATGGTCCAGCAGCGCGACGACGTGGTCGGCCTGGATTCCGCGGTCATCCTGGCCCGCAAGGTCTGGGAGGCGTCGGGCCACATCGCCGAGTTCGTCGACCCGCTGACCGAGTGCCAGTTCTGCCACAAGCGGTTCCGCGCCGACCACCTGGAGGAGGCGTACGCCGAGAAGCACGGCAAGCCGCTGACCTCGCTGTCGGAGCTGAACTGCCCCAACTGCGGCAACAAGGGCACCTTCACCGAGCCGAAGATGTTCAACGGCCTGATGAAGACCTACCTGGGCCCGGTGGAGAGCGACGAGGGCCTGCACTACCTGCGCCCGGAGACCGCCCAGGGCATCTTCGTCAACTACAAGAACGTGGAGACGGTCGCCCGCAAGAAGCCGCCGTTCGGCATCGCGCAGACCGGCAAGTCGTTCCGCAACGAGATCACCCCGGGCAACTTCATCTTCCGGACCCGCGAGTTCGAGCAGATGGAGATGGAGTTCTTCGTCGAGCCGGGCTCCGACGAGCAGTGGCACGAGTACTGGCTCGAGCAGCGCTGGAACTGGTACCTCGACCTGGGTCTGTCGGCGGAGAACCTGCGCTTCTACGAGCACCCCAAGGAGAAGCTCTCCCACTACTCGAAGCGCACGGTCGACATCGAGTACCGGTTCCAGTTCGGCGGCACCGAGTTCGCCGAGCTGGAGGGCATCGCCAACCGGACCGACTTCGACCTCTCCACGCACAGCAAGCACTCCGGCGTCGACCTGTCGTACTTCGACCAGACCAAGGGCGAGCGCTGGATGCCGTACGTGATCGAGCCGGCCGCCGGCCTGACCCGCGCGGTGCTCGCCTTCCTGCTCGAGGCGTACGACGAGGACGAGGCCCCGAACACCAAGGGCGGCGTCGACAAGCGCACCGTGATGCGCTTCGACCCGCGGCTGGCCCCGGTGAAGGTGGCGGTGCTGCCGCTGTCCCGCAACGAGGCGCTCTCGCCCAAGGCGAAGGGGCTCGCCGCGGACCTGCGCAAGCGCTGGGTGGTCGAGTTCGACGACTCGCAGGCCATCGGCCGCCGCTACCGCCGGCAGGACGAGATCGGCACGCCGTTCTGCGTGACGGTCGACTTCGACACCCTCGACGACAACGCAGTGACCGTGCGGAACCGGGACACCATGGCCCAGGAGCGCGTCTCGCTGGACCAGGTCGAGCGGTACCTGATCGAGCGCCTGCCCGGCTGCTGAGTCGCTGACGGGGCCCTGACCGGCGCGGGAGGAGTGCCGGTCAGGGCCCCGTACACTTGTCCGGTGACCGCCCCGACCCTGCCCGCGCTGCGCCCGTTGACCCTCGGGCGGCACCAGGTGTGGCCGCCGGTGGTGCTGGCGCCGATGGCCGGCATCACCAACGTCGGCTTCCGCCGGCTCTGCCGGGAGCAGGGCGGCGGCATCTACGTCTGCGAGATGATCACCACGCGGGCGCTGGTCGACCGGAACCCGAAGACGCTGCGCATGATCGCCTTCGGCGCGGACGAGCAGCCGCGCAGCCTCCAGCTCTACGGCACCGACCCGGAGATCACCGCCGCCGCGGTGCGGATCGTGGTGGAGCGGGACCTCGCCGACCACATCGACCTCAACTTCGGCTGCCCGGTGCCCAAGGTGACGCGGCGCGGTGGCGGTTCGGCTCTGCCGTGGCGGCGCCGGCTCTTCGCCCGCCTGGTGAAGGCCGCGGTGGACGCCGCGTCGCCCGCCGGGGTGCCGGTCACGGTGAAGATGCGCAAGGGCATCGACGACGACCACCTGACGTACGTCGAGGCGGGGCTCGCCGCGCAGGACGCGGGTGTGGCGGCGGTCGCCCTGCACGGGCGTACGGCCGCGCAGCGCTACTCGGGCACCGCCGACTGGGACGCGATCGCCACCCTCAAGCAGGCCCTGGACGTGCCGGTGCTCGGCAACGGGGACATCTGGGAGGCCGACGACGCGCTGCGGATGGTGGCGCACACCGGCGTCGACGCCGTGGTGATCGGGCGGGGCTGCCTGGGTTGTCCGTGGCTCTTCGCCGACCTGGAGGCCGCGTTCAACGGCCGGTCGGAGCGGCGGCTGCCCAGCCTGGGCGAGGTGGCGGCGACCATGCGCCGGCACGCCGAGCTGCTCGTCGACCAGTTCGTCGCGGGTGCGCGCAACCCAACCCGGGGTGAGCGGGACGGCTGCACCGACTTCCGCAAGCACGTCGCCTGGTACCTCAAGGGGTTCCCGGTCGGCAGCGAGCTGCGCCGCTCCCTGGCGATGATCGACAGCCTGGCGCAGCTCGACGACCTGCTCGGCAAGCTCGACCCGGCCGAGCCGTTCCCGGTGGCCACCCTGGGTCAGCCGCGCGGCCGGACCAACTCCCCGGGCAAGGTCTTCCTGCCCGACGGCTGGCTGGCCAGCCGGGACGACGACACCGTGCCCGACGGCGCCGAGCTGGACGACTCCGGCGGCTGACCGCGACCAGCCCGGTCCGGCCGCCACCCCTGAGCCGGCGGTCAGGCCCGGACCGGCGCGGCCGATCCGGGTGGTCAAGAGACGACGAAAGGGCCGGCCCCCGGGTGGGGGTCGGCCCTTTCGGGTTGGTGCTGGTTGGGTCAGGAGGCGGTGTAGCCGCGGGTGGCGATCCAGTCGGCGAGGTTGTCCACGCTCATCCGGTAGGAGGCCATGTTCGGGTCGGCCGAGTCGGCGATGGTCGCCGTGTGGCCGCCGTCGCGGTAGCCCACGACGCTGATGTAGTGGCCGCCTTCGAAGGAGTGGGTGTTGCCGTCGGTGTCGGTGGCGGTGCCGGCGATGTTGGCGACCACGGCGCGGCCCTCATCGACGGTGTGGACGATGTCGGTGCGCAGCTTGTCGGTCTGCTTGCCGTCGGCCTTCGGGTCGCGGATTTCGACGCTGTGGTAGACG